>NZ_JBHWUO010000070.1:0-30530 GCF_042736975.1 Streptomyces sp. NPDC059989
CCCGTGCCCTCAAACGCCGGGCGGGCTGGAATTGCCGCGCGGCGGCATATCCAGCCTCGCCGGCGTTTGAGGCGCGGGGTCTGGGGCGGAGCCCCAGTTTCGGGAAGGGGCGGGGTGGGGGAAGGCCCCGCGCAGCGGCGACGCGGTCAGACGGCCGGGTCGCGGTGTTCCGCGCAGTCGCGGAGGGCGATCTCCAGCTCGACGTACGACTCCTCCGCCCGCCGGAAGGCCAGCGTCAGTGCCGCCTCCGCACGGGGTGGGACCTGGCCGCGGACACCCTCCCCGGCCTCGTACAGGACATCCGCCCACCGAGCGGCCGCACTCCGCAGGCGGGCCAGCAGCGCCTCCGCCTCGGTCGGCCCCGCCGGCAGCGCACGCGGCAGGCCGTTCAGCGCGTCGAGCAGTGCCTGGATTTCGGACATCACGCTCCTCCCGCGCCGGAAGATCCACGATACGCGGGCGCGCCCCCCATCGGCGGCGGCCGGCCCCGCCGGATCGCCGTACGCCACTCGCCGTGCGACGAACGGCACCCCGGCGCCGCCGGACGGTCAGCCGGTCGCGTGCCGCATCAGGAGGTCCCTCAGCTCCCGCGCGTGGCGACGGCTCACCTGGAGCTCGGCCGACCCGACCCGCACGCTCGTCGTGCCCGCGTCCAGCCGGAGTTCGTCGATGCGGGCCAGCGCCACCAGGTGCCGTCGGTGGATCCGTACGAACCCGCGCGCCGCCCACCGCTCCTCCAGCGTGGACAGCGGGATCCGGACCAGGTGGCTGCCCTCGTCGGTGTGCAGGCGGGCGTAGTCCCCCTGGGCCTCGACGTAGGCGATGTCGGCGATGGCCACGAAGCGGGTGACGCCGCCCAGTTCGACGGCGATCTGGTCGGGAGTGCGGTCGGCGATGGTGACCTCGGCGGCCGGCCGGCGCTGCACCGGCACGGTCGAAGCGGGCTCGGTGACCGGCGGCGGAGCCTCCCCGCTCCGGCCCAGCTGCGCGCACGCCCGCCGGACGGCCTCGGCCAGCCGCTCCGGGCGTACGGGCTTGAGCACGTAGTCCACGGCCTTGAGGTCGAAGGCCTGTACGGCGAAACCCTCGTGGGCGGTGACGAACACGATCAGCGGCGGCCGCGCGAACCCGGCCAGCAGCCGGGCGATGTCCAGACCGGTCAGCCCGGCCATGTGGATGTCGAGGAAGACCACGTCGATGCCGTCCGCCCCGTCCGGCCCGGCCTCCAGGGCCAGGGTGATCCGGCGCAGCGCCTCGGTGGCGTCCGAGGCCCCCTCCGCGCTGCGCACCCGGGGATCGGAGCGCAGCAGGTAGAGGAGCTCCTCCAGGAGCGGCTTCTCGTCGTCGACGGCCAGTACGCGCAGCATGCGGCCGAGTCTAGGCACGGCCCGGCCGGGGCGGAACGGTGCGCGGCCCCTGCCCTGGGGGAGGTGGGCGAGGGGCCGCGCGGTCGGAAGGGTGGGGGGAGGGGGAGCGGGGGCGGGGAGGGCCCGGGCTACTGGACGGTGATGAGCTTGCCGTCGGGGGAGACCGCGTACCAGGTGCCGCCCACGCCCTGCCCGTTGATGTCGCCGGGCTTCTTGTCACCGGTGAAGGTGTAGACGGGCCAGCAGTCGACCGTCTGCTGCTTCTTGCCGTCCGGGCGGTCCAGCACCAGGTAGTTGCGCTCGGTGATGCCCTTGGCGTTCGCCTTGTCCACCGGCGGGACGACCGGCCACTTGGCCACGCAGTCGCCCTCGCACTTGGACACCATCGGCCACGCGGTGTCCGGCTTGAACCGGTAGACGGTCATGCCCTTGCCGTCGACGATGTGGTCGCCGAGCTTGGGGTCCTTCGCCACGGACAGACCCGCGCCCGCCTCGGCCGCACCGCCCGCGGTCGGAGCCGCCTTCGCCGCCTTCTTGCCGTCCGGGGCGAACGCGAACCACACCCCGCCGACGCCCTGGCCGTTGAGGTCGCCGGCCTTGGTGTCCTTGTTGAAGCGGTACGCGGGCCAGCCGGCCACCGTCAGCTGCTTGGTGCCGTCGCTGCGCACCACCTCGCCCAGCAGCGCCGGGTCCATGCCCGCCGCGGCGGTGGCGTCGCCGGCCGCGACCACCGGCCAGGTCTTCGCGCAGTCCCCGTCGCAGTTCGACTTCGACGGCTTGGCGGTGTCCTTGTCGAAGCGGTAGAGGGTGAGCCCGGCGCCGTCGGTGAGGACCGAGCCGAGCTGCTCACCGGTGGCGACCGCCAGCTGTCCGGCGGGCTTCGCGCCGGAGCCGTCCGCCGCCGGGGCCGGTGAGGAGGCCTGGGCGGAGGCGGCGCCGGCCGGCTTGGCCGTGTCGGCGGCCTTGTCGTCCGCCGGACCGCAGGCGCTCGCGGCCAGGACGACGGCGATCGCGGCCGCGGCAAGGGTGGTTCCGCGCTTCATGCCCATCTTGATCTCTCCCACTGTGGTGTCTGTCGTGTCCGCCGCCTCAGCGCCGGCAACTGTGCTCAGGACACGCCCCGATGGGAGAGATCTGTTCACGGCGACCGCTGTGGGGTGTTTCACTCACCCCCCGTCGAACCCGGCGCGCCGCAGGGCCGTGGCCACAGCGAGGCCCAGAACCCGGTGTCCCGCGTCGTTGGGGTGCAGCCCGTCCTCCAGGTGCTCGGGTCCCAGCAGGTCCCGGCCCGGCAGCACGGCCAACCGGTCGTCCCCGGCGGCGATCCGGTCCCGGGTGGCGCGTTCCATCGCGTCGCGCAGCGCGCCCAGGGTGGCACCGAGCCGGTTCGGGGTCCGCTCGGCGTCGGGCCGCAGGACGGGGGAGACCAGCAGGAGCGGGGTCCGCGGATGCCCCTGCCGGACCAGTTCGAGGAACACGCGCGTGGTCTCGTAGAGGAGCGGCGCCGAATACGGCACCCGGGACCAGCAGTTGGTGCCGAAGGCGAGCGTGAGGACATCGGCGGGCAGGCCCGCGAGCTGTTCGGCGGTGGCGAGTTCACCGCGGGCGGCGCCCGCGTAGCCGAGGTTGACGGTGTCCCAGCCCAGCGCCCGGCCGGTGACCGAGGGCCAGCCGTGGGCGGGGCGGGTGGACCACCATCCCTCGGTGATGGAGTCGCCGTGGACCACCCAGCGCGGGGCGGGCGGGGCCGGCGCGAGCGGGCCGCCGATCCCGCGCAGGCCGAGGACGAGCGGGGACTGCGTCTCGGGCGGGTGGAGGGTGAAGGGGCCGCCGCCGCCGTGCAGTTCCATCCGTACGACGGCCTCCGCGGCCGGTTCGCCGAACACCTCGCAGACCACTCCGTGCCGGTCCCACAGCGCGAAGACGTGCGCGAGGTCGCGCAGGGCGTCGGTGGGGCCGGGCACGGTCGCCCGGTAGCGGATCTCCACCGCGTGCGCGGTCTCGGTGGTGAACTCCAGCCGCACCCCGATGGGCAGGGTGGCCCGCTCGCCCGTGTCCCACGGCAGCCGCATGGTGTCCGCCGGGTCCGCCCGCACCGGGCGGCCCTTGTCCAGCCAGGCGACCCCGCGCAGGAAGGGGCCGGGGTCCAGCCAGGGGCCGCCGGCGTGGCCGTCGGTCCCGGTGTCGGTCTCGGCGCCCGGTGGTATCACTCTTCGCCTCCGATCGTCGGATACGGGAACTTCACTCCGACCCCGCCGTCCACCACCAGAGTCTGTCCCGTCACGTACGAGGACAGCGGCGAGACGAGGAAATACAGGGCGGCCGCGATGTCCGCGGTCCCGGCGACCCGGCCCAGCGGGGCGTTCTCCGCGTTGCGCCGCCGACCCTCGGGTCCGAGCAGGGCGGCGACCCGCGGCGTCCACACCACCCCCGGCGCCACCGCGTTCACCCGTACCCCGCGCGGACCCAGTTCCACCGCCGCGGAGCGCACCAATGCCATGAGCCCGGCCTTCGCGGCCCCGTACGCGGCGTGCAGCGGGGCCGCCGTCAGGCCCGAGACCGAGGCCACGAAGACGAGCGGGCCGCCGCCGGCCGCGGCGACGGCCTCGCCGCCGTACTGGACGGCGAGCCAGGCGTGCCGCAGGACCACGTCGAAGTGCCAGTCCCAGCCGGCGTCGTCGAGGTCGGGCAGGCCCGCGTACCGGGCCATGCCGACGATGTCGACCACCCCGCCCACCGGGCCGCCCAGCAGCGCGGGGGCGCGCGCGAAGAGGTCCCGTACGGCCGCGCGGCGGGTCACGTCGGCGGTGTACGGGACGCCCCCGGTCTCGGCGGCGACGGCCCGGGCGCGTTCGCCGTCGAGGTCCGCGCACAGCACGCGGGCGCCCGCGGCGGCGAGGGCGTGGGCGGTCTGGCGGCCGATGCCGTTGCCGGCGCCGAGCAGCACGATCCGGCGGCCGTCGAGGCGGTGCAGGGCGGCGTAGTCGGGCACGGGGGAGGTGTCGAGGCCTTCGGCGCCGCCGGCGGTCGGCGCGGTCACGGGGCGGTCGTCCGGGGCTCGTAGCGGACGAGTTCCGGAATGACTTCCTTCCCCAGGATCTCGATGGTCCGCAGGATCTCCCGGTGCTCCAGGTATCCCCACTGCACGTAGCAGATCAACTGGTCCACGCCGAGGTCCGCGTACCGCTTGGCCTTGGCGACGATCGTCTCCGCGTCCCCGATCAGGATCATGTCCCCGTCGCTGAACTCCCGTACCGGAACTTCCCCTTCCAGGATCGGGGTGAGCAGCGGGAAGGTCCGCTCGCGTTCCGCGGCATCCAGGTGCGGCAGCTCCCACTCCAGCGTGAACTGCGCCAGGTTCGAATACCACCAGGCCACCGAGTCCCACACGCGGGCGCCGGGTGCCGTGCCCGGCGCCGTCGCGTGGACGAGGGTGTAGGCGCTGACCCGGTCCGTCGTGACGTCGGTGAGCGGCCGCGGAGCGCGCGCGGCATTCCGGTAGGCCGCCACCTGCCGGGCCATCGCCTCCAGCGGCTGCATGATCGAGAACGAGAGCAGCCCGAGCCCGGCCGCCCCCGCCACCTCGGCCGAGCCGGGGGAGGTGGCCGCCATCCAGGCGGGCGGATGCGGATCCTGGACGGGTTTCGGCGTCACCATGCGGCGCGGGAAGCGGAACCGCTCCGACTCGTAGGCGAAGTACTCCTCCCGCCACATGCCGGCCACGATCCCGATCGCCTCGCGCCAGTCGTCGCGCGACCTCTCCCGGTCCACCCCGAAGGCCGCCTGCTCCATGGGCGTGGAGCGCCCGGTGCCCCATTCCACACGGCCCCCGGACAGCACGTCCACGGTGGCCACCTTCTCCGCGATCCGCTGCGGAGGCGTGAAGCCGAAGGGGGTCAGGGTCACCCCGAAGCCGAGCCGGATCCGCTCGGTCAGCCCGGCCAGGTGCCCGAGGAGCACCTCGGGGGCCGGGCAGTGGGAGCGGCCCTCGCGGAAGTGGTGCTCGACCGCCCACACCGTGCGGAAGCCCATCCGGTCGGCCAGCCGGATCTGCTCGACGGCCTCCCGGTAGGCGCGCTGCTCGGCGGCCCGCTGACCGTGCGGGTGGGCTCCGTGCCAGGGCCTCGGCACGTCGATCTCGTAGAGCACGTCCAGATCCATGGCGGCACGCTGCGGCAGATCTGACGAAGTGTCAAGAAAGGGGGCGATGGCGGTCTGCGCAGTGATCGATCGTCCGCGCGCAACAAAGGACCATCCAGGACAGATCCGCGCAACGATCGTGCGCCAATGTGCAAGGATGGTGCATTACGGGCGGTATCACTCAGCTCGTAGGCTCACTCGCTGTACGTGGAGTGGCGAGGACCGCCTGCTCGGCGGTCCCCCATGCCCAGGCGGGCTTCTGCCTGATCCTTGCTCCGGACCGCTGCGGTCGACGCCTGACAGTCCCCATCCGCAGTGAAGAAGGAGTCCCTTCGTGCTCGACACCGGCCAGGCGCCACCCGTCACGACCGAGCCCCGCAGGCCCGTCCACGCCCTGCTCCGCCGCAAGCCCGTCGAGCAGCTCGTCGCCGAGGGCGGCCAGGGCGAGGGCGGCTCGCTGCGCCGCTCCCTCACCATGTGGCAGCTGACGATGATCAGCATCGGCGCCACGCTGGGCACCGGCATCTTCGTCGTCCTCGGCACCGCCACTCCCAAGGCCGGTCCGGCCGTGATGATCTCGTTCGTCATCGCCGGCCTGACCGCGCTCTTCTCCGCCCTGTCCTACGCGGAGCTGGCCGGATCCGTCCCGGTCTCCGGGTCTTCGTACTCGTACGCCTACGCCACCATGGGCGAGTTCATCGCCTGGGTGTGCGGCTGGTGCCTGGTCCTGGAATACGGCGTCTCCGTGGCGGCGGTCGCCGTGGGCTGGGGCGACTACCTCAACGAACTCCTCGACGGCACGATAGGGGTCACCATCCCCGAAGCCGTTTCGGCGCCGCTGGGCGAAGGCGGCTTCATCAACCTGCCGGCACTGATCGTCGTCCTGCTCTCGATGGTCTTCCTGATGCGCGGCGCCAAGGAGAGCGCCCGGATCAACTCGATCATGGTCGGCGTGAAGATCGTCACCCTGCTGCTCTTCATCGGCATCGGCTTCATGGGCATCAAGGCCGGCAACTACGCCCCGCTGGCCCCCCTCGGCATCACCGGCATCAGCGCCGGCGCCGCCTCGCTGTTCTTCTCCTACATCGGCTTCGACGCCGCCTCCACCGCGGGTGAGGAAGCCAAGAACCCCAAGCGGGACCTGCCGCGCGCGATCATGCTCTCGCTGCTGATCGTCACGGTCCTCTACGTCATCGTCGCCTTCGTCGCCGTCGGCGCCATGCCGTGGCAGGACTTCGAAGGCACCGAGGCCGCGCTCGCGCAGATCATGACCGACGTCACCGGCCACAGCTTCTGGGGCGTCGTGCTGGCCGCCGGTGCCGTCGTCGCCATCGCCTCCGTCGTCTTCGCCGTCCTCTACGGCCAGACCCGCATCCTCTTCGCGATGTCCCGCGACGGCCTCGTCCCCAAGGTCTTCGCCAAGGTCGACGAGAAGACCGGCGCGCCCCGCGCCAACGTGGTCATCGTCTCCCTCTTCTGCGGCGCCCTCGCGTCCTTCATCCCCCTGGGCAAGCTGGCGGACGCCACCAGCATCGGCACGCTGTTCGCCTTCGGCCTCGTGAACGTCGCGGTCGTGGTGCTGCGCAAGACCCGCCCGGACATGCCGCGCACCTTCAAGGTGGCGCTCTTCCCCGTCACGCCGATCCTCGGCGTCGCGGCCTGCGTCTACATGATGTTCAGCCTGGATACCGCCACCTGGATCGTTTTCGGTGGCTGGATGATCGTCGGCATCGTGGTCTACTTCCTGTACGGCATGCGCCGCTCCACATTGGCCACAGCAGAGAAGTGATCCACCCGCAGTGCGACTGAACGATCTCGACGAACGCATCGTGCACGCCCTCGCCGAGGACGCCCGCCGCTCCTACGCGGACATCGGCTCCGAGGTCGGGCTCTCCGCCCCCGCCGTGAAGCGGCGCGTGGACCGGCTGCGGGCCGAGGGCGCCATCACGGGCTTCACGGTCCGGGTGGACCCGGCCGCGATGGGCTGGGAGACCGAGGGCTTCATCGAGATCTACTGTCGCCACAACACCTCGCCGGACGACATCCGGCGAGGGTTGGAGCGGTACCCCGAGGTGGTGTCCGCGTCGACCGTCACCGGCGACGCGGACGCCCTCGTCCAGGTCTTCGCCTCCGACATGCGGCACTTCGAGCGCGTACTGGAACGCATCGCGGGCGAACCGTTCGTGGAACGCACCAAGTCGGTCCTGGTCCTCTCGCCCCTGCTCCGCCGCTTCACGTCCGGCGCGCCTGCGTAGGCACCCGACGGTCAGGCCTCCTTGGCCGGGGTCCGCAGCCCCAGGAAGACCGGCTCGCGCCGCAACGCGAACCCCATCGCCTCGTAGAGCCGGACCGCGGACGTGTTGGACGCCGCCGCGTGCAGGAACGGCACGTCCCCCCGCTCCCGGACCTCCCGCGCGACCGCCCGCACCAGCCGGGCCGCCAGCCCCCGCCCCCGGTGCTCCGGATGCGTGCACACCGCACTGATCTCCGACCACCCCGGCGGCCGCATCCGTTCCCCCGCCATCGCGACGAGCCGCCCCTCGTGCCGGATCCCGAGGTACGTGCCCAGCTCCACCGTCCGGTCCAGGAACGGCCCCGGCCGGGTCAGCTCGACCAGCTCCAGCATCTCCGGCACGTCGCCGGGCCCCAGCACCACCGCCTCCGGCGCCGCCTCGGCCCGTACCCCGCTCCCGTCCAGCTGGACGCCCGGCAGGTTCAGCACCGTCTCCCACCCCGCCGGCGGCGTCGGCAGCCCGGTCAGCCAGACCTCCTCCCCGGGCCCCGCCAGCTCGGCCAGGTCCGCCCAGGCGCGCGGATCCTCCGGATCGGAGAGCCCGGCGAACGGGGTGGTGTCCCCGGTGTAGCGGGCGGCCAGGCCCGCGGGGCCGTGCTCCGCGAAGCCGCGGTGCGGCCCGTTCAGCGCGGTCCAGACCGGATTGTCGAGTACCTCGGCGGACATGGGTGCGGAGCTCCTTCCGTCGGTGCGGCGACGCGGTCGGTCGTCACCGCCTTCTTGACGGCCCCGTACGCCGCCATGAGACTGCGGGGACGGCCACGATTGGCCGGCGCCCCCCGCGGGAAGGGTAACCACCGCAGGGCGGGGCGCCCATGACGGGACGGGGGGGCGGGGACTGGTGGACGAGGCCAGGACGGCGGACGCGGGGGCGCAGACCCTCCGCCGCTGGTGGCTGACCCGGCGCCTGCACATCGACCTCCTGCGGGTCTGCAGCGCCTTCGGCCCGCGAGCCTGACCCCGTACGCCCTCCGCCACGAGCCCTCGCGGCTGACGCCGTACGGCCACGGGTCCGGCCACGGGTCCGGCGCCGACCGCGCGGGCTTCCCGGCTGATGCCCTACCGCCGCCGACACGGGACGGGCGCTGACCGCGCTGCCTCTCGGCCGACCCGATACGGCCTCCGCCAGGACCCCCGACGCCGACCGCGCCGGCCCCTCGGCTGACCCCACGGCCCCGCGAGGAGCCCCCGCGCCGACCGCGCCACCGCCCCGACCGACTCCGTAAGCCCTCCGCCAGGAGCCCGCGCCCGCCCCAGGAGAGTCATGTCGCACACCGTCCTGCCCCGCACCGGACCCGCCCCCGCCCTGCGCGGCCGCATAGGCGCCGGGTTCTCCCCGGTCCCGCACCGCTACCGCCTCTACCTCTCCGCCGGCTGTCCCCGCTCCCTGCGGGTGACCGCCGCCCTCGCCGAGCTGGGCCTCGCGGACTCCGTCGCCGCCACCGTCCTCGCCCCGGCCCCCGGCGCAGACGCCGACGCCCCCGGACACACCGCGCTGCGCCTCGCCTACGAGGCCGCCGGCCACCACTTCGACGGCGAGCTGACCGTCCCCGCCCTCGTCGACACCTGGAGCGGCCGCGTCGTCTCCAACCACACCCCCGACATCCTCGACGATCTACGTTTCCTGGGCGCGCACCCGGCCTTCCGCACGGCCTCGTAAGGGGGTCCGCGGGGCCTCACGGGGCCCCGCGCAACGAATCACCGCACCCGCCCCGGAACACGCAACGAATCGATGCGCGCAGCGCAACGGTCACGGCTTGTCCGGGTCGAACGCCCGAACGTACCGTCTTATGACCCCCACCCCTCCTGCCACAGAGGTAGTCCATGCCCCCGCTGCGCACCGCCCTCCTCCAGAGCTCCGGACGGCTCGGCGACACCGCCGAGAACCTCAAGGCGCTCGAAGAGGCCGCATCGCGCGCCGCACAGAGCGGGGCCGGGCTCCTCGTGACCTCGGAGATGTTCCTCACCGGCTACGCGCTGGAGATCGAGGACATCGCCGCCCTCGCCGAGCCGGCCGACGGCATGTCCGCCCGCGCCATCGGCGAGATCGCCCGCCGCCACGGGGTCGCCGTCCTGTACGGCTACCCCGAGCGGTCGGGCGAGGCCGTGTACAACGCGGCCCAGCTCATCGGCCCCGACGGGGAGCGCCTCGCGAACTACCGCAAGACGCACCTCTTCGGCTGCTTCGAACAGGACGCCTTCACCCCCGGTGACACCACGGTGGTCCAGGCGGACCTCGGCGGCCTCCGCATCGGCATCATGATCTGCTACGACGTGGAGTTCCCCGAGAACGTCCGGGCCCACGCGCTCGCCGGCACCGACCTCCTCCTGGTGCCGACCGCGCAGATGCACCCGTTCCAGTTCGTCGCCGAACAGCTCGTCCCCGTACGGGCCTTCGAGAACCAGATGTACATCGCGTACGTCAACCGCACCGGTCCGGAAGGCGAGTTCGAGTTCGTCGGACTCAGCTGCCTGGCGAGCCCCGACGGGGTCACCCGGACCCGGGCCGGCCGCGGCGAGGAGCTGGTGTTCGGCGAGGCCGACCCCGAGCTGCTGCAGGCGTCGCGCACGGCCAACCCCTACCTGCGCGACCGGCGCCCCGGGCTCTACGCCTCCCTCGTCTAAAACCCCCGCTTCCCCCAGCTCTGCCGCAAGGAGACGTACCCCCATGACGTCCACGGTGCCCACCACCGCCGTCCCGCACAGCGACGGACAGCCGCCGATCACCATGTTCGGCCCGGACTTCCCGTACGCGTACGACGATTTCCTCGCCCACCCGGCGGGCCTGGGCCAGATACCGGCGACCGAGCACGGCACCGAGGTCGCCGTCATCGGCGGCGGACTGTCCGGCATCATCTCCGCCTACGAGCTGATGAAGATGGGCCTCAAGCCCGTCGTCTACGAGGCCGACCAGATCGGCGGCCGCCTGCGCACCGTCGGCTTCGAGGGCGCCGGCACCGAGGGCCTGACCGCGGAGATGGGCGCCATGCGCTTCCCGCCGTCCTCCACCGCCCTCCAGCACTACATCGACCTCGTCGGCCTGGTGACGGAGCCCTTCCCGAACCCGCTCGCCGAGTCCACCCCCTCCACGGTCGTCGACCTCAAGGGCGAGACCCACTACGCCGAGACCATCGCCGACCTCCCGCAGGTCTACCGCGACGTGTCCGCCGCGTGGAACGCCTGCCTGGACGAGGGCGCCGACTTCTCCGACATGAACACCGCGATGCGCGAGCGGGACGTCCCGCGCATCCGCGAGATCTGGGCGAAGCTCGTCGAGAAGCTCGACGACGAGACCTTCTACGGCTTCCTCTGCAAGTCCGAGGCCTTCCAGTCCTTCCGCAAGCGCGAGATCTTCGGCCAGGTCGGCTTCGGCACCGGCGGCTGGGACACCGACTTCCCGAACTCCATCCTGGAGATCCTGCGCGTCGTCTACACCGAGGCCGACGACCACCACCGCGGCATCGTGGGCGGCTCGCAGCAGCTCCCGACGCGCCTGTGGGAGCGCGAGCCCGAGAAGATCATCCACTGGGCCCAGGGCACGTCGCTGTCCTCCCTGCACGAGGGCACCCCGCGCCCCGCGGTGACCCGCCTGCACCGCACGGCCGGCAACCGCATCACGGTCACCGACGCGTCCGGCGACATCCGTACGTACCGCGCCGCGATCTTCACGGCCCAGTCCTGGATGCTCCTGTCGAAGATCGCGTGCGACGACACGCTCTTCCCGATCGACCACTGGACGGCGATCGAGCGCACCCACTACATGGAGTCCAGCAAGCTCTTCATCCCGGTCGACCGCCCCTTCTGGCTCGACAAGGACGAGGAGACGGGCCGCGACGTCATGTCGATGACCCTGACGGACCGCATGACCCGCGGTACGTACCTGCTGGACAACGGCCCGGACAAGCCGGCCGTCATCTGCCTGTCCTACACCTGGTGCGACGACAGCCTGAAGTGGCTGCCGCTGTCCGCGAACGAGCGGATGGAGGTCATGCTGAAGTCCCTCGGCGAGATCTACCCGAAGGTCGACATCCGCCGCCACATCATCGGCAACCCGGTGACCGTGTCGTGGGAGAACGAGCCCTACTTCATGGGCGCGTTCAAGGCCAACCTGCCGGGTCACTACCGCTACCAGCGGCGCCTGTTCACCCACTTCATGCAGGACCGCCTCCCCGAGGACAAGCGCGGCATCTTCCTCGCGGGCGACGACATCTCCTGGACGGCCGGCTGGGCCGAGGGCGCCGTCCAGACCGCCCTGAACGCGGTCTGGGGCGTCATGCACCACCTCGGCGGCTCCACGGACGCCACCAACCCGGGCCCGGGCGACGTCTACGACGAGATCGCGCCGGTCGAACTCCCCGAGGACTGACCTCCCCGGCACCCATGGCCACGGGCCGCCTCCGCGCACGAACGCGGCGGCGGCCCGTTTTCATGCCCCCGTACTCACGCCTCCAGGGCCCGCGTCCAGATGAGGTGCCTGCGCCGCCGGAACGCGCCGCGCACCTCGATCCGCTGCCGTACGTCCGCATGTTCGGACGGCCTGCGGCCCAGCCCGAGACCGCACCCCGCGCACAGGGTGCGGATCCCGTACCCGTCGCGGTCCCACTCCACGGTTCCCCGGTCGGACCGGCACACGGGGCACACGCCGTCCCGGCCCTGGTGGCCCTCGACGTCGGGCCGCCCCCGCATCACCCCGGGCATCACGTCGACGAGCCGGCCCCCGGGATGGAACTCCGGGTCCGGCCAGAACAGCCAGTCCGACGGCTGAGGGGGGTCCGGCCGGCGCACACCCGCCCGCTTCTGCGCCCGCCGCCCGACCTGCCACGCCGCGAGCGCGTCCAGCCACACCTGCCGTGCCTCGTGCAGCTCCTCCACCGCCCGCACCAGCGACTCGGGATCCTCGCCCAGGTCGCGCGGGATCCCCGCACTGCGGCACAGGTGGTGGTAGGTGGCGTAGAAACCGTACGGAGAGAACTCCGTCAGGCAGGTGCGCAGCGCCGACAGCCGCCGGTACGGCGGGCGGGCGGTGTCGTGCACCCGGAGGCGGTGCGTGGCGAAGCTGGTCACCCGGCCAGGTTAGACGGATGTATACGCAGGTCGTACCGGATGTGAGCCCGTCGGCGTCAGCAGACAGCGGCCCACCAGGCCGACCCCGGCGTCGAGGGACTCGCGGAACTCCTCGGCCAGTTCGGGCGAGCGGCGCAGCGTCCACAGCAGGCGGGCTGCCGCCCAGGCGCCCGCACGGGCGCGGTCCAGGCTCCACGATCCGACCAGGTGGGTCAGCGGGTCGGCGATCTCCAGGAGGTCCGGGCCCGGCATCAGGTCCTCCCGGATGTGTTCCTCCAGGGCGACCAGGGTGTCGCCCACCCGGTCGAAGTCGGCTTCGAGGGCGGCGGGCTCGCACTCCAGGGCGCGGCACGTGGACACCACCGCCACCGCCAGGTCGTGCCCGATGTGCGCGTTGATCCCGGCCAGGGCGTGCTGGAGCGGGCGGATCCCCGGGTGGCGGCGGTTCTGGAGCAGGGGGCGCCAGCAGGCCGGGGCCCGGTCCGCCTCCACCGCCGCCAGGTACCGCTCGGCGAACCGCACGCTGAGCGTCTCGGCCCGCCGCGGCGCCGGAAAGCCGCCGCTGCCGATGCGCCGGTGCAGGGTCTCCGTGACCGTCAGGTAGACCCGGTTGAAGACGGCGACACCGTCCTGCGGCGGGAGCCGCTCGTCCAGGGCGCGCATCCGCGCCAGCACCGCTTCCATGGGAGGCAGAGTTGCAGGCACCGGCCCGGATCCGGGGAACTTGGCCGTACGCTTCCCCGGTTCGGGCGAAACCCCGTCAACATCCGCGTCAACGCGGCGTGTCCATGCCGTCCTTCTTGTCCTTGTCGTCCTTGTCGTCCCGGTCGTCGTAGGCGGACGTGCCCGAGTCCAGCAGCGGCTCCTGCCGCTTCAGGTGCGCGGGGGCGAAGTAGCGCAGCGCGTGGTAGCCGGTGATCACCACGATCGTGCCCAGCGCGATGCCGCCGAGCTCGAAGCTGTCGGTGATCTGCAGCTTCACGCCGCCCACGCCGATGATGATGCCCGCCGCGGCCGGCACCAGGTTCAGCGGATTGCGCAGATCCACCCGCCCGTTGATCCAGATCTGGGCGCCGAGCAGGCCGATCATTCCG
Source organism: Streptomyces sp. NPDC059989 (assembly GCF_042736975.1). Classification (NCBI taxonomy): domain Bacteria; kingdom Bacillati; phylum Actinomycetota; class Actinomycetes; order Kitasatosporales; family Streptomycetaceae; genus Streptomyces; species Streptomyces sp. NPDC059989. Next base: position 13,959 of record NZ_JBHWUO010000070.1, read on the forward strand.
TACAGGATGACCGTGATGCCGCCGAGCACCCCGCCCGGGATCGCCGCGACGACCGCGCCGAACTTGGGGCACAGCCCGAAGAGCAGCGCGAAGCCCGCCGCCGCCCAGTACGCCGCCGTGGAGTAGACCCGGGTCGCGGCCATGACCCCGATGTTCTCGGAGTACGTGGTGTTCGGCGGGCCGCCCACCGCCGTCGACAGCATGGACGCGGCGCCGTCCGCCGCGATCGCGGTGCCGAGCTTGTCGTCCAGCGGGTCGCCGGTCATCTCGCCGACGGCCTTGATGTGCCCGGCGTTCTCGGCGATCAGCGCGATCACCACCGGCAGCGCGATCAGGATCGCCGACCACTGGAACTCCGGTGCGTGGAAGGACGGCAGCCCGATCCAGTCGGCCTTGCCCACCCCGGAGAGGTCCAGGCGCCAGTGGTCGACGGCCTCGGCCCCGCCCGCGGGGGAGTGGATCTTCCCGAAGACCAGGTCCAGGATCCAGGAGAGCGCGTACCCGAAGACCAGCCCGAGGAAGATCGCGATGCGCGACCAGAAGCCGCGCAGGCAGACCACCGCGAGCCCCGTGAACGCCATGGTCAGCAGCGCCGTCCACTGGTCCTGCGGCCAGTACGTCGAGGCCGTCACCGGCGCCAGGTTGAAGCCGATCAGCATGACCACCGCGCCCGTCACCACCGGAGGCATCGCCGCGTGGATGATCCGCGCGCCGAAGCGCTGCACGGCGAGACCGGCCAGGAACAGCGCGGCGCCGACGACGAAGACCGCGCCGGTCACCACGGCGCTGTCCCCGCCCGAGGCGCGGATCGCCGCGGCGACGCCGACGAAGGAGAGCGAACAGCCCAGGTAGGAGGGGACCCGGCCGCGCGTCGCGAGGAGGAAGATGACCGTCGCGATACCGGACATCATGATGGCCAGGTTCGGGTCCAGACCCATCAGAACCGGCGCGACGAAGCTCGCGCCGAACATCGCCACGACGTGCTGGGCGCCGAGCCCGGCGGTCCGCGGCCACGAAAGCCGCTCGTCCGGCCGTACCACCGCGCCGGGGGCGGGGGTCCGCCCGTCTCCGTGCAGGGTCCAGCGCACGCCGAAGCCCATGGTCCACCACTTCCGTTTCGTCAGCCGGTCAAGCATCGAGGCCGCACGGAGTCGGTTCACTGCGCGGGCCAGCGATATTTTACGGCCGGATTGCGGCAGGTTTTTCTTGATTGGCCTGGTCAAGCCCTTGTCCGGACGGCTTCTGCCGCAGTACGGCCGCCCCCGCCACCAGCGCGAACGCCAGCAGGGTGACCAGCCCGAAGGACACCACGAGCGAGGTCGCGTCCGCCACGGCGCCGATCGCCGACGGCGCGATCAGCCCGGACGTGTACGTGATCGTCGCGACGCCCGCGATGGCCTGCGCCGGGGCCGGCCCGCTGCGCGCCGCGGCCGCGAAGGCCAGCGGCACCACCACTGCGATGCCGAGCCCGATCAGCCCGAAGCCGGCCATCGCCGCCGCGGGGTGCCGGGCCGTCACCACGAGCAGCCCGCCCGCGGTCGCGAGCACCCCGCCCACCCGGACCGTGCGCACGGCCCCGAACCGGTCCACCACCCGGTCCCCGGCGAGCCGGGCGACGGCCATGGTCAGCGCGAAGGCCGTGGTGGAGGCCGCCGCCAGACCGGCGTCGGTGTCCAGGACGTCCCGCAGGTAGACCGCCGACCAGTCCAGACTCGCGCCCTCCGCGAAGACCGCACAGAACCCGATCGCCCCGATCAGCACCGCGGACTTCGGCGGCAGCGCGAAGTGCGCCGGAGCCTCCGCGTCCGCGGCCGCCTTCAGATCGAGCACGCCCCGTACGGCGACCAGCCCGGCCGCGGTGAGCGCGCAGGCGGCGATCAGGTGGTGCAGCCGGGCGTCGGCCCCGGCGTGCGCGGCGACCGTACCGGCGGCCGAGCCGAGGAGCGCGCCCACGCTCCACATGCCGTGCAGCGAGGACATGATCGAGCGCCGCAGCCGGTTCTCGGTCTCCACGCCGAGCGCGTTCATCGCCACGTCCGACATGCCGGAGGTGGCTCCGTAGACGAAGAGCGCGAAGCAGAGGGTGGGCAGGTTCGGGGCCAGGCTCGGGAGGACGAGGGAGAGGGTCCACAGCGCGAGCAGGGCGCGCAGTGCGGCGCGGGCACCGAAACGGTGGTTGATCCGCCCGGCCAGCGGCATCGCGAGCGCCGCGCCCAGGGCGGGGAAGGCGAGGGCGAGGCCCAGGGTGCCCGCGCTGAGCTGGGCGTGCTCCTGGATCCAGGGGATGCGGGTGGCGAAGGAGCCGGTGACGGCGCCGTGAGCGCAGAACACGGCGGCGATCGCGAAACGGGCACGGCGCAGGCGCGCGGGGCTGAGGTCTGTTTCCCCTGTCATGACAGATAAACTATCAGGGAGCCTGCCTGATAGTTAGTGGATGCGACTCCCTAGGATGGCGCCGTGACCCCAGCCCTCACCTCCGGCCCCACCTCCGGCCCCACCTCCGGCCCCACCTCCGGCCCCACCTCCGGCCCCAGCCCGGCGCCGCCGTCCCCCGCCTCGCCGAGCACGGCCCGCGCCATCAACGACCGCCTGGCCCTGCAACTCCTCCAGGAGGCCGGGCCGCTGACGGCCAACCAGCTCAAGACCATGACCGGCCTCTCCCGCCCCTCCGTCGCCGACCTCCTCGACCGGCTCACCGAGGCCGGACTGATCGAGGTCGTCGGGGAATCGGGCGAACAGCGGCGCGGCCCCAACGCCAAGCTGTACGGGATCGTCGCCCGCCGGGCCCACCTGGCAGCCCTCGACGTACGGACCGACAGCGTGACCGCCGTCATCACCGACCTCCTCGGCCACCCCCTCGCCGAGACCGCCCTGCCCGTCGGAGCCCCCGAGGACGCGGTGGCGGCCCTGCTGCGCACCGCCCGCGAGGCCGGGGCCGAGGAGCTGCACACCGTCGTCATCGGCGCGCCCGGCCTGGTCGCCCCCGCCACCGGCGAACTCCGCTCCACCAGCGGCCTGCCCGCCTGGCACCGCGACCTCGTGGCGGCCCTCCAGCGGAGCCTGCCCGCCGTGGTGATCGTCGAGAACGAGACCAACCTGGCGGCCCTCGCCGAGCAGCGCCTGGGCGTGGCGCGCGACCTCGACTCCTTCGTCCTGCTGTGGCTCGGCGCCGGGGTGGGCGCCGCCGTGGTCCTGGACGGCCGGCTGCGCCGGGGCGCCTCCGGCGGGGCGGGCGAGATCGGCTTCCTCCCGGTCCCGGGCACCGGCGCCCTGCCTTCGGCCACCGACTGCGGGGGCGGCTTCCACGCCCTGGCCGGCCGGGACGCCGTGACGGCCCTGGCGGCCGAACACGGCTTCACGGGCCCGGCGGAGGAGGCCGTGGCGGGAGCCGCGGGCGAGGCCTTCCTCGAAGCCCTGGCCGAACGCCTGGCCCTGGGCGCGGCGGCGGTGGCCGCCGTCCTGGACCCGGGATGCGTGGTCCTGGCGGGCGAACTGGGCCGCGCGGGCGGCCCCGCCCTGGCCGCCCGGGTAGCCCACCGCCTGACCACCCTGACCCCGGTCCCGACCACGGTCCGCGCCACGTCCCTGGGCGGCTCGGCCATCCTGGCGGGAGCCCGCGAGGCCGCCCGGGAGGCGGCACAGGAGGCAGTGTTCGGCGGCTGACGGAAACCCCCAAACCCTCCCTGATGCCCCCCGCTTGGGTCCCGACCCCCGAAGCCACCGACCAGCAGGACGGACCCGCCCGCCCGGCTCCCGTCTACCGCCCACCCCGCTGCAACTCCCGGACTCCGCCGGGCCGGCACCCCGCCCAGGCGGAGCGCCCCGCCCCCTACCGCCCCCGCCCCGCCGCGAACTGCGCGAACGTGCCTCGGCCCGCCGCGTGGGACGGGGTCAGGTTGCCGCCTCGGCGGAAGGCCGCGTAGGTCTTGCCCGCCAGGGGGACGGGGAGGATGCGGCGGTGGCGGCCCGTTGCCTTCAGGTAGGTGCGGGCCAGTTCCGGCAGGGGGTGGATCTCCGGGCCGCCCATGTCCGGGACGCGGCCCGACGGGGTCGGGACCGCCAGTTCCGCCAGGCGGTCCGCGACCTCCTCCACGGCGATCGGCTGGACCCGGACCCCCTTCGGCAGCGGTACGACCGGCAGCTTCGCCGCCATGTCGACCACCTGGGCGACCAGGTCGTGGAACTGGGTCGTGCGCAGGATCGTCACGCCCAGCCCGGACCCCTCCAGCAGCCGCTCCACCCTCAGCTTGCTCTCGTAGTAGCCGAGGGGGACCTCGTCCACCCCGACGATCGAGATGTAGACGATGTTCCGGACGGTCCCCGCCCGGCGGGCCGCCCCGATCAGGTGCCGCGCGGCCGCCTCGTCGCCCTTGCCCGCGTGCCGCGTGTCGCTCGCGCAGTGGACGACCACCTCCGCGCCCGCCATCGCCGCGTCCAGCCCGCTGCCGTCCCGCAGGTCGACGGGGTGGTCCGGGGCGTGCCGGCTCAGGACGCGGACCCCGTGGCCCGCCCCGGTCAGCCGCTCGCTGACGAGCGAGCCGAGGTTTCCGGTGCCTCCGGTGACGAGGATGGTGCTCATGGTGTCCGTTCTTCCCTGGTTCGATCGGGCGCCTTCATCAGTGGAGACCGGACAGCCCTCCGGAATGTGACAGCCACATGCGAGGACCCGGTGGCCGCCGGGCCACCGGGTCCTCGCGTCAGGGGTTCACCCAGCGGGTGTCAGCAGGCGCCCTGGTCCTTCCAGACGCCCCACTCGCCCGTGGTGCCGGGCTCCTCGTTCTGCGTCCACCACTGGGCCTTCCAGTTGTGGCCCTTGTGGGAGACGAGGTTTCCGCTGTTGTAGACCGTGCCCGCCACGTACGCCGGGTTGGTGCAGGTCCCGCCCGTCGGGGGCGGGGTGGTGGGCGGCGTGGTCGGGGGAGTGGTCGGCGGGGTGGTCGGGGGCTGGGTGCCGCCCGGCTCCGTCACCGTGGTGCCGCGCGCCAGGTCCCCGGCGAGGGCGTAGGTGGTGCCGGAGATGTTCACCGTCCAGTTGGAGGGCGTGGAAACCGGCAGGTAGTAGTTGAACGCCAGGTCGACCGAGGCGCCCGGGGCCAGCGTCTGCCAGGCCGGGAGCTTCAGGGAGACCCGCTGGAAGTCGCCCTTCAGCCCGCCGACGTTGTTGCCCGTGTGGCCGCTGCTGATCACCTTCGTGCCGAAGCCGGACTGGTCCGAGGCGTTGTCCGGGGCCGAGGTCCCGTAGTCGAACTGGAACTCGGTGCCGCCGGGCAGCGTCGTCTTCGTGTTGTTGGTGATCTTGAGCTTCGGGGTGATCGGGTAGTTGGAGTCGCCCAGCTTGAACTCGTTGAACTCCGTCTTGATGTCCACGGCCTGGGCGGGCAGCGCCGCGCCCGCCTTCTTCGCGCCGTACGGGGCGGCCGCCTTGAACTTGTCGTACATCAGCGAGGTGAGCGTGTCGCCCATCTCGTACTGGCCCTTGGCCGCGTTGTACGCGTAGTCGCCCGCCAGCTCCCAGACCATCGTGCCGCCGATGCCCTTGTTGACCACGTAGTCGGCCTTGGCGCCCACGGACTGCTCGTCCTCCGTGGAGAGGAAGACCTTCTTCTGGGAGTTCCACAGCCACGGCGCCACCAGGGTGGAGTCGTACTTGCGGGCGTAGGTGCCGGTCAGCGCGGTGTTCGCAGGGAAGCCGTACTTGGTGACGTAGTCGCCGACGACACCCTTCTCCAGGTTCTTGGCGTGCCACATCGGGTTGGAGCCCGCCGGGGACTCGGCCCCGTTGGTGTCCTTGTCGTGCCACAGGTTGTCGATGCCGACCGCGCCGTCGCCGCACTTGGTCAGGCCCGCGCCGGCCGGGCAGGTGGTCGCGGGGGCCTTGCCCCACAGGCCGTCCGTGCCGCCCTGCACGTTCTTGAAGCCGCGGGTGTAGTACGGCAGGCCGATGTTGATGCGCCCGCCCGGCATGGAGCCGCGGAAGTAGTGGTAGGCCCAGTCGGTGTTGAGGTAGCCGATGCCGCCGTACTGGGAGGTGGAGTACACGCCGGCGGCCGCCAGTTCGGCGTCCTTGCCGTCGTCGAAGAGCGAGGCGTTGGGGCCGACGTACTCGTTCCAGGCGCCGTGCAGGTCGTAGGACATGATGTTGACGTAGTCCAGGTACCTCTGCATCTGGAACGTCTCCATGCCGCGCAGCAGGTAGCCGGAGGAGGGGGCGGCGACGGAGAGCAGGTAGTGCTTGCCGTCGGCGGCGCCCGCGCGGTCGAGCTTCTCGCGCAGCGACTTCATCAGGGCCGCGTAGCCCTGGACCAGGCCGGCGCGCCGTCCGTTGGAGAGCTGCCAGTCCAGCGGGTTGCCCGCGTCCTTCATGGTGGTCGGGTACTCGTAGTCGATGTCGACGCCGTTGAACCCGTACTTGCGGATGAACTCGACGGAGGAGTCGGCGAAGGTGTCGATGCCGGCCTGGTTGACCGAGCCGTCGGCGTTGGTGGCCATGGAGTAGAAGCCGCCGGAGGCCACGCGGTTGCCGTCGTCCCCGAAGTAGCCGCCCGTCTCCGCCCAGCCGCCGACCGAGATCAGCGTCTTGACGTTCGGGTACTGCTTCTTGAACTTGGTCAGCTGGTTGAAGTGGCCCTTGTACGGGAGGGCCGGGTCCATCTCGGCGCCCGCGACGCCCGGCCAGGTCATCCCGGTGGCGGCGTTGTTCGCGTTGTCCGCGCCGACGGAGATCTTGTTGTCGGCGCCCACGTGGGCGAAGGCGTAGTTCAGGTGGGTGACCTTGGACCACGGGATGTTGTTGGCCAGGTAGGCCGGCTCGCCGTTCTTGCCGGTGCGCCAGCCGGTGAAATATCCGATGACGCGGCGCTGGTGGTCGGCGCCCATCTTCTCGCGGCCTTCGGAGTCGTAGACCGAGCAGTACGGGACGTCGACGCCGGCCGTTTTGTACAGCCCGTCGGGGCGACAGCTCTCGTTGTCGGCGGCGTGCGAGACGCCCGTCGAGAGCCCGGCCACCAGCAGTCCGGCGATTGCGGCGCCGGATGCCAGGAGCATCGCTCTCGTACGTGTGGGGGACAGCATTGTGCCTCCTGGGGAGGGGAGGATGGCAGGACACATCAGGACACAACGTGCAGAAGAGTGGCGCTTGTTGGCCCGTGACGTGCGCACATCTGACGGGCTGTTCCCGGGAGAAGATGAAGGGAACGTTAAGAGGACTAGACCAACCCGTCAATAGGTCTGGACCAACCCCCGCCCCCTTGACAGACTCTCGAAAAACACTCCCCTGTGAGCCAGGCCACACCCCATCACCCGCATGGCCGCCGATCACCCGTGGCAGACTGGCTTCAGTACCAGTAGCAGCGCACTCCGGGGTCGGTGTAATTCCGAACCGGCGGTTATAGTCCGCGACCCGTCCGCAGCCAGCGGCCGGTTGACCAGGTGAGATTCCTGGACCGACGGTTAAAGTCCGGATGGGAGGCAGTGCGCGGCGGGCCAGTCACCGGTACGCCGCCGTCGGCGGTTCGTCGGCATATCCCTGTGGATGTGCCCGATCGGACCGTTTTTCCGGCCTCGGCGCCCCCGCGTGAGCTGTACCGCTTCATCTGTCGTATCCCGACAGGCCCCGGAGTCCGTGCCCGATGAGGCAGGAGGACCCGGTGGCGACCCACGCCGCGCACGCAGCACCCGACGCGGGCACCCGCGCCATGCGCCGAGCCATCGAGCTCGCCGCCCGCGGACTCGGCTCCACCAGCCCCAACCCGGTCGTCGGCTGCGTCATCACCGACGCCGCGGGCACCGTCGTGGGCGAGGGCTGGCACCAGCGCGCCGGCGGCCCGCACGCCGAGGTCCACGCCCTGCGCGCGGCAGGAGCGGCCGCCCGCGGCGGCACCGCCTACGTCACCCTCGAACCCTGCAACCACACCGGCCGTACGGGACCCTGCGCCCAGGCCCTCGTCGAGGCCGGCATCGCCCGCGTGGTCTACGCCGTCTCCGACCCGAACCCGCAGGCCAGCGGCGGTGGCGCCACCCTGCGCGCCGCCGGGATCGAGACCTCGGCGGGGCTGCTGGCGGACGAGGCCGAGGCCGGGAACACCGCCTGGCTGACCTCCGTACGCCTGGGCCGCCCGTACGTCCTGTGGAAGTACGCCGCGACCCTCGACGGCAGGATCGCCGCCGCCGACGGCACCAGCCGCTGGATCAGCTCCCCGGAGTCCCGCGCCGACGTCCACCGGCTGCGCGCCGAGGCCGACGCCGTCGTCGTCGGCTCCGGCACCCTGCGCGCCGACGACCCGCACCTCGCCGTGCGCGGCATCGACGGTGTCGACCAGCCGCTGCGCGTCGTCCTGGACACCCACGCCACCATCCGGCCCGCCGCCCGCGTCCTCGATGACGCCGCGCCCACCCTGATCGTCGTGGGCGAGGACATCGAGGAGGCGGCCACCCGCCACCTCGCCGGGGTGGAGCTGGCCCGGCTCCCGCACGACAAGCACGGGATCTCCGTGCACGCCCTCCTCGCCGAGCTGCACCGGCGCGGGGTCCGCTCCGTCCTCCTCGAAGGCGGCCCGACCCTGGCCGGCGCCTTCGTCGCCGCGGGCGCCGTCGACAAGGTCGTCGGCTACCTCGCCCCGGTCCTCCTCGGCGCGGGCCCCGCCGCCCTCGCCGACGCCGGCATCGGCACCCTCACCGAAGCGCTCCGGCTCGACATCGCCGAGACCGTCCGCATCGGCACAGACATCCGCATCACCGCCGTTCCCACGGCTCCGTCCGTCCCCGCAGCCCTCAAGGAGCACTGAAGTGTTCACCGGAATCGTCGAAGAACTGGGCGAGGTCACCGCCGTCGAGCAGCTGGCGGAGGCCTCCCGCTTCCGCCTGCGCGGCCCCGTCGTCACCGAAGGTGCCAAGCACGGCGACTCCATCGCCGTCAACGGCGTCTGCCTGACCGTCGTGGAGACCGCCGACGGCGAGTTCACCGCCGACGTGATGCAGGAGACCCTGAACCGCTCCAGCCTCGGCTCCCTCACCAAGGGCTCCCGGGTCAACCTGGAGCGCCCCATGGCCCTCGGCGGACGGCTCGGCGGCCACCTGGTCCAGGGGCACGTGGACGGCACCGGCGAGATCCTCTCCCGCACCCCCTCGGAGCACTGGGAGCTCGTCAAGGTCGCCCTCCCGGCGAACCTCTCCCGCTACGTCGTCGAGAAGGGCTCCATCACGGTCGACGGCGTCAGCCTCACCGTCGTCGAGGCCGCCGCCGACTGGTTCACCATCAGCCTCATCCCCACCACCCTCGCGCTGACCACGCTCGGCATCAAGCAGCCCGGCGACCCGGTCAACCTCGAGGTCGACGTCCTCGCCAAGTACGTCGAGCGGCTGCTCGGCGCGGACCGGGAGGCGGGGCAGTGAGTGCGCTGAACTGGCTGAACTCCGAGGCCTTCACCGCCTTCGACCAGCACATCAAGTGGTCCGACATGATCGGCAACACGATCGGTCTGATCGCCCTCGCCCTCGGCTGGCGGCGCTCCATATGGACCTGGCCCGCCCAGTTCCTCTCGGGCGCCATCCTCTTCGCGGCCTTCGCCGCCGGCCACCTGTCCGGCAGCGCCGGCAAGCAGGTCGTCGTCATGCTCGTCGCCGCCTGGGGCTGGGCCCAGTGGCACCGGGGCCGGCAGCAGGCCCAGGACGGCGGCCTCGCGGTCCGCTTCGCCACCTGGCGCGAGCGCGGCGTCCTGGTCGGCGCCGCCGCGGTCGGCACCGTCGCCGTCGCGCTGCTGTTCACCGCCTACCCGGCACTGTCCTGGGACCCCTGGCCCGACGCCTACATCTTCGTCGGCACCGTCGTCGCCATGTACGCCCAGTCGCGCGGCATGGTCGAGTTCTGGTTCGCCTGGCTCCTGGTCGACCTGGTCGGCGTCCCCCTGAACTTCGCCAACGGCTACGCGTTCTCCGGCTTCGTCTACGTCATCTACGGCGCGCTCGTCCTGTGGGGCATGCGCGACTGGTGGCTCCGCTCGCGCACCGCCCCCGCCCCGGCCCTGGAAGGAGCAACGGCATGACCTCCCTCAAGCCCGTGCCCGACATGCTCGACGTCCCCGAAGAGACCTTCCGCCTCGACCCCGTCGAGCAGGCCATCCGCGACATCGCCGCGGGCCGGCCCATCGTCGTCGTCGACGACGAGGACCGCGAGAACGAGGGCGACCTCGTCATCGCAGCCGAGAAGGCCACCCCCGAGGTCATCGCCTTCATGATGAGCGAGTGCCGCGGCCTGATCTGCGCCCCCATGGAGGGCCCGGAGCTGGACCGGCTCGAACTGCCCCAGATGGTGCAGAACAACACCGAGTCGATGCAGACCGCCTTCACCGTCTCCGTCGACGCGAGCGGCGCCCACGGCGTCACCACCGGCATCTCCGCCGCCGACCGCGCCACCACCCTGCGGCTGCTCGCCGACGGGACCTCCGAGCCCGGCGACTTCGTCCGCCCCGGCCACATCTTCCCGCTGCGCGCCAAGCCCGGCGGCGTCCTGGTCCGCAACGGCCACACCGAGGCCGCCGTCGACCTCGCCCGCCTCGCGGGCCTGCGCCCGGCCGGAGCCATCGTGGAGATCGCCGGCGAGGACGGCGTCATGCTGCGCCTGCCCGAGCTGATCCCCTTCGCCCGCAAGCACGGCCTGACGATCATCTCCATCGAGGACCTGATCGCCTACCGCCGCTCCGCCGAGCCCACCGTGCGCCGCGAGGCCGAGGTCAGCCTGCCGACCGCCTTCGGCGAGTTCACGGCGTACGGCTACCGCTCCACCGTCGACGGGGTCGAGCACATCGCCCTCGTACACGGCGACCTCGGCGCCGACGGCGCCGGCGAGGACGTCCTGGTCCGCATGCACTCCGAGTGCCTGACCGGCGACATCTTCGCCTCCCAGCGCTGCGACTGCGGCCCCCAGCTGCACGCCTCCATGGAACGGATCAAGGCCGCCGGTCGCGGCGTCGTCGTCTACCTGCGCGGCCACGAGGGCCGCGGCATCGGACTGCTGTCCAAGCTGCGCGCGTACGAGCTCCAGGAGCGCGGCCGCGACACCCTCGACGCCAACCTGGAGCTGGGCCTGCCCGCCGACGCCCGCGACTACGGGGCCGGCGCGCAGATCCTCGCCGACCTGGGCGTCCGCAGCGTCCGGCTGCTGACCAACAACCCCGACAAGGCGGCCGCCCTCGTACGGCACGGGATCAAGGTTTCCGGCCGGGAGCCGATGCCCGTAGAGGCGGGCGAGCACAATCTGCGGTACCTGCGCACCAAGCGGGACCGGATGGGCCACGACCTGCCCTGGCTGGACGCGGCAGCGACCACGTCCGCCTGCGGCAACCAGTAGCCACCCCCCACCAACACGTACACCCGTACGACCGTCACCGACACGAACACCGAGGAGCAGAGCTGTGAGCGGCAAGGGCGCACCCGAACTGAGCGTGAAGAACTGCGGAGACCTGCGAGTCGCCGTGATCGCCGCCCAGTGGCACGAGAAGGTCATGGACGGACTGGTCGACGGCGCCCTGCGGGCCCTGCACGAGCTGGGCATCGACGAGCCGACCCTGCTCCGCGTCCCCGGCAGCTTCGAGCTCCCGGTCGTGGCGAAGGTACTGGCAGGTCGCGGTTACGATGCCATCGTCGCCCTCGGAGTGGTCATCCGCGGCGGCACCCCGCACTTCGACTACGTCTGCCAGGGCGTCACCCAAGGCCTGGTGCAGGTGTCGATCGACACCGGAGTCCCCGTCGGCTTCGGCGTACTGACCTGCGACAACGACGAGCAGGCGCTGGACCGCGCCGGACTCGAAGGGTCGAACGAGGACAAGGGTCACGAAGCGGTCACCGCCGCCGTCTCCACCGCCATGACCCTGCGGACCGTGAGCGAGCCCTGGCGCTAGTCCAAGGAGTGAACCCCGGCACTGGGGCACCCGGGTGAGCCCGTACTCTAAGGACATCATGGCGAACAAAACCTTCGAAGAGCTCTTCACCGAGCTCCAGCTCAAGGCCGCCAACGGCGACCCCAGCACCTCCCGCACCGCCGAGCTCGTGGGCAAGGGCGTCCATGCCATCGGCAAGAAGGTCGTCGAGGAGGCCGCCGAGGTCTGGATGGCCGCCGAGTACGAGGGCAAGGAAGCCGCCGCCGAGGAGATCTCCCAGCTGCTCTACCACGTCCAGGTGATGATGGTGGCGCGCGGGATCTCCCTCGACGACGTCTACTCCCACCTCTGAGCTCCGGCACAAACACCCCACCCGTCATCACGCACAACCCACGCATCAAAGGAAGCCCCATGCTGCGCATCGCCGTCCCCAACAAGGGTTCTCTCTCCGGACCGGCGTCGGCGATGCTCCATGAGGCCGGATACCGGATGCGCAAGGAGTCCAAGGAGCTCGTGGTCGTCGACCCCGAGAACGAGGTGGAGTTCTTCTACCTCCGCCCCAAGGACATCGCGATCTACGTCTCCTCGGGCCGCCTGGACATCGGCATCACCGGCCGCGACCTGCTGCTCGACTCCGGCGCCAGCGCCGAGGAGATCCTGGCGCTGAACTTCGGCCGCTCCACCTTCCGCTACGCCACCCTCCCCGGCACCGCGAAGGGCCCCGAGGACTTCCACGGGATGACCATCGCGACCTCGTACGAGGGAATCGTGGCCAAGCACCTCGCCGAGAAGGGCATCGACGCCTCCGTCGTCCACCTCGACGGCGCGGTGGAGACCGCCATCCAGCTCGGCGTCGCCCAGATCATCGCGGACGTCGTCGAGACCGGCACCAGCCTGCGCAACGCCGGCCTGGAGGTCATCGGCGAGCCGATCATGACCTCCGAGGCCGTCGTCATCCGCGGCAACGGCACCGACCCCGAGGACCCGCAGGCCCAGCAGTTCCTGCGCCGCCTCCAGGGCGTCCTGGTGGCCCGCAGCTACGTGATGATGGACTACGACTGCCGCGCCGAGCACCTGGAGCGCGCGGTCGCCCTCACCCCGGGCCTGGAGTCGCCCACCGTCTCCCCGCTGCACAACGAAGGCTGGGTCGCGGTCCGCGCCATGGTCCCGGCCAAGGAGGCCCAGCGGATCATGGACGACCTGTACGAGCTCGGCGCGCGCGCGATCCTCACCACCTCGATCCACGCCTGCCGTCTCTGACCCGCCACACGACTCCCGAAGGCACCCGAAGCACCATGAGCGAGCCCGCCGCCCAGCCTGCCCACCCCGCCCTGCCGGTCACCTTCCGGCCGAACCGGACCAGGGCCGTCCTGCTGGGCGTCGGGACCGCCATGTTCCTGACCATCGGATCGATCTCGTTCCTCCTGGAGAACCTCAGCCCGGGGGAGCGGATCAGCTTCCTCTTCACCGCCGTGCTGCTGACCTCCGTCCTCGTCCTGCTCAGCCGCCCCAAGGTGGTCGCGGACGAGGCCGGCGTCACCGTCGTCAACATCACCACCACCCGCCGCCTGGAATGGGCGCAGATCCTGCGCGTCAACCTCCGCCCCGGCGACCCGTGGGTGTTCCTCGACCTCAGCGACGGCACCAGCCTGCCCGTCCTCGGCATCCAGCCCGGCGTCGCCAAGGCACAGGCGATCGGCGACGCCCGCGCCCTGCGCGCCCTCGCCGAATCCCGCGGAACCGGCGAAAACGACCACTGAGCCCACCGAGCCTCGTCGCTGCGTACCGTTGCGGCCGCGATCTCAATGACTACCCTGGTGGCGGGGCGCAGCTGTGCGCCCTCCCACCAGTCCCCGGGCCCCCGGGGCCTGCGGGTCACCTGCGACTTGAGGAGTGACTCCCTCCAGCAATGGACGGATCGTCCGGTAATACCTGCGCCGCCCTCCCCACGGAGGCGGCGGCATGACCATCCCGCTACTCCTGCTCGTGGCGGCTTTCATCCTGATCCTCGCCAACGGATTCTTCGTGGCAGCCGAATTCGGGCTGGTCACCGTGGAGAAGCCCGAGGCCGAGCGCGCCGCAGCCGAGGGTGACCGCCGTGCCCGCACGGTCGTCAAGGCCCTGCGGGAGCTGTCCTTCCAGCTCTCCGGCACCCAGCTCGGCATCACCATCACCTCCCTCGTGGTCGGCATGCTCGCCGAGCCCGCCCTCGCCGCACTGCTGGCCGGGCCGCTCGCCGCGACCGGCCTCCCCGAGGGAGCCGCCTCCGGCGTCGCCGTCGTCATCGGCATGCTGCTCGCCTCCGCCGTCCAGATGGTCGTCGGCGAGCTCGTCCCGAAGAACTGGGCGGTCTCCCGGCCCCTCCAGGTGGCCCGCTTCGTCGCCGGCCCGCAGAACGCCTTCTCCCGCGCCTTCCGGCCGGTCATCGCCGGCCTCAACGCCGTCGCCAACCGGCTCGTACGGGCGCTCGGCGTCGAGCCGACCGAGGAGATGGCCTCCGCCCGGACCCCCGGCGAACTGGTCTCCCTGGTCCGCCATTCGGCCCAGGCCGGCGCCCTCGAACAGGACACCGCCGACCTCTTCGTACGGACCCTCTCGCTGGGCGAGCTCACGGCCCAGCACGTCATGACCCCCCGCGTGAAGGTCAGCGCCCTCATGCACACGGCCACCGCGGCCGACGTGCTCAACCTCACCCGCGCCACCGGCCTGTCCCGCTTCCCCGTGTACCGCGACCGCATCGACGAGATCACCGGCGTGGTCCACCTCAAGGACGCCCTCGCCGTGCCCGAGTCCGAGCGCTCCCGCACCGTCGTCGCGCGGATCTGCGTCGCCCCGCTGCTGGTGCCCGGCTCCCTGCCGGTGCAGCCGCTGCTGGAGCGGCTGCGCAGCGAACAGCCGATGGCCGTCGTCGTCGACGAGTACGGCGGCACCGCCGGCGTGGTCACCCTTGAGGACATCGTCGAGGAGCTCGTCGGCGAGGTCCGCGACGAGCACGACCTCGTGGAGGACGACGGCCCCGAGCTGGCCGCCGTGCCCGCCGAGGACGGCCGCCCCTCCTGGGAGGCCGACGGCAGCTGCCGGGTGCAGACCCTGCGCCGGATAGGCCTGGAGGTGCCCGAAGGGCCGTACGAGACCGTCGCCGGTCTCGTCGCCGACCTCCTCGGCCGGATCCCCGCCCCCGGGGACCGCGCCGAGCTCCCCGGCTGGAGGCTGTCCGTCCGCCAGGTCGGCCGCAACCGAGCCGAGCGCGTCCGGCTGGTCCGGCTGACCTCGGTCCCCGCGGCCGGTTCGTACGGGTCCGCTCCGGACCCCGTCCGGGCATCGGCCGCAGGGCAGCCGGCGGCCATGGCGTCCCGGCTCGGCTCCGGCCGCCCCGGCGACCCGGCACCGCAGCCGGCCGAGCTGGAGGGCGCGTCCCGATGAACGCGCTCCAACTCCTCTTCGCCCTGCTGCTGGTCCTCGCCAACGGTTTCTTCGTCGGCGCCGAGTTCGCCCTCGTCTCCGTACGGCGCAGCCAGATCGAGCCGCTCGCGGCGAGCTCCAAGCGGGCCCGCCAGGTGCTCCACGGCCTGGAGAACCTGCCCCGCATGATGGCCGCCGCGCAGTTCGGCATCACCATGTGCTCGCTCACCCTCGGCGCGGTCGCCGAGCCCACCGTGGCCCGGCTGCTGGAGCCCGTCTTCCACGCCGTCCACGTACCGCAGGGCCTGATCCACCCCCTCGGCTACGCGTTCGCGCTCGCCGCGGTGGTCTTCCTGCACCTGGTCATCGGCGAGATGGTCCCCAAGAACCTCGCCATGGCCGCCCCCGAGAAGACCGCCCTGTGGTTCAGCCCCGGCCTGGTCGCCTTCGCCCGCCTGTGCGGGCCGGTCACCACCGCGCTGGGGGCCTGCGCCAAGGTCGTCCTCCGGCTCTTCAAGGTCGAGCCGAAGGACGAGGTCGAGGCCGTCTACACCAGCGCCCAGCTCGGCCGGCTCGTCGAGGACTCCCGCCAGGCGGGGCTCCTGGAACCGGGCGAGCAGGAGCGCCTGGAGGACGCCCTGGAGCTGGGCAGCCGCCCGGTCACCGACGTCCTCCTGGCCAGGGACCGCATCGTCACGGTCGGCACCTCAGTCACCCCGCGCCAGATCGAACAGCTGACGGTGCGGACCGGCTACTCCCGTTTCCCGGTCCGGGCGGACAGCGGTGCCTTCATGGGCTACCTGCACGTCAAGGACGTACTGGACCTGGAGGAACGGGAACGGGCCGTGCCGCAGCGGGTCTGGCGGCGCATGACGACCCTGTCCGCGACGCTCCCGCTGGACGACGCCCTCAGCGTCATGCGGCGCGACGCCACCCATTTGGCGCAGGTCGCCGACGCCGGTGGGCGGGTCCTGGGCCTGGTCGCCATGGAGGACGTCCTGGAGATGCTGGTGGGGGAGGTCCGCGACCCTTCGCACCGGTCGTACGTGCGGGGCGCGTAGCCGTCGCCCTGCGGCGCCGCTGCCGGGGGCTCTGCCCCCGGACCCTCCCCCAGACTCCGTCCGGGGGGACCCCCAGCGCCTCGAACGCCGGCGAGGCTTGATCTGCCTCCGGCGGCGCCTCAAACGCCGGCGAGGCTGAAGTTGCCCTCCGGGCAATCCAGCCGCACCAAGCAGGCGGCAGGAGCCAAATCCAGCCCCGCCGGCGTTTGAGGCGCGGGGTCTGGGGCGGAGCCCCA
>NZ_JBHWUO010000071.1:0-30230 GCF_042736975.1 Streptomyces sp. NPDC059989
GCCCGGTCCTCGGCTGCTCAAACGCCGGCGGGGCTGGTTGGGGGCTCCGCCCGCGGACCCCCGCGCCTCAAACGCCGGCGGGGCTGGTTGGGGGCTCCGCCCCCGGACCTCCGCGCCTCAAACGCCGGCGGGGCTGAATAGAAGAAGGGGTTCCGGGTGGCCTGACGGTTGCGGTGGGTGACCAGGTAGCGTGAGCCGACGGTTCCGTAGGTTCGGGCAAGTCGGAGAAGGAGTCCCGGTGACGGAGAGCGGACAAGGGGGCGCCCCCCAGCAGGGTGCCCCGTGGGGTCCGGCGTACCCGGAGCAGCCCCCGGCGCAGTCGGAGCACCAGCAGCCGGGTCATCCGGTCCAGGCCACGCCGCAGGCGCAAGGGCAGGGCGGGCCGGCCTACGGCTACCCGCACGCCTATCCCGCGGCGCCGGGTGGGGCGGGGCACGTGGTCGGGCCCGGGTACGAGGGGCCGGGGCAGCCGCACGGCTACGGCTATCCGCCGCTGCCCGAGGCCGTCACCCAGTACATTCCGCCGGTCCCCGCCGCCCCCGCGCCGCACGAGGAAGCGGCGACGCAGTACATGGCGCCGGTGCCGGGCGCCGCTCCCGCTCGCCACGACGAGGCGGCCACGCAGTACATGCCGCCCGTGCCCGCCGCTCCCGCGGGTCACAACGAGGCGGCCACGCAGTACATCCCGCCCGTGTCCGCTGCTCCCGCGGGCCATGACGAGGCGGCTACGCAGTTCATTCCGCCCGTGCCGGCCGCGCCCGCCGCGGGGCACGACGAGGCGGCTACGCAGTTCATTCCGCCCGTGCCGGCCGCGGGGCACCACGAGGCGGCCACGCAGTACATCCCGCCCGTGCCGGGCGCCCCCGCGGCGTACCCCCCGGGCCCGGCGGCCGCCGCCGGGTTCGACGGGTTGTTCCGCGCCGACGAGCCCGTCGGGCAGACTCAGCAACTGCCGCCGATCCAGGAGCCGGTGCTGCGGCAGCCGCCGCCGCGGCCCTATCCGCCGCGCGCGCAGGGCCCCGTACCGCCGCAGCAGCTGCACCACCAGCCTCACCCCCAGCCCCAGCCGCAGTACGCCCCGCCCGCCCCGCCGCCGGAGGCGACCCGCAAGGTGTCGCCCGTGATCATCGGCGCGGTGGTCATCGGCCTGGCCGTCGTCGGGCTCGGCGTCGGCTCGCTGCTCGGCGACGGCAAGCCGCAGAACAACGACCCGGGCGCCGTGCCCTCCGCCCCCGCCCAGAGCGGCGGCTCCGGCGCGCCCGCCGGCGAGGCCCCCGTGGATCCGGGCCGCCCGCAGGCCGTCCAGCTGGACAAGCTCCTCGCGGACAGCAACGACAGCCGGGCCTCGGTGATCAAGGCCGTGGACGACATCAAGAGCTGCAAGAACCTCGATCAGGCGGCCTCCGACCTGCGCGACGCGGCCCGCCAGCGCGAGGAGCTCGTCACCCGCCTCCAGGAGCTGAAGGTGGACCAGCTCCCGGACAACGCCCGGCTGACCGCGGCGCTCACCAAGGCCTGGCAGTCCTCCGCGGCCGCCGACAACAGCTACGCGGCCTGGGCGCAGGACGTGGGCGCCGACAAGGGCGACAAGGGCGACAAGGGCTGCAAGGACGGCAAGGCCAAGAACAGCGACAACGCCGCCGCCGGCAACAAGGCGAGCGGCGAGGCGACGAAGGCCAAGGAGTCGGCCGCGGCCCTGTGGAACAACATCGCGACCAAGTACGGCCTCACCAAGCGCGACAAGTCGCAGCTGTGAGATCCCGGGGGGCCGTCAACCGCCCCCCGGGCGCCTGCTAGGCCGCGCGCGGGGCCTGTTCCAGGGTGGCCGTCATGTCCACGGACTGCTCGCCGGGCTGGGCGACGAGGCGGCCGGACTGGACGATCTGGAAGGTGACCTGGCCGTTGACCATGCGGGGGAAGCCGGCGACGGCGCGCATGTCCTGGTAGCGCCAGCTCAGGTCAGGGGTGAGGCCGCCGGTCTGGACGGCCTCCGACTGGTTGAGCGTCCGCGCGACCTTGCGGGCGGTGATGTCCTCGCCGTCCTTGAAGCGCTTCACGACCTCGTTCAGCACCGTGTACGCGATCCAGGTGGTCTGCGTCCCGCTGTCGTCGGGGTCCACGGAGTCGTCGCCGAAGGCGAAGTCGGTGATCACCTTGCGCATCGGCGCCCAGAGCGGATCGGTGGACACCGGGTACCAGCTGGTCAGGTACGCGCCCTCGAAGGGACTCTCCCGGCCGCCGGTGCGGTCCACCAGCGCCTGGCTGACACTGCCCAGGACGGAGGAGATCTGCGGCTTCTTGTTCTTGTCGTCGGCCCGGCGGAAGGCGTCGAAGAAGGTCTCGGTGCGCTCGCCGAGCACCGCCGCCACACAGCCCCGCTCCTTGCTCCCGGTGGTGTCGGCGAGGGCCGCGCGGGCCTGCGGCGCGAAGTCGGCCGAGTCCTCGGCGGCCCGTATGTCGGAGGCGTCGCCCATCCTGTTGGCCCGGAGCCCGGCGTTGAGCAGGACCGGCAGCGAGTCGCCCGCGAGGGTGTCGGGGCGGACCAGGGCGACCTTGGCGCAGGCGCGGCCCAGCTGGTGGCCGGCGCCGGCGAGGAGGACGGGCTGGCCGCCGTTGACGGGGTAGGAGAGGGTGGACTGGAACTCCTCGGAGGAGACCCCGTACCCGCCGATGAAGGGGATGCCCTCGGCCTCCAGCGGTGCCATGAAGGCGCGACCGTGCTGGCTGTAGGAGCCGACGACGGCGACGGCCTTCTCCCTGACGGCCATCCGGGCGCAGTCGGCGGCGCCGGTGGCCGTGTTCTTCTCGTTGCAGGTCAGGACGCGCAGCTTGCGGCCGTTGATGCCGCCCTTGGAGTTGACCCAGCGTTCGTACGCCTTGGCCATGCCGGGCATTCCGGGCATGTTGGTCGCCTTGCTGTCCTCGGGGGCGAAGGTCACGACGGTGATGGTGCCCCCGGAGCCCCCCGAGCCTCCGGGGAGCACCCCGCATCCGGCGACGAGACACGCACCCATGGTCGTGGCCAGGAGGGTGCGGGAGAGGTGTGCAGTGCGTCGCCGATGGGTCATGTCCATGCACCATTCCGCCCCACGGGTAACGGAGGAGTGAGCGGTTCACAACATTTGGTGACGCCGGGGTGAATTACCGGGGGGAAGCTCGTCCTCCGTTTGTTCACCAGTGCCTGAAGATCGCGGAGAGCGGGAACGTACGATCGAGAGCGTGACATTCGCCCAAGGTTCGAAGAACTCTTCCCGCCGCGGCGGCCGCTCCTCCACCATGGGCGGCATGCCCCTCAACGACATGCCGTGGTGGCGCTGGCGCAGCAACGTGCGCTCGGCGCTGCACATGCTCTCCGATCCGGCCTTCCACGAGGACACCTGGCTGGCCGGCGCCGAAGGGTACGGGGACGTCACCGACGCCGTGTACCGGCTCGTCGAGGACACCTGGCTCGACAGCTGGTCGGCCGAGAAGTACGTCGGCACGATCTTCCGCGACTCCCAGGAGGCGGCCCTGGTCGACCTGGCCGTGCTGCGGGTGCTGCGCATCCTCCACCAGATCGGCCCCGACGCCCCCGTCTCCGCCTACCTCGAACACCACGCCTGGCCCGAGGCGGTCCGCGCCGCGCGCGAGGCACACGTACGCCTGGCCACGGCGGACGGCGACGACCCGGACGTACGGCCGCGGTCGCTGGAAGTGCTGAGGATCGTCACCCGGACGGTGTGACCGCGCCCCCTTCCTGGCGGAAGAGGAGCGGAAGAGGATTCGTGGAGAAGTCACGACGCCCGGGACGCTAGGGTCGGTCACGATCCGAACACAAGCACAGGTCACAGCATCACGCAGCGGCGCTCCGCGGCTGTGCGGCCCCCGAGCCTAGGATGCGTTTCCTCTCCCGGTCAGGACCGGGAGTTTCCACGCAAGGAGATCGGGATGGCCGACTCGCAGCAGCAGCCCCAGTACGTCCTGACCGTGTCCTGCCCCGACAAGCAGGGCATCGTGCACGCCGTGTCGAGCTACCTCTTCATGACCGGCTGCAACATCGTGGACAGCCAGCAGTTCGGAGACCGGGAGACCGGGCTCTTCTTCATGCGGGTGCACTTCGAGGCCGAGCCGGCGGTGACGGTGGACAAGCTGCGCGCCAGCTTCGCCGCGATCGGCGAGTCGTTCCGGATGGACTGGCAGATCCACCGCTCCGAGGAGCGCATGCGGATCGTCCTGATGGTGTCGAAGTTCGGCCACTGCCTCAACGACCTGCTGTTCCGCTCCAGCATCGGGGCCCTGCCGGTCGAGATCGCGGCCGTGGTGTCCAACCACACCGACTTCGCGGAGCTGGTGGGCTCGTACGACGTCCCGTTCGTGCACATCCCGGTGACGAAGGACACGAAGGCGGCGGCGGAGGCGGAGCTGCTGGAGCTCGTGCGTGCCGAGAACGTCGAGCTCGTCGTCCTCGCCCGCTACATGCAGGTGCTGTCGGACAACCTGTGCAAGGAGCTCAGCGGGCGGATCATCAACATCCACCACTCGTTCCTGCCGAGCTTCAAGGGCGCGAAGCCGTACCACCAGGCGCACGCGCGGGGTGTGAAGCTGATCGGCGCGACCGCGCACTACGTGACGGCTGATCTGGACGAGGGCCCGATCATCGAGCAGGAGGTCGAGCGGGTGGGCCACGAGGTGACCCCGGACCAGCTGGTGGCGATCGGGCGGGACGTGGAGTGCCAGGCGCTGGCGCGGGCCGTGAAGTGGCACAGCGAGCACCGGGTCCTGCTGAACGGCTCCCGCACGGTGGTCTTCGCGTAGCCCTTGGGCTGCCGCCGGCCTTGCCGTGCCCCTGCGGCACCGCTGCTGGGGCTCCGCCCCAGACCCCGCGCCTCAAACGCCGGCGAGGCTGGATGTGCCTCCGGCGGCGCCTCAATCGCCGGCGGGGCTGGATGTGGCCGGCGTAGGCCTGGAAGTGCGCGCAGCGCAACCCTCAGCCGGGCAGGCTGGATTGCCCGTAGGGCAATTTCAGCCTCGCCGGCGTTTGAGGCGCCGCCGGAGGCAAATCAAGCCCCGCCGGCGTTTGAGGCGTGGGGGTCCCCCCGGACGGAGTCTGGGGGAGGGTCCGGGGCGGAGCCCCGGGAACGGTCCGCAGCGGACGGACCCCGGCCCCGGCCAGGGACACCGCGGGCCAGCCGTCAGGCGTCAGGGGCCTCTACGCCGCAATACGCCGCGAACGCCGTCAGGATGTCCTCCTCCGCGATGCGGCCGTCGCCGTCCGGATCCAGGGCCGCCGCCACCTGCGTGGCCAGGTCCGGCGCCGTGCCGAGGACGCGCAGGACGCGGGCCGCGGCCGTCGGGGTGGCGCCGGTACCATCCGCGTCCGCCACCGCGATCACGGCCCGCAGGAACGGCCGCGCGATCTCCGCGAACCGCTCCGGGTTGTCCCGCAGCCGCTTCGCCGCGCCGGTGATGAACTCCTCGCGGGACACCCGCTGGTCACCGTCGACATCGGCGATCCCCGCCATCCCCTGCCAGAACGCCTCCGCCCCCGCGAAGACGGCCTGGCCCTTGTCCGACCGGGCGGTGGTGCCGAATTCGGCCAGGACTGCCTTCGCGGCCGCGCTGAAGTCCTCCCGGTCGATATACCCGGACCCGTCCTGGTCGAAGGTGGCGAATCGGGCGGCGATCTTGCGCTCGTATTCTGCGCTGTCCATATGCGGCGTTCCGCCTTCACGTGTGCGTGGGGTTCAGATCCAGACAAGGCAGGAGCGTAAGGCCTACGTGGCCTGCGCGTTAAGCGAAGTGGTCAAGGAGGCGGCCGCATCGAACCAGCGCACGGGAAGCGCGGTGGGGCGCGTACACCTGTGCCCATGTGCCGCCCGGCACCGCAGGGTTCACGCCATGCCACACCCCTATCACGGAGGGCTCACTTCCAGGGTGAGGTTCTCCCAAAACGGGCGCGACCGGCCGGGTGGCGACTACATTCGATGCGTCGACACACGGCTGGGGGCACTATGCCGAAGGACGTACCACCGCGCTGGGACCGCCGCATGCAGCAACGCCTGGCACGCGGCGAGGCCGCCGCGCTCGGAGAGCTGTACGACCGCTTCGCCTCGCTCGTGCACAGCCTGGCGCACCGGGTGCTGGGCGACGAGAAGGCCGCGGACCGGATCACGCGCGAGGTCTTCGGCTACATCTGGGAGAACCCGGACGCCTACGACCCCAAGCAGGGCTCCATGCGCTCCTGGGTCGCCCGGATCACCCAGGGCCAGGCGGTGGCCCGGCTGCGCCAGGCCGAACTGGGCCGCGGCTCGCGCGAGGAGCTGGAGCAGAAGGTGCGCAGCGCCAACGCCGCCGCCCGCGCGGACTACATCGTCACCTCCATGCCCGCACCGCTGCGTGCCGCGCTGGAACTCGCGTACTTCAAGCGGCGCGACTACCGGCAGGCCGCCGCGGACCTCCAGATCAGCGAGGACGAGGCGCGGCGCCGGCTGCGGCTCGGCCTCCAGCTGCTGTCGACCGCCAACGCCCTCCCCCAGGAGGACGCCGCCCAGTCCGGATACGGAAGTACCCGATGAACGGCCCCGCCGAGTCCCAGGACGACGGATACGAGCTGCCCGGCGGGCCGATGCGGATACCGGGTCCGCGCGGGGCCGCCGACGACCTCGATCCGCGGCACGCGCCCTCACCCCTGCCGCTGCCCCCGCCCTCACACGCCGTACTGAAGTCCCTGCTCGGTGCGTGGGCGTTGGCCGCCTGCTCCGCCGAGGAGACGCAGGCGGTGGAGGACCACCTCACCGAGTGCGCGCCCTGTGCGGAGGAGGCGCTGCGGCTGCGCGACGCGGTGGGGCTGCTGCACCCGGAAGAGACCCTCGACCTCAAGCCGCTGCTGCGCTCGCGGGTCCTGGAGGACTGCCTGGGCAAGCGGCCGGCCCGCATCCCGGTGCCGGTGTGGGCGAACCCGTACGACACCGAGACCGCGCGGCTCGACGCCCTGCTCCAGGACTTCGGGGACTCGGAATGGCACACCCCGGTCCGGCTGAAGTGGTTCGAGGACGAGCGGCGGAAGAGTCACCGGACGACGGTGGCAGGGGTGATCGGGCACCTGCTGACGGTGGACGGGCTGATCGCCGGCGCGCTCGGACTGGACGACCCGCTGGGACCGGACGCGCCGACGGGCGGCCCGGCCGCGCGGACGGAGCACTTCTGGAACGCGTCGGCCTACCCGGCGACGCGGCGGGTCCGCGAGCCGTGGCGGGAGCAGGGGCACACGCTGGTGCGTACGGTCTCCTTCGCGGGCCGGGGCGTGGCGGAGCTGTCCGTGGACTACGGGGGCTTCGCGTTGCCGCTCGGGGACGCGTTCCTGGAGCGGGCCTTCGAGTGCTGGGTGCACGCGTGGGACATCGCGGAGGCGGTGGACTACCCGTACGAGCCGCCGTCCGGGCCGCACCTGCACGGGATGATCGACCTGGCGGCGCGCCTCCTGCCGGGCGCACTGGCCGCGCGGCGCCGGTCGGGCCTGGCCGCGCCGGCGCGGGGCCTGGTCGCGGCGGGCGCGCCGGGGCGGACGCTGCACCTGGAGATCGAGGGCGCGGGCGGCGGTGGCTGGGACATCGCACTGGACTCCCCGGCGGCGAAGCCGTCCCAGGAGCACACGGTGGCGGAGATCGCCCTGGACGGCATCGAGTTCTGCCAGCTGGCAGCCGGCCACATCGCCCCGGAGGACGCAGCCGCAGGCCAACACGGCGACCGCGAGGCCATCCGCGACGTCCTGTTCGCGGCGGCTTCGCTGAGCCGGATGTAGGCGGGGTGGAGCGGAGGGGGCGGGGGCTTCGGGACGCTTCGCCTGGGCGGCGCCTTCACCCCCCCACTCACCACCACCCCGCGGCGGTGGTTGCCCACCCGCCCCCTCGGGGTCGGGACCTGGGCTCGGTGATCTGTCGGGCGGGGTCGGGGCCGGCGGCATTTCGCGCAGGTTGGTCGGCGTGCTGGGCGGTGGCTTCGGGGGTCGGGACCCAAACCCTCCCTGATGCCCCCCGCTTGGCTCCCGACCCCCGAAGCCACCGACCCACATCCCGCTTCCGGCTGGCGGTCTTCCGGCTCCGAAGCCCCCGCCCTCGCGTCCCGCTCCCGCCCCGCAGGCTCCCGCCTCCCTTCCTCGCCCGCCCCCGCGCCCGTCCCCTCGCCCACCGCCCCCTACGCGTACCGCTCCCGCAGCTTGTACTTCAGGACCTTTCGCAGGGCGTCGTTGCGGGGCAGGGCGTCCACCGTCTCCAGTTGTTCCGGGAGTTTGTGCGTGGCCAGGCCCTCCGCCCGTAGGTGGGCCGTCAGTTGGGGCAGGGTCAGGGGGGCGGCGCCCGGGGGTTGTTCCACTACCGCGCAGACGCGTTCGCCGCGCTCCGGGTCCGGTAGGCCGATGACCGCCACGTCCGTGATGCCCGGCAGTTGGTGGAGGAGGTCCTCGATCTCCTTCGCCGAGATGTTCTCGCCCTTGCGGATGATGACGTCCTTGCTGCGGCCGGTGAGGACCAGGTAGCCGTCCTTGGTGAGGTGGCCGAGGTCGCCCGTGATGAGGTAGCCGGAGGCGTCGAAGACCTCCGCCGATTGGGTGGGGTTCAGGTAGCCCTGGCAGACGGCCTCGCCCTTGAGGCGGACCTCGCCGTCCGTGTCGGGCGGGAGCGGGGTGCCGTCGGGGGTGGTGATGCGGATGGACATGCCCGACGGGGGGCGGCCCTCGGTGGTGGCGAGGTGGTCCGGGGTGTCGTCCGGGGCGCCCATGGTGATCATCGGGACCTCGGTCATGCCGTAGCCGTGGGTCAGTTGGCAGCCCAGTTCGCGGACTACGGAGTGGTAGATCTCCGGCGGTTTGGGGGCGCCGCCGCCTGCCAGGAGGCGGAGGGTGGGGATGAGCTTCGCGGAGGGGTCCTTGCGCTGCTCCGTGAGGAACATGGAGTAGAAGGCCGTGGAGCCGCCGGCCACCGTGACCCCGTGGCGGCGGTAGCCGTCCAGGGCGTCCGGCATCGCGAACTTCTCGAAGAGCACCGCCGGGAAGCCGTAGAGGAGAAGCATCACCGTGTAGTCCGGTCCGGCTATGTGCGCGAAGGGGAAGGCCATCGAGCCGATGTCGGCCGGGGTCAGGTGCAGGGCGTGCGCGAGGCAGGAGCCGCCCGCGATCAGGGAGCGGTCGGTGTGCAGGACGCCCTTGGGGTCGGAGGTGGTGCCGGAGGTCCAGTAGATCCACCGGACGTCCGTGCCGGAGGCGGGGGGTGGGGCAAGTACGGCCGGGTCGCCGTCCGGGAGGGAGGAGTAGGCGTCGAAGACCCCGCGGGCGCCGAGCCGCCGCGCCATCGCCGGGTAGTCGAAGCCGCGCCACACCCCGGGGACGGCGAAGTACTCGGCCTTGGACTCCTGGAGGGCGAAGCCGACCTCCCGGTCCCGGTAGAAGGGGATGACGGGGGACTGGACGGCGCCGATCCGGGCGAGGGCGACCGAGAGCAGCACGGTCTCGATGCGGGTGGGGAGCTGCCAGGCGACGACCGTGCCGGGGCGTACGCCGAGGTCGTGAAGGCCGGCCGCGACGCGCTCGGAGCGGTCGCGGAGCTCGCCGAAGGTGAGCCGGCGGTCCGCCGCGGGGTCCTCGGCGGCCTCGATGAGGGCGGTGGTGTCCGGGGTCAGCGCGGCCCGGCGGGTGATCAGTTCCCACAGGGTCGCGGACCGGCCCAGTTCCGTCGCGGTGCCGGTCGTCGTGTCCGTCATCCCAGACCTCCCCATAGCTGACGGATAGTCAGATCAAGCCGAGAGCGTAGAGCTCCGGCGCTTGTCGGTCCAGGGGTGGCGGGGCTAGCTTGTTTCTGACGATCCATCAGATCGGGCGTCAGATCGGCATCGGATTGGGGAGACCGCATGGGACTGGAACTGCCTCGGATCATCAGCGTCGACGACCACGTGATCGAGCCCGCCCACCTCTTCGACGTGTGGCTGCCGGCCAAGTACCGGGACCGCGGCCCCAAGGCGCTCACCGCGGGCATCGGCGAGCTGGAGTACACGGGCGGCAAGTACGTGATCTCCATGGACCCCGACGGCCCGCCGACCGACTGGTGGATCTACGAGGACCTGAAGTTCCCGTACAAGCGCAACATCGCCGCCGTCGGCTTCGACCGCGACGACATGACCCTGGAGGGGATCACGAGGGCGGAGATGCGGCGGGGGTGCTGGGACCCGAAGGCGCGGCTCGCCGACATGGACCTCAACCACGTCGAGGCGTCGCTGTGCTTCCCGACGTTTCCGCGCTTCTGCGGGCAGACCTTCGCCGAGGCCCACGACAAGGAGGTGGCCCTCGCCTGCGTACGGGCCTACAACGACTGGATGGTCGAGGAGTGGTGCGGCGACAGCGGCGGCCGGCTGATCCCGCTGTGCATCATCCCGCTGTGGGACATCGACCTCGCGGTCGCGGAGATCCGGCGCAACGCCGCGCGCGGGGTGCGGGCCGTGACCTTCTCCGAGATCCCCACCTATCTCGGGCTGCCGTCCATCCATTCCGGCTACTGGGACCCCTTCTTCGCCGTCTGCCAGGAGACCGGCACGGTGGTCAACATGCACATCGGGTCCAGCTCCCAGATGCCCGCCGCCTCCCCCGACGCGCCGCCCGCCGTGCAGGCCTCGCTCAGCTTCAACAACGCGATGGCCTCGATGATGGACTTCCTGTTCAGCGGGGTGCTGGTGAAGTTCCCGACGCTCAAGCTCGCCTACAGCGAGGGGCAGATGGGCTGGATCCCGTACGCCCTGGAGCGCGCGGATGACGTGTGGCAGGAGCACCGGGCCTGGGGCGGGGTCCGCGACCTGATCCCCGAGCCGCCGTCCACGTACTACTACCGGCAGATGTTCTGCTGCTTCTTCCGCGACAAGCACGGGATCGCCTCGCTGGACGTGGTCGGGCGCGACAACGCGACCTTCGAGACCGACTACCCGCACGTGGACTCGACCTTCCCGCACACCAAGGAGGTCGCCCTCGACCACGTGAAGGGACTGGACGACGAGACGGTCTACAAGCTGATGCGCGGCAACGCCATCCGGATGCTCGGCCTCGACCTGGACAAGGACCGGGCCAAGTAGTGGACCTGACCTACACGGAGGAGGAGCGGGAGTTCCGGGCGCGGCTGCGCGAATGGCTCGGCAAGGTGCTGCCCGAGCTGCCCGCCAAGCCGTCCCCCGACGACTGGCCCGGGCGGCGGGCGTACGACCTCGGCTGGCAGCGCAGGCTGTACGAAGCCGGGTACGCGGGGCTGCACTGGCCGGTGGACGCGGGCGGCCGCGGGGCCACCCCGACCCAGCACCTGATCTTCCTGGAGGAGACGGAGCGCGCGGGGGCCCCGTACGTCGGAGCCAACTTCGTCGGCCTGCTGCACGCCGGCCCGACCATCGCCGCCGAGGGCACGGCCGAGCAGCGGGCGCGCTGGCTGCCGCCCGTACTGCGCGGCGACGAGGTGTGGTGCCAGGGGTTCAGCGAGCCGGACGCGGGCTCCGACCTGGCCTCCCTGCGCACGCGCGCGGTCCGCGACGGCGACGAGTACGTGATCACCGGGTCGAAGATCTGGACCTCGCACGCGGAGGTCGCCGACTGGTGCGAGCTGCTCGTGCGGACCGATCCGGGGGCGGCGAAACACCGGGGGATCTCCTGGCTGGCCATGCCGATGGACGCGCCCGGGGTGACCGTACGGCCGCTGCGCACGCTCGCCGGGTCGACGGAGTTCGCGGAGATGTTCCTCGACGAGGTGCGGGTCCCGGTCGCGAACCGGGTCGGCGCCGAGAACGACGGCTGGCGGGTCACCATGGTCACCCTGTCCTTCGAGCGGGGCACCGCCTTCGTCGGCGAGGTCGTCGCCTGCCGCCGGACCCTGGGCGAGCTGGCCCGTACGGCGAAGGCGAACGGGCGGTGGGACGACCCGGTGCTGCGGCGCAGGCTGGGGCGGCTGTACGGGGAGTTCGGCGCGCTGTGGCGGCTCACGCAGTGGAACGTCAGCGAGTCGATGGGGGTCCCCCCTGTTCGAGCGGAGTCGAGAACTCGGGGGAGGAGCGGCGGGGTCCCGGGAATCGGCGGGTCCGTCTTCAAGCTGGCCTACTCGCACGCGCGCCAGGAGCTGTACGACACGGCCGCGGAGGTGCTGGGGGCCGCGTCGCTGTCCCTGGAGGAGGAGTGGGTCCTGGACCGGCTCTCCTCGCTCTCGTACACGATCGCGGCGGGCACCTCGCAGATCCAGCGGAACATCGTCGCCGAGCGGATCCTCGGCCTCCCGAAGGGCCGGTGAGGGCCGTGGACTTCCAGCCGACCGAGGACCAGAAGGATCTGCGGGCGGGCGTACGGGACCTCCTGGCGGGGCGGTACGGGCGCGAGGCGCTGCGCGCGTCGGTGGACACGGGCGCGTCGGTGGACCGCGCGCTGTGGCGGGAGCTGGGCGAGGCGGGGTTCTTCTCGCTGCGCCTCCCGGAAGCGGAAGGCGGGGTCGGCCTCGGCCTGCCGGAGGCGGTCCTCGTCTTCGAGGAGGCGGGGCGGGTCCTGCTGCCGGGGCCGCTGGTGGCCACGCACCTGGCCGCCGGGGTGGTCCCGGGGGCGGCGGCGGGAACGACGGTGGTGACCGCCTTCGACCTGGGCGGGGGCGGCCTGGTCGCGCACCTGGCGGACGCGGACGCGGTGCTCGGCCTGCCGCAGGTCCCGGCCGGCGAGCCGGTGCGCTCGGCAGACCCGCTGACGCCGCTGCACCGGGCGGCGGGGGCGCCGGGCCCGTTCCCGGAGGAGTACCGCGCCGTGGGGGCGCTGCTGACGGCCGCGCTCCAGCTCGGCAGCGCGCTGCGGACGGTGGAGCTGGCGGTGCGGTACGGGAAGGAGCGCGAGCAGTTCGGGCAGCCGATCGGGGCGTTCCAGGCGGTCAAGCACCTGTGCGCGGGGATGCTGGTGCGGGCGGAGGTGGCCCGTACGGCGGTCTACGCGGCGGCGGTGACGGCCGAGGCCGGGGAGATCGCCACGGCGAAGCTGCTGGCGGACGAGGCGGCGGTACGCAACGCCCGGGACTGCCTCCAGGTGCACGGCGGGATGGGTTTCACCTGGGAGGCGGACGTGCACCTGCACCTGAAGCGGGCGTGGGTGCGGGCCGAGCAGTGGCGGACCGCGGCGGAGGCGGAGGAACTGCTGGCGGCGGAGCTGCTCGCCTCGTCCTTGTCTTCCTCGCCTTCGCCTTCGCCTTCGCCTTCGTAGCGCGGTGTGACGGCAGGGGTGGGAGGAGCCGGGCGGGAGGCACGGGAGGAACGGCGCGGGACGCATGTCCGATTACAGAGAGTTGATATCGGTTTGTGTCCTTCGCCCCACTCCTTACGGACCGGAGTCGGGGGCCTGCTCCGGTACGCTCCCACGAATGCGAGCGGTTGAGCGGCGCGGGCGCCGCACAGTATGCACCACGCCTACTCCTTCGCGCGGGAATATGCCCGAAGCGCTTGTTGTGGTGACTGTATGTCAACCATGCTGCTCCGCAAGGGGATCACACTGGGTGATCCCATCCTGTCGCGAGGCGAAGTGTCCGCCGGTTCGGATGGTGTGAGCGGTGCAGGTGCTTCAGGTACAGCTGGAGGTAGGACCGGACCCCGCCGAGGTCGGCCGGGCGCGCCGGTGGGCGCGGTCCCGGTTGGCCGGGTCGGGCATAGGGGATGACGAGCCGCTCGCCGAGACGCTGATCCTGCTGATCTCCGAGCTGGTCACGAACGCGGTCGTGCACACGGGCTGTCCGGCCGTGCTGCGGATGCTGTTCGGGGGGCCGGGGGTGCGGGTCGAGGTCGCCGACGCGAGCGACCGGGCACCGGCCCGCCGGCAGGCCGCCGGGGACGACACGGGCGGCCGCGGCCTGGAGCTGGTGGACGGCCTGGCGGACCGCTGGGGCTGGCAGCGCGAGGGTGCGGGCAAACGCATCTGGTGCGAGATCGACCGGGCGGAGAAGGCCGCGTCGGACCGCGCGGCGGACGGCCCGGACCGGGCGCCGGAAGAATGTGCCCCGATGTGGGAACCGCGCGTGTACCTCTAACGAGGTGTTGACGGTTCGTCACATGTTGATCACCCTGGTGGGGAGCGATTCGACGCGAGGGGACGCCAAGGCAGGCCTTGACGAGTGCGGGTCGCGGGGTGGCGGCTGCCGTGCCGCGCTCGGGGCGTGCATGCGCGTACGCCGCCACCCGCAGGTCCCTCTTGCCGTAAGGCGTCTCGAGGGCAATGCCGAGATAAAAACATGCAAGCCCCATTGAACGGGCGTGAGTTGCATGTCTATGGTGGCGACGCGTGCCAAAAGGAACTGTCCGCGCCCTTCCCCTACCGGGTGAGTGTGTGCGGGATTTGGCCTGCGACCCATAATTCGGCCACCAGCCACACATGGGAGAGGGGGTGCAGCGATGAAGATGCTTTTCGCCATCCGCAACGCTGTTTCCGGTCAGAAGAGCCTCAAGGCAAGCGCCTGGTATTTCTGGTACTAGACCGGCACGGCCGCCGCCCCGGCCGCAGGCCGGCCGGGGCGGCACCCGAACGACGGCACCGACCGGCCCCATCGGAGTCCCGCATGCCCCTCTCCTCCCCGCCGGCGGCCCGCGCCACGGAGTTCGCGCCCCGGCTGGCCGCCCTGCTCAGAGACCACACGGGCAAGGACGCCTTCCGGCTCGAACCCGACACCATGGGTGTCGCCGGGCCGGAGCTCGCGGACCGGATCCTCGCCGCCCGGCGCGCCACCGAGACCGAACGGCCCACCTTCAAGCCGCTGCACGGCCGCTCGATCGAGCGGAACGAAGCGTCGTCGGTGATGCGGATCATCGGCCGCGACGTGCGCGAAGCCCTGGAAAAGCCGCTGCCGAAGGAAGCGGACCTTTCCGGTCCGTGGCCGATAACCGGCCATCTCTTTCTCAGGGATCTCATTCTCGGCGACGACCCCTACCGGCTGCGCATTCTCATGAGCCGCAATCTCGAACTCACACCGAAACTCACCTGGTCGGTCATAGCGGCAGGCGCCGCGATTCCCTGGCGGAAAAAGCCGGGCGCCAGGACAACCGGAATATCCGGGCTGATGGCGGAAGCCGCCGGATACCACGACCGCCGCTATGCGATGGGCATGTACCGGAGGGCGGCCGCCCCGCTCTGCTTCACCGTCTCCACCCTCGTCGCGAACGCGCTGTGGCTGGGCTCGCCCTTCGACGACGGCGTGTCGAACCGCAACCTCATCCACGAGGCCGCGCGGCTGCTGCCGCCGTCGTGGAACATCCTGCGCTACGCCTCCCCCGAGTACACCGCCCTCGACGAGCGCATCGGCGACGGCGACGACATCCTCGTCCTGCCCCTGCTGTCCCACCGGGATCCCGCGCTGTGGGAGGACCCGGAGGAGTTCCGGCCCGAGCGGTGGGACCACCTCGACCCTGACACGGCACCCGGATACCTGCCCTTCGGGCACTCCTCCGAGCGCTGCTGGGGCCGGCACATGGTCATGCCGCTGGCGGAGCTGCTCCTGGACCTGATCCGGGGCGCCGGGTTGGTGGTCGACCCCGGGCAGCGCAAGGCCAAGGTCCCGCTGGTCGGGCTGCTCGGGGTGGAAGACGTACGGCTCGTCCATGGGCGGTGACGGCACCGAGGAGGTGGACACCTCCTTCTTCGACCACCCGCACCCCGTCCTGCGGCGCTGGCGGGAGCAGGGCGACGGCGTGCACCGGGTCCGGCTCCTGGGGCAGGCGCCGCTGGAGGGCTGGGTGATCACCGGGCACGCCGCGTGCAAGGCGGCGCTCGCCGACCCGCGGCTGAGCAAGAACGCGGCGACCGAGGCCTTCGACCGCAGGGGTGGCGCCGACGAGGGGCCCGGGCCCGGGCGGGCGCTGACGGCGCACATGCTCAACTCCGACCCGCCCGACCACACCCGGCTGCGCAGGCTGGTCCGGCAGGCCTTCACCGTACGGCGGGTGGCCGCCCTGCGGCCCGTGATCGCCTCGCACGTCGAGCGGCTGCTGGACGGCATGGATGGCCTGGCCGGTCTGGACGGCCCGGACGGATCAAACGGCCCGGACGGATCGGACGGCTGCGAGGTGGACCTCGTAGCCGAGTTCGCCGTGCCGCTGCCGCTCGCGGTGGTCTTCGACCTGCTCGGCGCCTCCGACGGGGCCGGGGAGATCCTCGCGGCCTGGGCCGCCACGCTGACCGGCGACGAGGGCGACGGGGAGGTGTCCGTCGGCACGGCCGAGGCCCTGGTGGGACACATCCGCGCCCTGCTCCGGCACAAGCGCACCCGCCCCGGCGACGACCTGCTGTCCGAGCTGATCGCGGCCCGCGACGCGGGCGACCGGCTCACCGAGCAGGAGATCACCTCGATGGCCTTCCTGCTGGTGGCGGCCGGCCACCAGACCACCGCCAACCTCATCGCGAACGGCGTGTACGCGCTGCTCACCCACCCCGACCAGCTCGCCGCACTGCGCGCGGACCCCTCGCTGACGGGCGCCCTGACCGAGGAAGTCCTGCGCCACGAGAGCCCGTTCTCCATCGCCACCATGCGCTACGCCACGGAGCCGGTGACCATCGGCGGCACCACCATCCCGGCGGGTGACTTCGTACAGATCGCGATGCTGGCCGCCAACCGGGATCCGGCCCTCTTCCCCGACCCGGACCGCTTCGACCTGACCCGCCCCGCAGCCGGCCATCTGGCCTTCGGCCACGGCATCCACCACTGCCTGGGCGCACCCCTGGCCCGCCTCCAGGCCGAGATCGCCTTCACGGCGCTGCTCCGCCGCTACCCGGCCCTGCGGCTGACACCCGCGGCCCGTACGGCCGAACCGCGGTGGCGGCAGAACCCGCGGCACCGGGGGCTGCGCGCGCTGCCGGTCCTGCTGCGCTGACGGCCCCGGGTTCGTGGGTGGTTCGGGGCCTCAGCCCTGGGGCCGACGGGTGCTTCCCGCCGTGGAACTATGAGGTGTTCATGACGCGTCACCGTTCACGCGTCCCACCCCGTCCACCACCCTCACCACAGGAGGAGCGCATGGCAAACCCGTACGAGGTGACGCCTCCGCCGGCCCCGAGGCGTCCTGGGAGCAAACTCCCCGGCTTCCTGGTCCTCGTTCTGGTTATCGCAGCCGTCTACGGAGTCTCGCAGTACCTCGGCAAGGACGGCGGCAAGAGCAACGGCAAGGGCTCGTCGGCTTCCGCCACGGCCTCGCCCTCCGCCGGCAAGTCCAAGGACCCCGGAAACCCCGAGTCCTCCTCCGACACGTCCAGTTCGTGGAAGGTCGGCGACTGCGGCGGGCCCGACCCGGACAACAAGCCGGACGGCTACCGGCCGCAGAAGTGCACGGCCACCGGGGCCACCTTCAAGGCCATCGACATCAAGGACGCCAGCATCCTTCCGGGCTCGATCCAGTGCCCGCCCGGCACCGACCTGATGATCGAGGTGAGCATCTCCTACGGTTCCAGCAAGAAGGGCGGCATCCCCACCAACACCGTCTGCGGCCGGAACCTGACCGGCGAGCACCCCGGTGACGCGGGCGCGGGCGGCGGCCAGCTGGTGCAGGGCGACTGCGTGACCTCGCAGGCCCAGGAAGTGCCCTGCGCCAAGGGCGGTTCGGGCACGTACAAGGTGCTCGGCCTGGTCAAGACCAAGGACCAGTGCCCCTCCGGGACCACCGAGCCGATGGAGCTGACGATGGCCATCGGCCGGCCGTACGACGTGATCTGCACCGACGGGTGACGTGAGCGGAGGCGGTGGTCCCGAACGTGCAGCACGTGCCGCACGTCCGGGACCACCGTCGTTTCACCGCCGCTTCAGAAGGTCACGGAGCCGGAGGGTCAGCAGGGGCGGATGTGGTACACGGGTGTCCACGAGGCCGTACCGGTGGCCTTGGCGACGTTCGACCAGCGCTCGCTGCCGTTCTCGTTGTAGAAGCGCGCCCTCGTGCCCCAGGTCTGGTTGTTGTTGAAGGTGCCGTCGCCGATGCCCCAGAAGTCGTAGTAGCCGCAGTAGTAGTAGTCGTAATAGCTGCCCCGGCCGTCGGTGATGCAGAGGTGGCCGTTGTCGCAGGCCAGCGCCGCGTCGGGGGCTGCCAGGTCGCGGGCCTGGCGCTGGCCCGGGGCCGCGAGCGTCAGGGAGCCGCCGGAGATCATCAGCTTGTTCGCGGAGACCTGGCGGGCCTTCGAGTCCTTCGCGAGGACCTCGTCGACCTTCCGCTGGAGCTCGGTCGCCTGCGGGCCGGTCAGGCCGGCGCCGATCGCCTGCTGCTTGTAGGTGGAGGCGGAGGCGGAGGCGGACTGCGGTGACTGGGGTGCTGCCGAGGCCTGGGTGGTCAGGACCGAGCCCGCGATCAGGGCCGCGGTCGCGGTCATCATCGTCAGGATCTTGCGCGGTGACATGGTGGATCCCCTCGTCGTGGCGACCTGGAGCCGCACGCTTGTGGCGGTGGCCTTGGAGACGCGCACTCATCGTGTCGGCGTCGCGCCACGTGCTGAAGGGAGGAACCGGTCGCCCCGGGACCGCCCTTCGGGCACCTCGACTGCACCGCCGCCCCACACGCCCCGGCCGTTCCCCCGGCGCACCCGCCGTCCGCCCCTCGCTGCCGCCCCGCGCCCGTCGTCTGGCCTGGCCCTCCTCGCGCCCGCCCAGCCCGCCCCCCGCCCCCGGGAGGCGGGTGGCGCGATGTGGGTGAAGGGGGTCAGAGGACGGCCACCGGGGCCACCGGGGTGCCGGTGGCGCCGACGAAGGGCTCCGGCATCGCCGAGAGGAGGAAGGCGTAGCGGTTCTCTTCTGCACAGGCTGTGGACAACTTTTCGAGATTCCAGTTCTGGCCCTGGTGCATGCCCATCTCGACCAGGTCGAGCGCGTGCACGGGGAGCCACAGGTTCTCGATCTCCGGCGGGAAGATCTCGAAGGTCAGGGTGTCGTTCGCGACGGCCGCCACGTCCCGCGCGTGGAACCACTCCGGGGTGCGGACGGACAGGCCGGGGGACGGGAAGCCGTAGCCGTGCTTGTCGCCCGCCAGGTAGACCTGCACCTGGCCGGTGCGGACCAGCACGATGTCACCGGGACGGACCGTCACCCCGCCGAACTCCTCGGCCTCCGCCAGGTCTTCGGGGGTCACCGCGTGGCCGCCCGCCAGCCGGTCCAGGCCCTTGGCCCGCGCCACGTCGAGCAGCACGCCGCGCGAGACGATGGGGCCGGCCTTGTCGATGCCGCTGAACTCGGCGCGCCCGTGCGCCGTGATCGAGGACGCCGGGCGGCCGTTGTAGATCTTCCCCGAGTGCGAGACGTGCGTGAGGGCGTCCCAGTGGGTGCCCGCCTGGAGCCCCATGGTCACGGAGTCGTCGCTGCACGCCACCGTGCCCGGCCCGAAGATCTCCTGGTTGATCTGCACCATCGTGTGCAGCGGGTTGACGCGGCCGGGGATCATGCCCGCCTGCACCCCGTCCTCCTTCAGCGGCAGGGCCAGCGGTATCCGGCGGCCGCTGCGGACCTCCGTAGCGGCCGCCCGCACCACCTCGTCGGTGATGAGGTTGAGGGTGCCGATCTCGTCGTCGGCGCCCCAGCGCCCCCAGTTGTTGACGCGCTTGGCGATGTCGTGGAACTCGGCGGGCAGGGTCATGAGGTCCCCCAGGGCTTGTGCTCCGGTATCTGACTGGTCATAGAATCTAACGGTCCGTCAGAAAACGCGGGAAGGGGCCGGACGTGGGGAACTTCTTGGCAGGCAAGGTCGTGGCCGTCACCGGCGCCGGCCGGGGCATCGGGCGGGCCGTGGCACTCGCCGCGGCCGCCGAGGGCGCCAAGGTCGTCGTCAACGACTACGGCGTCGGGATCGAGGGCGGGGAGCCGACGAGCGAGATCGCCGACGGCGTGGTCAAGGAGATCCTTGCCGCCGGCGGGGAGGCCGTCGCCGTCGCGGACGACATCTCGACGATGGCGGGCGGCCAGCGCATCGTCGACACGGCACTGGCCCGCTACGGGCGCATCGACGGCGTCGTCTGCGTGGCCGGCATCCTGCGCGAGCGGATGCTGTTCAACATGTCCGAGGAGGAGTGGGACCCGGTGGTCGCCACCCACCTCAAGGGCACCTTCACCGTCTTCCGCGCCGCCTCCGCCGTCATGCGCAGGCAGGGCGGCGGCACCCTGATCGGCTTCACCAGCGGCAACCACCAGGGCTCGGTCGCCCAGGCCAACTACAGCGCCGCCAAGGGCGGGATCATCTCGCTCGTCCGGTCCGCCGCGCTGGGCCTGGCCAAGTACGGGGTCACGGCCAACGCCGTCGCCCCCGTCGCCCGGACCCGCATGTCGGCCAACGTCCCCATGGAGCTCAAGGAGATCGGCGAGCCCGAGGACGTCGCCGCGCTCGTGACCTACCTGCTCTCCGACAAAGCCGTCGCCGTCGGCGGAGAGAAGATCACCGGGCAGGTCTACACGATCGCCGGCCCGAAGATCGCCGTCTGGGCGCAGCCGCGCGAGCTGCGCGCCGGCTACGCCGAGGGCTCCTGGACACCGGAGAAGATCGCCGACTTCCTGCCCGGGACGGTGGGCACCGACCCGATGCCGATGCTCGCGCAGCTGGAGGCCATGGCGAAGGCGGCGGCCGCCAAGGACCGCCCCAACGCGTAGAGGGGGACACGGCGTGGACTTCAGCTTCGGGGACGGGGACGGGGAGCTGCGCGGCCGCGCCCGGGCGTGGCTCGCGGAGCACCTCGTGGGCCCGTACGCGCAGGCCCGCGGCCTCGGCGGGCCGGGCAGCGAGCACGAAGGCGTCGACGCCCGGCGCGCGTGGGAGGGCGAGCTGGGCCGCGGCGGCTGGATCGGGCAGGGCTGGGTGGTCCCGGCCGGGGCGTACGGGCAGCAGCGGCTCTCCCTCACCGGGCAGGTGGTGTGGGCCGAGGAGTACGCGGCGGCGCGCGCACCCGGCCGGGTCGGCCACATCGGCGAGAACCTCCTCGCGCCCACCCTGATCGCCTACGGCAGCCAGGAGCAGCAAGACCGCTTCCTGCCCGGCATCGCGCGCGGCGAGGAGTTGTGGTGCCAGGGTTACAGCGAGCCGGGCGCCGGCTCCGACCTCGCCGGGATCCGTACGGCCGCCGTGCGCGACCCGTCCGACGGGCTGCTGCGCGTCACCGGGCAGAAGATCTGGACCTCGCTCGCCCAGGACGCCGACTGGTGCTTCGTCCTGGCGCGCACCGAGCCCGGGTCCCGGCGCCACCGCGGGCTGTCGTTCCTGCTCGTACGGATGGACCAGCCCGGGCGCGTCGAGGTGCGGCCGATCCGGCAGATGTCGGGGACCTCCGAGTTCAACGAGGTGTTCTTCGACGGGGCGGTGGCGGCGGAGGTCGTCGGCGGCGAGGGCCGGGGCTGGACCGTGGCCATGGGCCTGCTCGCCTTGGAGCGGGGGGTCTCGACCCTGGTCCAGCAGATCGGCTTCGCGGCGGAACTGGAGCGGGTGATCCGGGCCTACGCGGCTTCGGGCGCGCCCGATCCGGCCCTGCGCGAGCGCCTCGTACGGCAGTGGGCCGAGCTGCGCACCATGCGGTGGAACGCCCTGCGCACGCTCGGCTCCACGGACGATGCGGGGGCGCCGAGCGTCGCCAAGCTGCTGTGGGGCGGCTGGCACCGGCGGCTCGGCGAGCTGGCGGTGGAAGTGCGCGGTGCGGCGGCCTCGGCCGGGCCGCGGGCCTGGGAGCCCGGGCTCCCGTACGAGCTCGGACTCGACGAGGAGCAGCGGCTCTTCCTGTTCACCCGCGCCGACACGATCTACGGCGGTTCGGACGAGATCCAGCGGAACATCATCGCCGAGCGCGTGCTCGGCCTGCCTAAGGAGTCCAGGTGAGAGGCGTCGTGTTCGACGGCAAGCAGGCCCAGGTGATCGACGACCTGGAGATCCGCGATCCGGGGCCGGGGGAGGTGCTGGTCGCGATAGCGGCGGCCGGGCTGTGCCACAGCGACCTGTCGGTGATCGACGGGACGATCCCCTTCCCGCCGCCGGTGGTGCTCGGGCACGAGGGCGCGGGGGTGGTCGAGGCGGTCGGCTCGGGGGTCACGCACGTGGCGCCCGGCGACCACGTGGCACTGTCCACGCTCGCGAACTGCGGGGCGTGCGCGGACTGCGACCGCGGCCGGCCGACGATGTGCCGCAAGGCGATCGGGATGCCGGGGCAGCCCTTCTCGCGCGGCGGGAAGCCGCTGTTCCAGTTCGCCTCGAACTCGGCCTTCGCGGAGCGCACGATCGTCAAGGCCGTGCAGGCGGTGAAGATCCCGGACGACATCCCGCTGACGTCGGCGGCGCTGATCGGCTGCGGGGTGCTGACCGGCGTGGGCGCGGTGCTGAACCGGGCGAAGGTGGACCGCGGGGATTCGGTGGTGGTCATCGGCACCGGCGGGATCGGGCTGAACGTGCTGCAGGGGGCCCGGATCGCGGGGGCCACGACCATCGTGGCGGTGGACGCGAACCCGGCGAAGGAGGCGGTGGCCCGGCAGTTCGGCGCCACGCACTTCATCGACGCGTCCGCCGTCCCCGACTCCTCGGCGGCGGTGAGGGAGATCCTGCCGACGGGCACCGACCACGCCTTCGAGTGCGTGGGCAACGTCAAGCTGATCCGCCAGGCCGTGGACCTCCTCGACCGGCACGGGCAGGCGATCCTGCTCGGCGTGCCCGGTTTCACGGAGGAGGCCTCCTTCCTCGTCTCGTCCATGTACCTGGACAAGACGATCATGGGCTGCCGGTACGGGTCCTCGCGACCGCAGCGCGACATCGCGCTCTACGCCGAGCTCTACCGGCAGGGCCGGCTGCTGCTGGACGAGCTGGTCACGGAGGTCTACCCGGTCGAGGACTTCGCCAAGGCCGCGGACGACGCCCACCACGGGCGGGTGGCCCGGGGGGTGCTCACCTTCTAGCCGGTACCGGGGTGGGCGTCGACCGGTGCGGAACCATCCGGTGCGGAACTATCCGGTGGGGGTCGCCGTGGCATCCGGCACGGGTGTCGCGGCGCGCCCGGTCAGCCGCATGGCGAGGCACGCCCCCAGGTACAGCAGGGCGACGAGCAGCAGGAGCGCCTGGTAGCCCGTCACCAGGGCCAGGTACTCGAGCGCGCCTCCGGTCAGTGCGCCCAGCAGGTTCGCGCCGAAGGCGGACGTCGGGTCCGGGGCGAGCGCGAGGCGGTCCGAGAAGATGAGGTTGGCGCAGAAGACGGGGGCGAAGGCCAGGGCGATGGCGGCGGCGAGCCGTGCGGCGAAGGGCAGCGACAGAACGGCGTCCGTCGGGACGAGCCAGGCCACGGCCAGGGTGCCGAAGAGCATGAGCTGGAGCAGCAGCAGGTTGACCCGCCTCAGCCGGCGCCGGACCTCGACCGCCGCGAGGACGGCGAGCAGGATGCCGATGAAGACGAGGGCGTTGACCAGCCAGGTCGTACCGAAGTAGAGCGCGAAGTTGATCACGTTCTTCGTTTCGAGCAGCATGAAGGCCGCACCCAGCAGGAACATGTCGGTGTAGCGGATCATGCCGCGGATCCGGACCCCGGTCAGGCGCACCGACAGGAGCGTCACCAGCAGGATCGCGCCCAGCGCGCCCAAGTAGAGCGTGGGGATGCTCCGGTGGAGCAGGTACGGGAAGGGCCGGTCGTCGCTCGCGGTCGCCGGGACGACGCCACTGGGCTGCCAGGTCTGGTCGCAGGACTGGTCGGCGGCCGTCATCCCGGCCACCAGTACGGCCGCGTTCTGGCCGAAGGCCGACATGCAGGGGGCGTGGCCGTAGAGGTCGGCGAGGGTGCCGGCGAAGCGGTCGACGAGCCAGCTCTGCCGATAGTAGTTGTACATGACGAACGCGCCGTGCGGCGCGAGGTGTTCGCGTGCGGCCTCGAACGCCTCCCGGGTGAACAGATAGCTCTCCAACCGCAGATTGCTCGCGCCCGCCACCAGCGTCAGCGAGTCCGGCAGCGCCAGCACGACGAGGTCGTAGGTGGTGTCCGTCCGCTCCAGGAAGGCCCGTCCGTCATCGATGTGGACGTGCACCCTGGGGTCGTCGTACGGCCTCGCCGGGTGCAGGTCCGCGCCGATCTCCTGCAGCCGGGGGTCGATCTCGACCGCGTCCACGCGCTCCGCCCCGTTCGCCAGCGCGACCGCGACGTCGTTGCCGTTGCCGGCCCCGATGACCAGGACGCGCTTGTGCGGGTTGTCGGGCGTCCGGTCGTAGGCCACCCGTTGGGGGGAGTTCTCCAGCAGCGTCGGGAGCGGCACGATCGCCTGGTGCGGGATGCCGTTCACGGCGATCGTCGGGTTGAAGAGCTGGACCTTGTAGTACGGCGACCAGGAGACGCCGGCCGTCGTCGTCTCCGCGAACAGCGCGCCGACCATCGCCACGAGGGGGACGGCGTACCGCAGGATGTTGCGCCATCCGCCGAGGACCAGCAGGGCCGCGGCGGCGACCACGCCCCACACGACCGACGGGGCGCGGAGCCAGGACAGCAGGGCGAAGGACACCGAGCCGGTGAGGCTGCCGAGCAGGTCGTAGCGGTAGGCGTCGAGCGGGCGGAGCCGGCGGAAGAGATCGGCGGTGATCTTGCCGATCGCCGTCATGACCAGCGCGGCCAGCAGGAAGATGGCCGGCAGCGTCACCCACTCGGGGAAGCCGGTGGTCCGCACGGAGGTGAAGTAGAGGACCTGGGTGCTGCTCTGCCGCACCTGCACCGGATACTCGCGCACCAGGACGACGAGCAGTGCGAGCGGGACCGGTGCCCAGCGCCGCAGCCACTGCCCGCGCTCGGCGGGGATCAGGAACCCGAGGCCGATGCCGAGGAACGACCCCAGCAGGATGAAGTTCGAGAAGTAACTGAGGTGGACGACGTTGGCGCCCGCCCATCTGATCAGGGCGAGCTCGACGAAGAGCATGGTGGCGCTGGCCAGCAGCAGCCTCCAGCGCACCGAGCTATCGTTTTGTCCGGATTCTCTCGGTTCCATGCGTGTGTACGGTGCCACCTGCGGCCAGGGTGAGTCGAGAAGCCTTGCCGGTGCCGCGGCCGTCGTCCGTCAGTCGGCGAGGCGCCCGAAGCGGCCCTTGTGGAAGAGCAGCGGCTCGCCCTCGCCGGCCGCGCCCATGGCGACGACCCGGCCCACGACGATGAGGTGGTCCCCGCCGGTGTGGACGGCGTGGATCCGGCAGTCGATCCAGGCGGGCACGTCGTCGAGCTGCGGGGACCCGGTGGCGGGGGCGGGGGTGTGGGCGACCCCGGCGAACTTGTCGGCGCCGCTGACGGCGAAGGACCGGCACAGCTCGCCCTGATCGGCGCCCAGGATGTTGACGCAGAAGACCCCGGCGCGGGCGATCCGGGGCCAGGTGGTCGACGTGCGGGCCACCATGAAGGTGACCAGGGGCGGGTCGAGGGAGAGCGAGGCGAAGGACTGGCAGGCGAAGCCGGCCGGTCCGTCCTCGCCTTCGCCGGGCGGCGCGGTGATGACGGTGACCCCGCTGGCGAAGTTCCCGAGCACGGCCCGGAACTCGGCGGGGCTGACCGGCGCGCGCTCGTCCTCGCCGACGGCCCGCAGGTCGGGGCGCGGCAGGGCGTCGACGGGCTCGGGCCCCTGCTCCGGCGAGGCGGAGGTGGGGGAGCCGACTGACCTGAGGTATCGGACGACGGTGGCCGCCATCCCTGCGTGTCCCATCACACCGACGATTGAAGCTGACGGTTCGTCAGATGGGAAGGGTGAGGTAGGGTCCGCATTAATTGAACATGTTCAAGCAAGGGGTGGGCGGGATGGCGCAGGCGCGCGGGACCACACAGCTGCCGAAATGGCCGGGGCACACGGGCATGGAGTGGCCGGACCCGGCGGCGCGACCGAGGAACAGGTGGTGGGCCGCCGCACCCGGCGCGGAGGCGATCGCCGGCGCGGAACTGCTGCTGGGCATGGTCCTGTCGCTCATCTGGCCCGAGTGGAGCGACAACTACGGACGCGGCGGCTGGGGGCCGTTCGCCATCATCCTCCTGATGCTCCTGTGCGTGGTCGCCCTCTTCGTGCTGCCGGGCCTCGCCTTCCTGCACGCCCTGGTGTTCACCCGGCCGGCCCTGGACCTGGCCCGCAAGACCGGGAACGCGGGGGTCGCACCGGCCTACCTGCTCGCCGTGTCCGCGGCCTGCGCCGTGTTCCCCTGGGCGCTCGGAGCCCCGTACGCGGGCTCCCTGGTCTGGATCGCGGCGAGCGCGATGGTGCCGCTCCTGGTGGCGTGGCGGGCGCGCCGCCGCGGCACGCGACCCGGGGTCATCGTGGCGGTGACGGCCTGGGCCACCGGACTGCTGCTGCCGGTCACCGTGGTGGGCGGGGTCATGCTGGTCGACAGGGGGGTGCTGACGGGCTACGAACCGCCCCGGCTGGAGCGCGCCGCGTACGTCGGCGAGTGGCGCAGCGCGAGCGGCGGCGTGGTCCGGCTCCGCGAGGGCGGCCAGGTCGAGGTCGAGGAGCTGCTGGTGGAGCACGCGGACCGCACCGTGACGCGGTGCACGGCCGCCGGCACCTGGACGGAGCGGTCGGAGAGCTACGGGCTGCGAGCCGGAGTGGACCTGGAGGTCAGCGGCTGCGCCGGCTGGGAGGTGAACTGGGAGGTGGCCGGGACGGTGGAACACCCGGAGCTGTTCCACCTCATCGGCGACCCGGACCGAGGGGACATGCAGCTGCTGCGCCGCGCGTAGCGAGTGCCCATTCGGTTGCGAACTCCCTTGTGACAAAGGCGACATGACGCGAAACCTCACCCCGCCCACGCCGCGTCGGTACAGTCGGCGCCGACGGCAGCGCGGCCGCCACGAGGGGAGGCTGGAATGGGGATGGGGAGCGATCTTCGTCAACGGGCCGAGCGGACCGGGCTGGCCATGATGGCGGCGGCGGGCATCCTGGTCACCGTCGCCGACACCCTCGGCTGGCTCGACAAGGTGGCTCCCGGCGGCGTCACCAAGCTCACCCTGCTGATCCTGAGCGTGGTCACCGGGACCGTCCTGCTGGAAATCGGCCGCCTGGGCTTACTGGACAACGTCAACAACCAGCTGTCCAGGCTCGACATGGAGTCCATCGCCGAAGGCCTCAAACGCGAGCACTACAGCGGCGTGATCCGGGTCCACCGGCGCTTCCCCGAAGAGGCCTTCACCCGCTACGTGGAGACGGCCGAGCGGGAGGTGGCCATCCTCCAGACCTGGATCCCCAACCTGCACGAGTTCAAGCACGCGCTGAAGAAGGCCGTCGTCGACCGGCAGGTGCGCGTGCGCATCCTGCTGCTGCTCCCGTCCTCCCCGGTGGCCGGACTGCGCGACGAGGCGCTGGGCACCGCGCAGGACCCGCCGGAAGCCGATGTGAACCTGGACGTCCAGCACTGCCTGTCCACCCTGGCCGGCCTCTACGGATCGGTCCGGCCGGAGGACCGGGAGCGGCTCCAGGTGCGCGTGTACAACTCACTGCCCTCGATCGCCGTGTACAAGGCCGACGAGCACTACCTGGTCAGCTCGTTCCTGCACGGCCGGCTCGCCATCCAGTCCACCCAGACCGAGATCGACGGGGCCGACACCGTGATGGGCCGCGAGGTCCAGGAGGAGCTGAACACGCTGTGGCGCATCGGCCGCGACGTGGATCTCGCCGACTGGCGCGGCTCCCTCAGCACCATCGTCTAGTGACGTGAAGTGACGTGACGTGAAGCGAAGCGAGTAGGAAAGGCAAGGGCATGCGAGAACTGGACCGGTTCGAGGACGAACTGATCGAGCGCTTCAAGGAGCATCCGGTACTGGCGAACGTCGGACTGCTCCCGGACGAGGACTTCGCCGCGGTCCTGCTCCAACGGCGGTTCCTCTCCCTCGCCTTCACCCCGGCCTACGACCTGGCCATCGACCTGCTGCGCGACGAGGTGGGCGTGCGGATCGCCCGGGTCATCCTGCGCGAGGAGTATCCGGACGGCCAGGGGTACACGCCCTCGCACCGCGAGGACATGAAGGAGGACATCCTCCGGCTCGGCGTCTCCCGGGAGGCCCTGGTCCGGACGCGGCCGACCGCGGCCACCAGGCAGGCCATCGACGCGACCTTCGACCTGATCGCCGACGCGGGCGCCCATGACGACGCCGACCTGCGGCTGTTGACGATCCTGCGCTTCTGGGGCGAGATCCTCGTCTCCGTCGAGTACGGGCGCCTGTGGGGGCGGATGGAAGCGGTCATGCCGCGCGAGGGCGAGAACCGCTCGCGCTTCTACTACCCGCACCACGTCCACGACGAGAAGCGCAGCCCGCTCACGACCGTGTCCCTGCTGTCTCCCACCCACCCCGACCGCCTGGC
Source organism: Streptomyces sp. NPDC059989 (assembly GCF_042736975.1). Lineage (NCBI taxonomy): Bacteria > Bacillati > Actinomycetota > Actinomycetes > Kitasatosporales > Streptomycetaceae > Streptomyces > Streptomyces sp. NPDC059989. The sequence continues at coordinate 28,284 of NZ_JBHWUO010000071.1, forward strand.
CAGGCGGCTCAGCGAGCTGCTCGCGGGCGGGGCGTCGGACGACTGCTTCAGGGAGGTCGAAGAGCGGTCCCTCCAGCTGAAGGCGGGCTTCTACGACCAGTTCCTGCCGGCACTGGAAGGCATCGCCGTGCCCGTGCGCCCACTCGGGTGAAGCCTCCGTCCCGACGGGGTCCGGTACGCACTCCCGCGCGCGGGGTTCGGCATCGTGTCGGGCGGACCCGAATCCGTACCCTTCTGGGAGAGGCCCCCATGCTCGGCACCGACTTCCGTACCGGATCACCCAACTGGCTCGACCTCGGCAGCCCCGACACCGCGGCCGCGGTGGAGTTCTACGGCGACGTCTTCGGCTGGGACTTCGAATCCGCCGGTCCCCAGGCGGGCGGATACGGCTTCTTCCAGCTGGACGGCAAGACGGTGGCCGCCCTCGGGCCGCTCACCGAGGAAGGGGCCAGGTCCGCCTGGATGGTGCACTTCAACGCCCCCGACATCCAGGCGAGCGCCGAGGCCGTGAAGTCCGGGGGCGGGAAGATCCGGATGGAGCCCATGGACGTCATGGGCGAGGGCTGGCTCGCCCAGTGCACCGACCCGCAGGGCGCCGAGTTCGCGATGTGGCAGCCCGGGAAGACCGCCGGGCTCGGGCTGGCCTCCGCCGACAACACGCTGGTGTGGGTGGAGCTGCACGTACCGGACCCGGCGGCCGCGCTCGGCTTCTACTCCGGGCTGTTCGGGTGGCGGCACGCCGAGATGCAGACGCCCGGGTTGACGTACCGGGTCCTGAGCACCGCCGACGGGGACCAGCAGGACGCCTCCTTCGGCGGGATCGCACCCCTCCCGGACCACGACGCGTCCGTCCGCTGGACGCCGTACTTCGCCGTCGCGGACGTCGACGCCACGGTCGCGGCGGCGGGCGACGCCGGCGGATCCGTCGTCCTGCCGGCCATGGACATCCCCGAGGTCGGGCGGGTCGCCTGGCTCGCGGACCGGGCGGGGGCGGTGTTCGCCCTGCTGAAGCCGGACCCGCAGATGTAGCGGCCCCCTGCCCGCTGGCCTTACCGCCTTACCGGCCGAGGTACTTGGGCGTACGCCGCTCGACGAAGCTCGCCACACCCTCGTTGGCGTCGGCCGTGGTCATGTTGATCTCCTGGGCGGTGGCCTCGGCCGCGAGCGCGGCTGCCCGGTCGCCGTCCAGGGAGGCGTTGACCAGCTGCTTCGTCATCGCGATGGCCCGGGTGGGGCCCTGCGCGAGGCGCTCCGCCCACTCCCGGGCGGTCCGCTCCAGCTCCTCGGCCGGGACCACCTTGTTGACGAGCCCGAGCCGCTCGGCCTCGGCCGCCGGGACGGCGTCGCCGAAGAACATCAGCTCCTTGGCCTTCTGCGGGCCGACCAGGCGGGGCAGCAGGTACGCGCCGCCGCCGTCGGGGACCAGGCCGCGGCGGACGAACACCTCGATGAACCGGGCCGGTTCGGCGGCGATGACGAGATCGCAGGCGAGGGCGAGGTGGGCGCCGATGCCGGCGGCCGTGCCGTTGACGGCGGCGATGACCGGCTTCTCGCAGTCCAGGACCGCGGTGACGAGTCGCTGCGCGCCTAGGCGGATCATGCGGGCCACGTCACCGGCGATGCGCTCGGCGGCTGCGCCGCCGTTGCCGTTGCTGCGGAGATCTGCGCCGGCGCAGAAGCCCTTGCCCGTGGCGGTGATCACGACGGCGCGGGTGGCGGGGTCGGCGGAGGCGTCGGCGAGGAGGGTGATGATGCGCTCGCGCTGGTCCCAGGTGAGGGCGTTCATGGCGGCGGGGCGGTTGAGGGTGATCCAGGCGACGCCGTTGTCCGTGCGGTGGAGGACTTCGTCCTCGGGGGCGGTGGTCATGGTGAACTCCGTTCGCGAAAGAACCTGGGGCTCCGCCCCAGACCCCGCGCCTCAAACGCCGGCGGGGCTATGGATAGCCC
>NZ_JBHWUO010000072.1:0-29663 GCF_042736975.1 Streptomyces sp. NPDC059989
CGGGGGGCTCGGGTCCGGACAGCGGCCTGCCGGCCGCCCCGGGGCTCCGCCCCGGACCCCGCGCCTCAAACGCCGGCGGGGCTGGGTTTGGCTCCGCCCTGGTCCCCGCGACCCCACGCCGGCGAGGCTGGGTTTGACTCCGTCCGGTCCCCGCGACCCCACGCCGGCGAGGCTGGGTTTGACTCCGTCCGGCCCCCGCTCCTAAGTGCGGACTCGGTTGGATGCGCGATGTAGCTCAGGAGCCGCGCCAGAGGCTCCCCGTAGCGCGAGGGCCGCGCCCAGGAGAACCCCGACCACCAGGGCCGCCGCCGCGGCCAGGGTCAGGGCGTCCGGTGAGGTGAGTGCCTGGCCGCGCAGGGCCTGCCAGGTGGTCAGGGCCAGCAGGCCTGCGTATCCGGCCGCGGCCACCAGGACCAGTCGGGTCCGTACCGCCGCACGCGCGGCCCATCCGTACCGTCCGGCCGCGAAGGTCAGGGCGAGCGCCAGCAGGGGCAGCAGCTGGAGCGCGTGCATCCCGACGAAGTGGGCGATCCGCAGGTCGCCGCCGGAGGCTGACCAGCCGGTGACCGGCAGGTGCGGCCCGCCGTCCGGGACGCCGACGCTGTGGGCGCCGGCCGTGTCGGAGATGCCGTCCGCGAGCTGCGCCTGCGTCGGTTGGGCCATCAGGAAGCCGACGGCGAGACCGGCGAGTCCGATGACCGAGCCGAGCCGGATCGCCCAGCCGGTGGCCCGGTCGGCGAGCGGCTGGCGCCACAGCACCACCGCCATCACCAGCGTGGCCAGCCACAGCACGGCGATCGTCGCTCCCATCACGGAGAACAGGGCCGCGTCCAGAGGAGACTCCTGGTTGAAGTGGCTGCGCTTCCCCCGGACCACCTGACCGACGATCACCACCATCTCGACCACGCCCGCCGCCGCGACCACCGTGCCCGCCCACCAGCCGACCCGCCGGCCGCCGGTGAGCAGCGAGTACATCCAGGCCAGCGTCAGCCCGTAAAGAACCAGGGAGATCGAGAACTTGAGCGGCTTGTGCCAGATCGGCGATCCGACCAGCACCCGGTCGTCCACGATCAGGCCGACCCCCGAGACCAGGGTGAGCACACCCATGGCCGCCGCGAAGACGAGAAGTGGCCGGTGCCATCCTTCGATGTGGTTCCGCATGTTGCACCCCCGTAATGGATACCGGCGCTATCCGGTATCCGATAGTTAGACTATCCATAATGAAGACCGGCCCCGCAAGTCCACAGGGCCGTACGAAGGAGAGAATTCACTTTGCGCATGGGAGAGTTGAGCCGCGCGACCGGCGTGCCGGTGCCCACGATCAAGTTCTATCTCCGTGAAGGCCTGCTGCCCGCCGGGGAGTTGACCAGCCCCAACCAGGCCCGCTACGGCGAAGAGCACGCCCGCAGGCTGCACTTGATCCGCGCCCTCACCGACGTCGGCGGCCTCCCCCTGGCCTCCGTGGCCAAGGTCGTGGAGGCGGTGGAGGACCGTGAGCGGCCGGTGCACAAGCTGCTCGGCGCGGCCGCCGGCACGCTCGTCCCGACCTACGCGCCGGATCCCGACCCCGCCAACAGCGAGCGTGCCCGGGCCCTGGTCGAGGAGCTGATCGCGCGCCGCGGCTGGCAGGTCCACGCCGACGATCCGGCGGCGGTCGCGCTCACCGCCGCCGCGGCCTCCGTACTGGCGGTCGGGCTCGGCGACTACCTGGACTCCCTCGACGAGTTCGCGGCGTCCGCGGAGCGGGTCGCGGCCGCGGACCTCTCCTTCGTCGCGCGCGGCGAGGGGCCGGAGGACATGGTGGAGCGGGTGGTGGTGGGCACCGTCCTGGGCGAGGCCATGCTGGGCGCCCTGCGCCGGCTCGCCCAGGTCGACGCCTCCGCCCGGCTCTACCCCCAGTCGGCGGCCGATCCGGATGCCGCGGAATCGTCTTCCGGATAAGTGTTATCGAGGCCCCGCTCGACGGTCTCCCAGTCATCGGGCATCATCGACCGCCGGTACGGACAGGGATCATCACATGAGTACTCAGCACACGGCAGAGCTGGTGGCAGCGGCCCGCGCGGGCGACCCCCGCGCGCAGGACGACCTCGTCGGCACCCATCTGCCGCTCGTCTACAACATCGTCGGGCGCGCCCTGAACGGCTCCTGCGACGTGGACGACGTCGTGCAGGACACGATGCTGCGGGCGCTCGACGGGCTGGGCGGCCTGCGCGCGGACGAGAGCTTCCGGTCCTGGCTGGTCGCGATCGCGATGAACCGGGTCCGGGCGCACTGGCAGTCCCGGCAGAACGGTCTCGGCGAGAGCACCCTGGAGGCGGCAGGCGAGGTCGCCGACCCGGGGGCCGACTTCGTCGACCTGACCGTCGTACGCCTCCAGCTGGCGGGCCAGCGGCGCGAGACGGCCCGGGCCACGCGCTGGCTGGAACCCGACGACCGGGCGCTGCTGTCGCTGTGGTGGCTGGAGTGCGCCGGGGAGCTCACCCGGGCGGAGGTGGCCACCGCGCTGGAACTGTCCCCACAGCACGCGGCGGTACGGGTACAGCGGATGAAGGCGCAGCTGGAATCGGCTCGGGTGGTGGAACGGGCCCTGGACGCGCAGCCGGGGTGCGAGGGGCTGCGGACGGTGGTGGCGGGCTGGGACGGCTGGCCCTCGGCGCTGTGGCGCAAGCGAATAGCCCGTCATGCCCGTGAATGCGTACGATGCTCCGGCCTGTGGAGCGGTCTGGTTCCGGCGGAGGGCCTGCTGGCCGGGCTGGCCCTCGTACCGGTCTCGGCGGCCCTGCTGGCAGGGGCGCGCACGGCCGGTGCGGCCGCCTTCGCCCCCGCGGGTTCTGCCTTCGCCGACGGCAGCACGGGGGCGGACTTCGCCGAAGCCTCGCACCGGCTCGACGCCACCCTGGACGCCGCCCCGGACGCCACCCCGGAGGGCGGCCGCGGCGCCGCGCGCAGGCGCCGCCAGAGCCGCCGCCGGGTGATCGGCGGCGCGGTGGTCGCCGCCTGCGTCGCGGGCGGCGGGCTGGTGTACCTGGGCACGCTCCCCGGTGCCGGCGCCCCGAAGGACGGCGGTCCCGCGCCGGCGGCTCCGCTGGCCGCGCTCTCGGCGACCGAGTCGGCGCTCCCCTCCGCCCCGGCCTCCGCTTCGCCCTCCGGGTCCCCCTCCGCCTCCCCGTCGCCCTCGGCTTCCGCTTCGCCGAGCCCCACCGCGAGCCCGACCCCGGCGCAGACCCGCAGCACGCCGCCCAGCCCGCGCGCCTCGGCTCCCGCTCCCGCGCCCGCCCCGCAGGGCGCCGCCGGGCAGGTCGTCGCCCTGGTCAACGCCGAGCGGGCGGCGGCCGGCTGCGGTCCGCTCAAGGAGGACGCGCAGCTGCGCACGGCCGCCCAGCGGCACTCCGACGACATGGCGAGCCGGGACTTCTTCTCGCACACCAACCCCGACGGCGCGGACCCGGGCCAGCGGACGACCGCCGCCGGGTACCGCTGGTCGACGTACGGGGAGAACATCGCCAAGGGCCAGCAGACGCCGCAGTCGGTCATGGACTCCTGGATGAAGAGCCCGGGCCATCGCGCGAACATCCTCAACTGCTCCTTCAAGGACATCGGCGTCGGCATCCACCAGGGCGCGGGCGGTCCCTGGTGGACGCAGAACTTCGGGGCGCGGTGACCGGTTCGCGGGTGCGGTTCAGCGCTGGATGCCGCGCAGCTTCTCCGGGTTGACGGCGAGCCGGAGCGCGGTGATCCGGCCGTCGACGGCCTCGAAGGTGAGGGCGCCGGCGTTCACTCCCCCGGACACCAGGAGCAGGCCCGGCTCGCCGTTGATCTCGGCGGGGCGCATCTCGACGCCCTGGACCGCGGGCTTGGCCAGGACGCCGAGGAACCAGCGGGCGACGTGGTCGGACCCGTACAGCGGACGGCGGGCGGCGGTGACGACTCCGCCGCCGTCCGACCAGGAGACGACGTCGGGGGCGAGGAGGGCGAGCACGGCGCCCAGGTCCCCGCCGACGCAGGCCTCGCGGAACTTCTCGGCGATCTCGCGCTGTTCGGCGGGCTCGGCGGTGAAGCGCGGGCGGCGGGCCTGCACGTGCTCGCGGGCGCGGTGCGCGGACTGGCGGACGCTCGCCTCGGACTTGCCGAGGACCTCCGCGATCTCCGCGTAGGCGTACCCGAAGACCTCGCGGAGCATGAACACCGCCCGTTCGGTCGGGGTCAGGGTCTCCAGCACGACCAGGACCGCCATCGAGACGGTGTCGGCCAATTCGGCCTCCTCGGCGATGTCGGGCGAGGTGAGGATGGGTTCGGGGAGCCACGGGCCGACGTAGGCCTCGCGGACGACCTGGGCCGACTTGAGCCGGTTCAGGCTCAGGTTGGTGACGGTGCGCACCAGATAGGCCTTGGGGTGCTCGACGGCCGCCCGGTCCGCCCGGTTCCAGGAGAGCCAGGCGTCCTGGACGATGTCCTCGGCGTCGGCGACGCTGCCCAGCATCCGGTAGGCGGTGCCGAAGAGCAGTCGCCGGTGTTCCTCGAAGGTGTCGGTCTCGGTCATGTGGCTCACCGTGGCATCCACAACCTGGACGATCAAGGATCGTCTCAGCGTCCGGCCAGGGCGCGCAGGCCGTCGAGGCAGCCCGGGTGGCTCGGGGTCCACCCCAGTTCCGCCTTCGCCTTGGCGTTGGACACGCGCATGCTCGTCGTGGCCATCCGGTAGGCGTAGGAGAAGGGGCGCATCAACCAGGTGGGCGCGTTCACCGGCTTCGGGGCGCCGAACACCTCGGCGACCGCCCTGACGTGGGCGCCGAAGCCCATCGGGATGTCGTCGACGATGTTGTACGCCTGCCCCGGCCGGCCGCCTTCGACGGCGAGGGCGACGGCCCGGCCGGCGTCGGCCAGGTCCACCCACGGCAGGACCCGCCGGTGGTCGGCGACCGCCGGGAGCTTCCTCTTCCGCAGCATCTCCACGAGCGCCTCGGTACCCCCGGCGCCGTAGAAGAGGCCGAAGCGCAGGGCGATGCCCTCGATCCCCTCGGCGCCCAGGATCAGCCGCTCCTTGACCCGCATGCCTTCGAGGTGGCGTTCCACCGCGCGGTCGCCGGCCGGGCCGAACGGGTCGGCGTCCTCGGTGATGACGTGGTCGCCGAAGTCGCCGTATCCGTAGCCGAAGACCATCGACTCGGCGATGACCCGGCGGGCGCCGACGGCGTGGGCGGCCTCCACCAGGTGCCGCGTCCCGATGAGCCGCAGGTCGTCGGTGGCGAACATGTCCTTGTGCCGCATGGGGGCCTTGCGCAGGGCGGTGGCCGCGTGCACGACCGTGTCGACCTTGAGGCCGTCGACCGCGCGGAGCAGCTGATCGCGGTCCATCAGGTCGGCCCGCACGTCGGCTCCGGCGCCGCGGCCGAGGCCGATCACGGTGTGTCCGGTGCGGGTGAGCGCCTCGGCGATGTGGCGCCCCAGCACTCCGCTCGCCCCTGCCAGCAGTACGTTCTTGGTGTCGGTCATACCTATGGGACAAGACACCCGCGCCAAACGTGACACCCCTCCGCGCGTGAGCTGGGTCACATCGCCGGATTCCCCGATCGGGCCTCCGCTGGAGGCCGGCCGGAGGGTTTCTCCAAGACGGCCGGACGCACCCGCCGCTCCGGCCCCCCTTTGCATCAGAAGCGAGGCAGGATAGGGGCTGGAGGCAAATGAGCTGATCAACGGGGGTAACCATGCGTAAGGGGAGGAAGGAGCTCCGTCCTCATCAGCGCGAGGCGGTCGACGCCGTGGTGCGGGCGCTGGAGCTGCCCGCCGACGGCCGGGTACCGGAGACCGGGCTGCGCACCCAGGTGATCATGGCCACGGGCTCCGGGAAGTCCCTGGTGGCCGTCCGCTCGGCCGAGGAGCTGCGGGCCGGGCGGGTGCTGGTGCTGGTGCCCTCCCTGGATCTGCTGGTGCAGACCGCCGCGGCCTGGCAGGAGGGCGGCCGCACCGGCCGGTCCTTCGGCGTCTGCTCGCTGCGCGGGGAGGACGCGGGGGTGCCCACCACCACCGATCCGGCCGAACTGGCCCGCTGGGCCCGCCCGTCGGTGGACCGGGTGACGGTGTTCGCCACGTACGCCTCGCTCGGCCTGGGCACCATCGAGCGCGCACATCTGACGGGGCTCCCGGGCTGGGACCTGATCGTGGTCGACGAGGCGCACCGGACCTCCGGGCGGATCGGCAAACCCTGGGCGGTGGTGCACGACAACACGCGGATCCCCTCCGTGCGGCGGCTCTACATGACGGCCACGCCCCGGGTCTGGCAGGACGGCGAGGAGAGCGGGGAAGGCGAGGAGGGCGCGGAGGGCGGGCGGCCGCTGCCGCGCGGGCGGGGCGAGCTGGTGGCGTCCATGGAGGACGATCCGCAGGGGACCTTCGGGGCGCGCTGCTACACGCTGCCGCTGTCCGAGGCCATCGACCGCGGGATCTGCGCCCCGTACCGGGTGGTGTGCGTGGACGTCACCGATCCGGACTTCCGGTCGGCCGTGCTGCTGGGCCCGGACGGGCGCTCCGACGCGGCGCGCGGCGCGCGGCTGGCGGCCCTCCAGACCGCGCTGGTGAAGGCGGCCGCCCACGAGGGGTTCCGGCGCACGCTCGTCTTCCACCACCTGACCAAGGAGGCGGAGGCCTTCGCGGCCGGGCTGCCGGCGGTGGCGAAGCGGCTGCGGCTCACCAGCCGCAGCCCCTACCCGGTGTACCCGCGTACCGTCTGGGCGGACTGGCTGTCCGGGCAGCACTCGGCGGCCCACCGGCGGCGGGTGCTGGGCGCGTTCGCGGACGGCCGGGTCGCCGAGAAGGCCTTCCTCGGCAGTGTCCGGGTGCTGGGCGAGGGCGTGGACACCAAGGAGTGCGACTCCGTCTACTGGGCCGACGTACGGGGTTCCATGCCCGACCTGGTCCAGGCCGTCGGGCGGGCGCTGCGGATCCGGCCCGGGGAGGGGAAGGTCGCCTCGCTGGTGGTGCCGGTGCTGCTGGGGCCCGGCGAGACGCCGGAGTCGATGCTCACCTCGCGGGCGTACGGGGACCTCGCGCGGCTGCTGGAGGCGCTGCGGGCGCACGACTCCCGGCTGGTCGAGGCCCTGGCCCAGCCGCAGGCACCGAGCCGGACGGCCTCCCCGGAGGCCCCGGCGGCCTCGGGTGTGCGGACCGGCGCGCAGGCGCTGCTGAGCTTCTCCACCCCGCGGGATCCGGCGCTGCTGGCCGCCTTCGTCCGGCTGCGGGTCCTGCATCCGGAGCGCGAGCACTGGCGGCGCGGCATCGAGGCCGCGCGGATCTACGCCGCCGGCGCCGGGGACCTCAAGGTGCCCTTCGGCTTCAAGGTGCCGGCGGGTGGCGGGGCGTGGCCGCCCGGGCTGGCGCGGTTCCCGCTCGGCCAGTGGATCGCGGACGCGCGGCGCACGTACCGCCGGGGCGCGCTCGGCCGGGAGCGGGTGGCGCGGCTCGACGAACTCGGCATGGTGTGGAGCCACTTCGACGTGGCCTTCGAGGAGGGGCTGGCTTCGGCCCGCGCGTGGGCGGCGGAACACGGCCATCTGCTGCCGCCGGTGGAGGCCACCTGGCACGGCGCGCCGGTCGGGGTGTGGGTGAAGAACCAGCGGGCCGCGGCCCGCCGCGAGGGGCCGGGGGCGCTGTCGGTGGAGCGCCGGGAGGCCCTGGAGGCCCTCGACGCGTCCTGGTGTCCGGCGTGGGAGATCTCCTGGCAGCGGGCGTTCCACCTGACCCGGGTCCATCTGGACCGGGGCGGCAGGCTGCCGCCGGCCCCCGGCGAGGTGGTGGTCCAGGGCGAGGACCTGGGCGGGTGGGTCCGCGGTCAGCGGCTGAACTGGGAACGGCTGTCCTGGGCGCAGCGCTGGCTGCTGGAGCACACCCTGGGCATGGCCCCGGCGACGGAGGCGGAACGCCCTCCGCCGCGCCGGAGCCACGCCGAGGCGTGGGCCGACCACCTGGAGGCGGCCGGGCAGTTCCGCATGCGCGAGAAGCACCTGCGGGTGCCCCGTACCCATGTGGAGGTGTACGGCGGCCAGGAGTACCGGCTGGGTGCGTGGATCGCCAACCAGCGCTCCCGCGCGGCCTCGCTGACCCCGGAGCGGGTGGCCGCCCTGACCGCCCTCGGCATGCGCTGGTCGGCGAGCCGGCCTCAGTGATGGAACCCGGACCGCGGCGGGGCGGCCGGTACCGGCGGGGGCGCGGCCGTGAGGTGGTCCACGGCCCGGCGCAGGTCGGCGACGAGCAGGGCGACCTGATCGCGGGTCACGCCGTGCCGGACGAGGACCCGCTGGATGACGGTGTCGTCGCGGTCGGCCGGCAGCGGGTACGAGGGCACCTGCCAGCCGCGCATGCGCAGCCGGTCGGAGAGGTCGTAGAGGGTGAAGCCCGATCCGGCCGGGTCGGTGAGCCGGTAGGACACGGCGGGGAGGGCGCCCCGGCCGTCGTAGAGGAGGGTGAAGGGGCCCATCTCGGCGATCTCGCCGGCCAGGTACTGGGCGGTGTCGGCGCAGGCCTGCTGGACGCGGCGGTAGCCGCCCCGGCCCAGCCGGAGGAACAGGTAGTACTGTGCGACGACCTCGCCGCCGGGGCGGGAGAAGTTGAGGGCGAAGGTCGGCATGTCCCCGCCCAGGTAGTCCACGTCGAAGACGAGGTCCGCGGGCAGCAGGTCGGCGGTGCGCCAGACGATCCAGCCGACGCCCAGGGGCGCGAGCCCGTACTTGTGGCCCGAGGTGTTGACGGAGGCGACGCGCGGGAGCCGGAAGTCCCACACCACGTCGGGGTGGAGGAAGGGGGCGACGAAGCCCCCGCTCGCGCCGTCCACGTGGATGGGGACGTCCCAGCCGTGCTCCGCCTGGATGCGGTCGAGCGCGGCGGCGATGTCGGCGACGGGCTCGTAGTCGCAGGTGTAGGTGACGCCGAGGATGGCGACGACGCCGATGGTGTTCTCGTCGACGTACGAGGCGAGCTGATGGGGCAGCAGGCCGGTGGCTCCGGGTTCCAGGGGGACTTGGCGCAGCTCGACGTCGAAGTAGCGGGCGAACTTCTCCCAGCAGATCTGGACGGGGCCGCACACCAGGTTGGGGCGGTCGGCGGGGAGGCCCGCGGCCTCGCGGCGGGTGCGCCAGCGCCACTTGAGGGCGAGCCCGCCGAGCATCGCGGCCTCGCTGGAGCCGGTGGTGGAGCAGCCGGTGGCGGCGGTGCCGGCGGGGGCGTTCCACAGGTCGGCCAGGATGTTGACGCAGCGGGCCTCGATCTCGGCGGTCTGCGGGTACTCGTCCTTGTCGATCATGTTCTTGTCGAGGCAGTCGTTCATCAGGCGGTGGACGCCGTCGTCCGACCAGGTGGTGCAGAAGGTGGCGAGGTTCTGCGCGGCGTTCCCGTCCAACAGGAGTTCGTTGCGGATGAGTTCGTAGACGACCTCGGTGGGCGAGTCGTCTTCCGGCATCCGGTACTTGGGGAGGATCTGACCGCTGAGGGCCGATGCGAACACGTCCGCCGCGGCGTCCGGGCCGGCTGCGTCCTTCGTCTCATGAAGAGCCATATCGGGACTATAGGTGACGAACCACCCGATTCGCCCTGGAAACTTCCGGCCGACTCTGCGGTGTGATCCCCTCCATAGCGACCCGATTCGTCCGAAGAAATTACTGTCCAGTAGTCTTACTTCCGCAGATCTTCCCGTTCGGGCCACTGGAGCCGGTCCGGACGGGAAGATCTTCCAATTGGTTCTACGGGCAACTTATCCGCACATGTCCGGATACACATCAGCCCTCTCCGGGGCCCTGATACCTCTTCGGCCCATGAACACGATCACCCGCCGGCAGGCTTTGGGGACCACTGCCGGTGCTCTCACCGTCCTTGGCCTCACCGCTGCCGCCACGAGCGCAAGCGCCTCCTCGACCACCGCCACCGCGACCACACCCTCCGCCGCGGGCACAGTCGACGAGATCTACCAGGGCCGTCGTATCCAGATCACCCCGGGCGGAGGCGGCCACCACGGCGGCCACCACTCCCCCGGCCTGCCCACCGTGCGAATAGACGGCCGCGAGCTCCACGTGATGCGCAACGCCGACGGCAGCTGGATCAGCGTCGTCAACCACTACGAGACCTTCGCCGACCCCACCTCGCTCGCCCGCGCCGCCGTGCGCGAGCTCCAGGGCGCCACCCTCGCGCCGTTCGCACCGATGGGAGGCGCGGCATGACCGTGCGCAAGAACCAGGCCGCGCTCACTCCCGAGGAGAAGCGCGCCTTCACCTCGGCCCTGCTGGAGCTCAAGCGCAACGGCAGCTACGACCGCTTCGTGACCACCCACAACGGGTTCATCATGAGCGACACCGACTCCGGCGACCGGGTCGGCCACCGCTCCCCCTCCTTCCTGCCGTGGCACCGGCGCTTCCTGCTGGAATTCGAGGCGGCGCTGCAGAAAGTGGATCCCGCGGTGTCGCTCCCGTACTGGGACTGGACGGCCGACCGCACCACCCGCTCCTCGCTGTGGGCCTCCGACTTCCTCGGCGGGACGGGGCGGGCCCGTGACGGGCAGGTGCTCGACGGGCCGTTCGCGTACGCGACGGGCAAGTGGAACGTGAACGTACGGGTGGACGGGCGCGCCTACCTGCGCCGGGCGCTCGGCACGGGCGTCGCCGAGCTGCCGACCAAGGCCGAGGTGGACGCCGTCCTCGCCATGCCGGTCTACGACATGGCCCCCTGGAACAGCTCCTCGAACGGCTTCCGCAACAACCTGGAGGGCTGGCGCGGCGCCAACCTGCACAACCGGGTGCACGTGTGGGTCGGCGGCCAGATGGCCACCGGGGTCTCGCCCAACGACCCGGTGTTCTGGATGCACCACGCCTTCGTGGACAAGCTGTGGGCCGACTGGCAGGCCCGTAACCCGCAGTCCACCTACCTGCCGGCGGCCGGCACGCCGAACGTCGTGGACCTGCGCGACACGATGCGGCCGTGGAACGACGTGACCCCGGCGGACATGCTGGACCACCGGAAGTTCTACACCTTCGACACCGAGCCGGCCGCGGCCAGCCAGCGGTAGTGCAGTTCGGGGCGGCCGACCTGGCCGTACCGGGGGGTGCGGTCCGCGCGGCCGGTGTCCACCAGGTGCTCCAGGTAGCGGCGGGCGGTGATCCGGGAGATCCCGGCCGCCTCGGCCGCCCCCGCCGCGGTCAGCCCCTCGGGCGCCGCCCGCAGCAGGGCGGCGACCCGGTCCAGGGTCGGCGCGCTCAGCCCCTTGGGAAGAGCGGCCGGACGGGGTGCGCGCAGGGCGGCCATGGCCCGGTCCACGTCGTCCTGGCCGGCCGCCTCGCCCGCCGTCGCGCGGAACTCGGCGTAGCGCAGGAGCCGTTCGCGCAGGGTCGGGAAGGCGAAGGGTTTCAGCACGTACTGGACCACGCCGAGCGAGACGCTCTCGCGGACCACGGCCAGGTCCCGCGCCGAGGTCACCACGATCACGTCGACGGGGTGTCCGGCGGCCCGCAGCCCGCGCGCGAAGCGCAGCCCGTGTCCGTCGGGCAAGGTCAGGTCGAGCAGCAGCAGGTCGACGCGGGTCCGCTCCAGGGCCCGGGTGGCCTCGGCGAGTGAGTGCACGGTCCCGACGGCGGTGAAGCCGGGCACCCGGCCGACGTAGAGCGCGTGCGCGTCGGCGGCCACGGGATCGTCCTCGACGATCAGCACCCGCACGACTTCGGCATTCACGCCGTACCTCCCGCGGTTCCAGCCTCGCCCGGGGGTACCCCCGGACGGAGTCTGGGGGAGTTCGAGGCGCGGGGTCCTGGGCTGAGCCCCGGTCCTTGAGCCGCGCGGGCCCACCCGGCGGGCGCCGTGGGGCCCGAGTCGGAGTGCGCCGCCCCCTGTCCCGGCACCGGCACGGGAAGCGGCAGACGGACCGTGAACTCCGCTCCTCCGGTCGGCCCGGCGGTGGCGGCCACCGTGCCGCCGTAGCGTTCCGCCACCTGGCGGACCAGCGCGAGGCCCAGGCCTCGGCCCTCGCCCTTGCCGGACCAGCCGCGGCGGAACACGTCCACCCCCTCGGGCAGGCCCGGGCCGTTGTCGGCAACCCGCAGCAGCAGCCCGCCCCCGGCCTCGTCCGGCCGGAGGGTCACCGCGATGCGCGCCCCCGGGACGGCGGCGACCGCGTCGACCGCGTTGTCGATGAGGTTGCCCAGTACGGTGACCAGGTCGCGGGAGGCCGGAAGCCCCGCGCCGTCGGCGAGACTTCGGCTGTCGGGGGTGACGACCAGCTCCACGCCCCGCTCGTGCGCCTGGGCGGCCTTGCCGAGCAGCAGGGCCACCAGCACCGGCTCCCCTACGGCCGTCACCACCTCGTCGGTGAGGGCCTGCGCCAGTTCCAGTTCGGCGGTGGCGAATTCCACGGCCTCGTCCGCACGGCCGAGCTCGATGAGCGAGACCACCGTGTGCAGCCGGTTCGCCGCCTCGTGCGCCTGGGAGCGCAGGGCCTGGGTGAATCCCCGCTCATGGTCCAACTCTCCGGTCAGCGCCTGGAGTTCGGTGTGGTCGCGCAGGGTGACCACGGTGCCCCGGCGGCCGCCGCCCGCGACGGGCGAGCTGTTGACCACGAGCACCCGGTCCGCGGTCAGGTGCACCTCGTCCACCCGGGGCCGGTCGGCGAGCAGGGCTCCGGTGAGCGGCGCGGGCAGCCCCAGATCGGCGACGCCGGTGCCCGTCATCCCGTCGCGCAGGCCCAGCAGCTCGCGCCCTGCGTCGTTGATCAGGGTGATCCTGCGCTGTCCGTCGAGCATCAGCAGTCCCTCGCGCACCCCGTGCAGGGCCGCCTGGTGGTAGTCGTACATCCGGCTGAGCTCGGCCGCGTTCATCCCGTGGGTGTGGCGGCGCAGGCGGGCGTTGACGATGTACGTGCCCGCACCGCCGAGGGCCAGTGCCCCGGCCGCGACCCAGGCCAGCGCGGAGAGCTGTTCGGCGAGCCGTGCGCTGATCGCGCGGACGGTGATGCCCGCACTGACCATGCCGACGATGCGGCCGCCGTCCGTCAGCGGGGTGACCACGCGGATCGAGGGGCCGAGGGTGCCGGTGTAGGTCTCGCTGAAGGTCTCGCCGCGCAGGGCGCGGGCCGTGTTGCCCATGAAGGGCTCGCCGATCCGGCGCGGGTCCGGGTGCGTCCAGCGCCGCCCGGCCGGGTCCATGATCGTCACGAAGTCCACCCCGGAGTCGATCCGCACCCGCTCCGCGTACGGCTGGAGCCGGACGGTGGGGTCGCTCCCGTGCCCGCCCTCCCGTACGGCCTCCTGGACCGACGGGGAGTCGGCGACCGCGCGGGCCACGGCCCAGGCCTGGCGCCGGGCGGCCTCCTCGGCCTGGCCGCGCGCGGTGGCGTACGCGAAAACGGCGCATCCGGCGACGACCACGGCGACCAGCAGCACCTGCATGGCGAAGAGCTGGCCGGCGAGGCTGCGCGGCGGCCGGGGCAAACGGAACATGGCGCTCAGTGTGCACCCGGCCGTGAACTCAATGAACGCAAGGGTGACCGGGGTCACAGCGCCGGGTGATGGTCCTCCCGGGACGTATTCACCACAGGAGGCATCGTGGCCGCCAGGCGCGACAGAACGCACTATCTCTACATCGCGGTGATCGCCGCGGTGCTCCTCGGCATCGCCGTCGGCTTCGCCGCACCCGGTGTGGCCGTGGAGCTCAAGCCCCTGGGCACCGGCTTCGTCAACCTCATCAAGATGATGATCTCGCCGGTGATCTTCTGCACGATCGTGCTGGGCATCGGCTCCGTCCGCAAGGCCGCCAAGGTGGGGGCGGTGGGCGGGCTCGCCCTCGGTTACTTCATGGTGATGTCCACGGTGGCCCTCGCGATCGGCCTGCTGGTCGGGAACCTGCTGGATCCGGGCAGCGGGCTGCACCTGACCGAGGCCGCGCGGCACGCGGGCGAGGCGCAGGCCAAGGCGGGCGGGGCCGAGAGCACGCCGGAATTCCTGCTGGGGATCATCCCGACCACCCTCGTCTCCGCCTTCACCGGCGGCGAGGTGCTCCAGACCCTGCTGGTGGCCCTGCTGTGCGGATTCGCCCTCCAGGCCATGGGCGCGGCGGGCGAGCCGGTGCTGCGCGGGATCGGGCACGTGCAGAAGCTGGTCTTCCGGATCCTGGCGATGATCATGTGGGCGGCGCCCGTCGGCGCCTTCGGGGCGATCGCGGCGGTGGTCGGGGCGACCGGCATCGACGCGCTGAAGTCCCTGGCCGTGATCATGATCGGCTTCTACACGACCTGTCTGCTCTTCGTGTTCGTGGTCCTGGGCACGCTCCTGCGGGTGTGCACGGGGGTCAGCGTCTTCGCCCTGCTGCGCTACCTGGGCCGCGAGTTCCTGCTGATCCTGTCGACCTCCTCCTCGGAGTCCGCGCTGCCGCGGCTGATCGCGAAGATGGAGCACCTGGGGGTGTCGCGGCCGGTCACCGGGATCACCGTGCCGACCGGGTACTCCTTCAACCTGGACGGGACCGCGATCTATCTGACGATGTCCTCGCTCTTCGTCGCCGAGGCGATGGGCAAGCCGCTGGCGCTGGGCGAGCAGATCTCACTGCTGCTCTTCATGATCATCGCCTCGAAGGGCGCGGCCGGGGTCACCGGCGCGGGCCTCGCCACGCTCGCCGGCGGACTCCAGTCCCACCGGCCGGAACTGGTGGACGGGGTCGGCCTGATCGTGGGCATCGACCGGTTCATGAGCGAGGCGCGGGCGCTGACGAACTTCGCGGGCAACGCGGTCGCCACGGTGCTCATCGGGACGTGGACGAAGGAGTTCGACCGCGAGCGGGCCACCGAAGTCCTGGCCGGGCGGATGCCGTTCGACGAGACCACGCTGATCGACGACGGGCACGTCGCGGGGCCGGGGGAGCCCGCGCAGCCGACCGGGCCCGACGGGACCCCGACTTCCGTGCCGCAGCCGTCGGGCGGCCCCAAGGACGGCGTACCGGTCTGACCGGTCCGCCCGCACGGGCCGGCCGGGCAGGGTTCGCCCCCACGGTGCCCAGCCCGGTCGGCCCGCCGCATTCTCCGCACTTGCACCCATAGTCGGTATTCGGCCACCGATAAACGAACCCCGGTGTTGCAAAAGGTACTTCCGTAACCGGCCGCGTGCATGACATCTTGCGTCCACCACTTGTTTCGTACGACCCGGCCTGACCACCGGGTCAACGGAGGACGCATTGATACCCCACATATCCAGCCGACCTCGACGTACCCTCGTGCTGGCCGCCACGCTCGGCGCGGCACTCGCCTTCGGGGCCCCCGCCGCGCTCGCCGGCACCGCCCCGGTCTCGCCCAACGGCACCTCCGCCTCCGCTCCCGCGGCGGCGCCCAAGGCCGCGGCCCCGACTTCCCAGAGTGCGACCTGGGTTGCCGGCACCCGCTCCTACCTCGTGATCACGGCCCCCGGTGACACCACGGCGGTCCGTAACGCCGTCGCCGCCAACGGCGGTACGGTCTTCGCCAACTACGACGCGATCGGCGTGGTCGTCGCCCACTCGGCCTCCGGAAGCTTCGCCACCACCATGCGCGGCGTGAGCGGCGTCCAGCAGGTCGGCGCCACCCGCACCTCGGACGTCCCGGCGGACGCCTACAACCCGGCGCTGCCCGCCAACCCGGCGCAGTCCACCACCCCCGCGGGCGAGCCGGTCCGCGCCGACATGAGCCAGATCAAGGCCGACCAGGCCTGGGCCGTCACCACCGGCTCCTCCTCCGTCAAGGTGGGCATCCTGGACACCGGTGTGGACGACCAGCACCAGGACCTGGCCCCGAACTTCAACGCGGCGGACTCCGCCTCCTGCGCCTACGGCAAGGCCGACACCCGCACCGGCTCCTGGCGCGACGTGGGCACCCACGGCACGCACGTGGCCGGTACGGTCGCGGCCGCCAAGAACGGCAAGGGCGTCATCGGCGTGGCCCCGGGCGTGAAGATCTCCTCGGTGCGCATCGCCGAGCCCGGCTCCTCGCTCTTCTTCGCCGAGAACACCGTCTGCGGCTTCATGTGGGCCGGTGACCACGGCTTCAAGGTCACCAACAACAGCTACTACACGGACCCGTGGCAGTTCAACTGCCCGGACAACGCCGACCAGGCCGCGATCATCGAGGGCGTCAAGCGCGCCCAGGAGTACGCCGAGGGCAAGGGATCGCTCCAGGTCGCCGCGGCCGGCAACTCCAACCTCGACCTGGCCAACAAGACGACCGACACCGAGAGCCCGAACGACTCGACCCCGGTCACCCGCACCATCACCAACGCCTGCCTGGACATCCCGACCGAGCTCCCGGGCGTGGTCACGGTCTCGGCGATGGGCACCACCGCGAAGGCCTCGTACTCCAACTACGGCCTGAACGTCATCGACGTGACGGCCCCGGGCGGTGACACCACCGGCATCTACAGCACCCAGCCCGGTGGCAAGTACGGCACCATGAGCGGCACCTCGATGGCCTCCCCGCACGTGGCCGGTGTGGCCGCGCTGCTGGCGAGCACCAACCCGGGCATCACCCCGGCGCAGCTGCGCGACAAGCTGGCCACCCAGGCCAACGACGTCGCCTGCCCGTCGGACAGCCGCTGCAAGGGCACCACCGCCAAGAACGGCTTCTTCGGCGAGGGCCAGGTCGACGCCCTCAAGGCGGTCGGCGCCACCCCGCCGCCCGGCAAGTACTTCGAGAACACGGGTGACTTCGCCATCGGCGACAACACCACCGTGGAGAGCCAGATCGCCGTCACCGGCGTGACCGGCAACGCCCCGGCCACCCTCAAGGTGGGCGTGAACATCGTGCACACCTACATCGGTGACCTGAAGGTCGACCTGATCGCTCCGGACGGCACCGTCTACACCGTGCACAACCGGACCGGCTCGGGCACGGACAACATCAACCAGACCTACACCGTCAACGCCTCCTCGGAGGTCGCGAACGGCACCTGGAAGCTCCGTGTGAACGACAACGCCGGCGGCGACACCGGCAAGATCGACGCCTGGAACCTCACCTTCTAGTTCCGGCCCGCCGCGGGGGCCCTCGGGAGCACGTGCTCCCGGGGGCCCCTGCCGCGTTCACCGGGTCCGCAGCACGCAGTCCCCGCAGAACCCGCCGCCGGGCACCCGGTAGTAGAGGCAGCAGCTGCGCCGTACGAAGGCCACGCCGAGCCCCTCCTCGTGGATGAAGGTGCCGGTGCCCGCCAGGGCCCCGCCCTCGGCCAGCAGGGCGGCCGCCAACCCGACGGCCGTACCGCCCGGGACCCGGTCGATCAGCACCCGCAGGGCCCCGACGAGGCCCGAGGCCGCATTGCCCCGCAGGACCTTGGGCGAGACCCCGAACCGCTCCCGCAGGCCCGCGTCGAGCACGGCCAGGTTCCCGAGGACGGTCTCGCCGAGCGCCCCGGCCGGCAGGTCCGCCGGCTCGGGGAGCCACAGTTCCAGCGATCCCGCGCCGGGCAGCCGCCACCACACCCGGTCGGGGGCCAGATCCGGCACCCGCCCGGCCAGCGCGGCGCAGCCCAGTCCGAGCGACCAGAGCCGGGAGGCGATCCCGAGCTGCGCGGTCGAGGCGGCCACCCGGCCGGGGCCGCTGCCGATGCGCCGCCCCACCTCGGCCACGTACGGCCCGAGTTGCTCCCCGTAGAGCGCGGTGAGCGGCCGGAATCCGGGCCCGGGCGGCTCCTTGCCGTACGGCACGGTGAAGAAGGGCCCCACGGAGGCCAGCTGCCGCAGTACGTCGTCCACGTCAGGCACCGTATCCGTCGTCGGGGAGGCCGCGGTCGGGCTCCGGGCACGGCCCGTGGCCGGAGCCGGAGGTGCCGGCCTGGTAGAGCGGCCAGTCCGGCACCGACCGGCCCTCGTCGTGGTGGCGGTCCCAGAAGGTGAAGTAGACGACGGTGTCCGGGGCGGGCTCCGTGGAGAGGGTCCGCTGATGGGGCAGGTTCTCGGACCACTCCGTCCGCCATACGACCCCGGCCGCGGTGAACGCGGCGGTGAGCTGCGACTCGGTGACCGGCAGCGCCGCGACGCGGGCCGCGCCCGGACCGCCGGGGCCGGGGATCTCCAGCTCCTCGTGCCAGCCCGGTATGTACAGGGCGTTCAGCAGCCTGCACCGGCAGAAGACCGGTTGCAGGCTGCCGTAGCCGAACCAGTGCGGCCACCGGCGCTTGGCGCTGACCCGCCCGCTCCACTCGGGCTCGCCGTACGCGGCCACCACGTCGCGCAGGTGCACGCCCGCGTGGAAGGCGCCGAAGCGCCCGGTGGCGGCGAAGCGGGTCAGTTCCTCAACCAGGTCCATGCCCGAGATGATCTCAGGCGGCGGGGTCAGCTCGCCGGGGAGCAGGCGGCGACCTCGAAGTCGGACATGTCGAGTCCGCCTTCGGCCGCGGCTGGTTCGTCGCCGCGAGCGCCCCGCCGGCCCCCGCCCGGGACCGGCCCGAGGACCTGGAGTCCTTCGCCGCCACCGCCCGGCGCAAGCACATGCGGCCCAGCTCGGTCGTCCTGCGCCACGAGACCGTCACCGCGTCCCTGGACGACGCCAGACAGGCTGACACGGCGCAGCGGTGCGCCCGGGCGCCATTGGGCACCGGGGCGCACGCCGAACGTCCTGATTCGGGCTCGGCCGGGGATCAGAGCCCGGCGAGGAACTCCAGCAGCACCCGGTTGAAGGCGTCGGGCCGCTCCACGCCCGGCAGGTGGCCGGCCCCGTCGATGACGGCGAGCACGGAGTGCGGCATCAGCGCGTGCAGGGCCTCGGCGTCCGCCACGGGTGTGAAGACGTCGTCCGCGCCGACCACCACCAGGCAGGGCTCGGCGGTCCCGGCGAGCACGGGCCGGTAGTCGGGGCACTCGGCCCGGCCGCGCAGCGCCGCGGCCGCCCCCTCGGGATCGGTCGCGCACATCATCGCGCTCACCCGCGCGGCCGTCTCCGGCATGCCGACGACGTTGTACGGCGCCAGCATCTTGTCGATGACCTCTTCGGCATAGGGCCGCATGCCCTGGGCAACCAATTGCTCCGCGCGTTCCCGGCGGAGCTTCCGCGCGTCCTCGGTCTCCGGTACCGCGGTCGTGTCGGAGAGGACGAGGGCCCGTACCACACCCGGGTGGCGCAGCCGCATCTCCATCGCGATCTGCCCGCCCATGGACACACCGCCGACGACCACGCGTTCGATGTCCAGGCGGGCGAGGAGAGCAGCGATGTCGTCGGCTAGATCGGCCAGCAGGGCCTCGCCGGGAACCACCGGGCTTTCCCCGTATCCCCGCAGGTCAGGGATGATCACCCGGTATCCGGCGGCGGTCAGGGCGGCCGTCTGGGGGGCCCACATCGTGCGGTTGAACGGATGTCCGTGGATCAGGATTACGGGCGTTCCGCGGCGGGGACCCAAGTCCTCGAAAAAGAGGTTCACGCCATTGCCAAATTGGGGGTTCATGAGAGGACTTTAAGGGGCTACATTGAGCCACTCGCGTTCACCTGACAGCCCGTTGCCTTTCACCCGTGTTTTGCACGGGGGGCGACGTCAGGGACGCAGACTGTGCAACCACCCCACCGCCCAGAAGGACCGAAGGCTCCGTGCCCGTACCCGTACTCCTCGCCGGCCGCAGCGTGCGGCTCGAGCCCCTCGCCCCCCACCACACCGAGGCCTTGGCCATGGCCGGGGCCGAGGATCGTACGACTTACGCCTTCACCCCCGTACCCCATGGGGTGCAGGCGTCCCACGAGTACATCGACCGTGCCCTCGCCGATCAGGCGGCGGGTCGATCGCTCCCGTTCGCGGTGGTCAGAGCCACCGACGGCCGGGTGGTCGGATCGACCCGGTTCCTCGATCTGGACTACTGGCAGGGGCCGCTGGTGTGGCCCGCCGTGCCGGGAGTCCCCTTCGGCGATCCGGCGACGGCGATCCCCGATGCCGCCGAGATCGGCAATACCTGGCTGTCCCCGGGCGCCCAGGGGACCGGCATCAACACCGAGGCGAAGCTGCTCATGCTCCGCCATGCCTTCGAAACCTGGGGCGTCCGGCGGATCTCCCTGCGCGCGGACGCCCGCAACGGCCGCTCGCGGGCCGCGATGGAGCGCCTCGGCTTCACCAGCGAGGGGGTCCGCCGGGCCCATTCGCGGGGGCTCGACGGCGCGGTCCGCAGTACCGCCTTCTACTCGATCCTCGACGAGGAGTGGCCGGCCGTGCGGTCGATCATCGAGCTGAGGCTCTCGGCGAGGGCTCCGCGCAAGCGCCGGCGCAAGACGCTCGTTCCGGCGTAACGGTCCTGCGGCCGCCCGCCCCGGCCTTCCTCACCCGAGGAAGGCCGGGGCGAGGGCCGATGCCATGAGCCGTGCGGGGGCGCCGCTCCCGTCGGCCGGTACGGAGTAGAGGTCGGCGCCGAAGTCCCCCGGCAGGGAGTAGACGACGGTCCGGTCGTCCGTCCACACCACCTGGTCGTCCACGCTGCGCTCCTCTGCCAGCGGGGTCTCCGCACCGGAGGCCAGGTCCAGTGCGTACAGCCGCCACGGCGCCTCGGCCGGCAGGCCCGGCACCCGCTTCTTGAACACCACCCTGGTCCCGTCGGGGGACAGGGAGGGGCACTCGACGTTCTCGCGCAGGGTGGTCACGGTCCGCTCCGCCAGGTCCCCGCGGACCAGGTGGGTGCTGCCCCCGGTGGCCAGCGTCGCGAAGAAGCTCCGCTCGTCGGCGGCGAAGGTGACCCCCCAGAAGTTCACGTCGGCGCTGCGGTACGGCTTGCCGTCCTTGAGGATCGTGAAGTCCTCCAGTGAGGCGTCGAGCTTCCCGGTGCGCAGGTCGAGCACCGAGGTCCGCGTGGAGAAGTTCGTACCGGCGTACGAGTCCCCGCCGACGAAGACCGTCCACGCCGCGAGGTGCCCGCCGGGCGAGACCCGGGCGCGGGTGGGGATGCCCGCCAGCGGGTGGGCGGAGAGCTCCTTCAGGCCCGCGTCGAGGACGACGGCCCGGTAGCCGTCCTGGACCCCGCCCTTGTCGGCCTGGAGGCAGATCCCGGTGCCCGCGGCCGAGTGGAAGCGCAGGCAGCTCACCCCGGAGGCGGTACGGGCCCCCTCGGGCTCGGCGGCGGGGACGGTGGCGAGCTCGTCGCGGTGCGGGCCCCAGGCCATGTTCCGGAACACGATCCGGCGGCCGCCGTCGCCCGGGGTCAGGGAGACCTCCCCCCGGGTGATCTGCGGTCCGCCCGCCTGGGCCTGGTTCTTCTCGTCGGCCCGGGAGGAGGCCCGCAGCACGGCGAGCACCCCCACGGCGGCGAGCAGGACGACGGAGACGGCGAGGATCAGGATCCGGCGCTGGAGGGTCATGGGGGCCTTTCGGTCGTGCCGGGACGGGGATCAGTCGGCGGCGGGGCTCAGCCGTACGCACACCGCGGCCGCCGCGGCGAGCAGGACGGCGGCGACGGCGAGGGCGGGGCGCGCGCCCCACACGGTCCAGGCGGCGCCGAAGCCGAGGGAGGCGGCGAAGCGGGCGAGGGCCTGGCCGGTCTGGACGAGGGCGAGTCCGGCGCCGCGGTGCTCCTCGGGCACGGCTCCGGCGGCCGCGGCCATCAGCACCCCGTCGGTGGCGGCGTAGAAGCCGCCGTGCAGCAGGAGCACCGCGTAGGGCAGGGCCGGATGGTGTCCTCCGAGGAGCAGGAGTCCGTACGCGGCGAGCAGCGCGAGGTGCCCGGCGAGGAAGACGCGGCTGCGGCCGATGCGGTCGGCGAGCCGGCCGAGCGGCAGCGCGAGGAGGAAGAAGGCGGCGGCGGTGCCCAGCGGCAGCAGGGCGAACCAGCGGTCGGCGATCCCGGTGGCGCGCTGGAGGAGCAGGAAGACGAAGCCGTCGCTGACGGTGCACAGTCCCAGGAGCAGCGCGCAGAGGCCGATCCGGCGCAGGTCGGGGCGGCGCAGCAGGCCCAGGGAGGCCCGCAGGGAGACGGGCTCGGCGTGCCGCGCCGGCCGGGTGCGGCGGCCGGGGACGAAGAGCACGAGCACCAGCACCCCGAGGGCGGCGACGCAGGCGCTGACGGTGAAGACGGCGTCGTAGCCGTCGGCGGCGCCGCGCAGGATGAGGAAGGCCAGGATCGGCCCGATCAGGGCGCCCGCGGTGTCCATCGCCCGGTGGACGCCGAAGGCCCGGCCGCGCTCCTCGGGGGCGACGGCCAGGGAGATCAGGGCGTCGCGCGGGGCGGTGCGCAGTCCCTTGCCGGTGCGGTCCAGCGCGAGGACGGCACCGATGGCGGGGAGGGTGTGGGCGAGCAGCAGCAGCGGCTTGCACACGGCGGAGAGGGCGTAGCCGAGTCCGGCGAGGGCCTTGTGGCGGCCGGAGCGGTCGCCGAGGTGGCCGCCGGTGAGCCGGACCAGCGCGCCGACCCCGTTGTAGAGGCCGTCGAGCAGTCCGAAGCCGAGCGGGGAGAGCCCGAGTCCGGCGACGAGGTAGAGCGGGAGCACGGCCGTGACCATCTCGGAGGAGATGTCGGTGACGAGGCTGACCGTGCCGAGGGCGAGCACCGTGGGCGCGAGCGCGGCGCGCCGCCCCGGGCCGCTGCCCGGGACGGCGGCCGGCGGCTCGGGGGTCACGGCGGGCGCGGGGGTGCCGCGACTGTCCGCAACGTACATGGTCAGGAAGCCCAGATCCCCGTGATGTCCTTGGCGGTGGCCGCGTTCCCGGCGTGGGTGGTCAGGCCGGCGAGGCCCTCCAGGGTGCGCAGCATGTCGTAGTGGTTGTAGGTGGTGCTCGACGTGGATCCCGCCGTGACGGGCTGGCCGTAGAGCACGGTGGGGATCTTGTTGCCGGCGAGCCGGTTGTCCTCGTCGAAGGTGACGACCAGGAGGCTGTTGTGGGTCTTGGCCCAGTCCGCGTAGGCCTTGAGGTTGTTCTTGAGCCAGGTGTCGCCGGTGCCCACGGAGCAGTCGTGCATGTCGTTGCAGAGGTTCGGGACGACGAAGGACACCTTGGGGAGCGTGGTGAAGTCCGTCGGGAACTGGGTCATGGTCTTCGCGGTGCTCGTGGGCACGTTGGAGAAGGCGAACCAGGGGTTGTGCTTGCGGGCGTACTTGCCGCTGGAGCACGTGGTGGAGCCCTGGCTGGGCAGGGTCTCGTTGTAGCTGGCCCAGCTCTTGCCGGCGGCGATCAGCTCGGAGGCCAGGTTGGGCGCGGAGCTGAAGCCCGGCGTGTAGCAGCTGTCGCCCGTGACGCCCTGGTGGGAGCCGGAGAAGAGCTGCAGGTAGTTGGGCTGGCTGGGGTGCGTGATCCCGTACGACTGGGTGAGGTTGGCTCCCCCGCTCTTGAGGGAGTTGATGTACGGGGCGCTGGAGCTGCCGATGACCTGGCTGTAGGCGTGGTTCTCGAAGACCACCACGACGACGTGGTCGGGGGCGGGCAGGGCGGCCGCGTGGGCGGGCTGGGCGGCACCGATGCCGGCCCACAGGGCCGTGCCGGCGGCGGTGAGGCCGAAGGCGGTGGCGAGGGCGGTCCTACGGCGGGATGTTGGCAGGCGCATGCCAAACACGGGGTACCTCCGGTGCGGAGTGGGGGCTCTGGGGGCGGCGCGGACGCACCATACCCAGCGACATGTGCATGGGCCAGGGATAGTCGGCGAACAGAACGGGAACTCCGCAGGCCCTTCCGGCGTCGGGCAACGGCCTTCTCCAGATCACCCCAAGAGAAGGAAAAATACGGAACCCTGGCACACTTTCGTACATCCTTCGAACGGAAGAAGGATCAAGCCGACCAGACCACCGCCCCCCTGGGGCAGCAGCAGCCGGAGAGCCACCGCACATGTCGTACTCACCCGACGGGCAGCAGTACCAGCCGTACCGGCCGGAAGGGCAGCAGCCGCAGCAGCCCTACGGCGACCAGTACGGCCGGCCGTCGTACGGACAGCAGCAGCCGCCGTACGAGTCCCAGGGCGGGCACCAGCCGCCCTACGGACGGCCGCAGCCCCCGTACGGGCAGCAGCAGCCGTACGAGCAGCAGGCTCCGTACGGCCAGGAGGCCTCCTACGGTCATGAGCCGGAGTTCGAGCCCGAGCCCCGGCGCAAGTCCCGGGTCAAGCGCTGGGTGATAGCCGGCGTCTCCGTCCTCGCGCTCGGCGGCATCGCGGCCGGGGTGTTGGCCTACTACGAGATACCCCCCTTCACCGACAAGGGTTCGGCGGTGTCCTTCGGGAAGCCGCCCGCCGGCGACGGCAAGAAGGGCGACACCGCGCAGCAGCCCGCGAGTTCCAAGATGCTGATGCCCACCGGGCCGGCCGCGGACTTCAAGAACTCGATGACCCTGCCCGACGGGACGCACGTCGCCGTCACCACGCTGGACGGCAAGAAGTCCGGCTTCAAGGGCAAGGTGTGGGTCTGGGCGCCCAAGGAGTACAACGACCCGAAGTTCGCCAAGAGCGGCTTCCCGGTCATGATCGCCCTGCCGGGCGGCGCCGGCTACCCGAGCAACTACTGGATGGGCACCGACCTGGGCCTCCAGAGCAGCATCGCGAAGTGGTACGGGGAGGGGAAGAGCAAGCCCTTCATCCTGGCCATGCCGGTGCTCAACCCGGGGCCGGACGACAAGGGCATCTACTGGGACGGCTCCGACATCCCCGACCAGCCCAAGATGGGCACGTGGCTGACCGAGGACGTCCCGGACCTGATGAAGGCGAACTTCCGCACCGTCAAGTCCCGTGACGGCTGGGCCTTCATGGGCTCCTCCACCGGCGGGTTCGCGGGCCTCAAGGCCGTCCTCAAGCACCCGGACAAGTTCAAGGCCGTGATCGCCTCCGGCCCGGACATCGTCCCGGACTCCTCGCTGTGGAAGGGCCACGACAAGGAGAAGGCCGAGAACAACCCGGAGATCCTGGCGAAGCAGCTCATCGACCGCAAGGGTCCGGACGTCTACCTCGCCTTCCAGGTCGGCGACAGCGAGAACAACAAGAAGACCCTGCCGGACGTGCAGAAGTTCATCGCCACCTTCGGCAACAAGGGTCCGGTCCACACCGACCTGAGGATCATCAAGGGCGGCCAGCACAACGCCAAGACCTACGTCCCGAACATGGGCGAGGGGCCGATCCAGTACATCAGCAAGGTCATGGAAGGACCCGTCGAGTAAGTTCGGGCGCCTCCGCCGCCCCGCTCGCCTCCTGTTTCCGCTCCGGCCCGCCGAACACCTTCGGCGGGCCGCCGCCGTTCCAGGGCTCCCAGCCCGGATCCCCCGTCACGGCGAAGCGGACCCAGGCGGCGTGCATCTCCTCGGCCAGCGGCTGCGGGGTGTCCGGCCCGGCCAGCCAGGACGCCTCCGGCACGCCGAGCGTGTCGAACACGAAGCCCAGCTCCAGGGCGTGGCAGGCGCCGAGCCCCGGCACTCCGGAGGGCCAGGCGAACTCGTACAGGAAGCTCGGCGCCGCACGCCCCGACCCGGCGAGCCGCCGTAGCGGGTCCCGCAGCAGCCGGTCGGTCAGCAGCTGCCCCGCGAGGTCCGCCGGGCCGGCCCCCGGCAGGGCGGCGCGCAGCTCCCGTACGGCGGCCCGGTCCTTGCCGCTGCGGAAGCGGGCCAGCGCCACGGTGAGCGGGCCCAGCCGGTCCAGCAGCCGCATCCCGCCGGTGGGGGCGAGCCAGAGCCGGTACTCCTCGGTGGTCCACCCCAGCAGCAGGGGCACCTCTTGGGCCGCCCCGGCGATCGGGTCGGCCGGGAGCGTGGCGGGATCGGCGACCAGCCCGAAGGCGGGACCGCCGAGCAGCGGGTTCGATCGGCGCAGCACGGCGCCCTGGGCGGCCAGCAGGTCGGGCAGGGGGACGGCGGCGAAGGCCCCGGCGGTCGCGGGCACCTTCAGCAGCGAGGCCATCCGCCGGACCATGGTGCGCACCCGGTCGCGCGGCAGCACCTCGGGGGCCCCGCTCTGGAGGACCGCCCGGGTGAAGAGCCCGGCGGCCTTGGGGGACGAGAGCAGGGCGCCGATGCTGATGGCCCCGGCCGACTCGCCGAAGACGGTGACGCGGGCGGGATCGCCGCCGAAGGCCCCGATGTTGTCCCGGACCCACTCCAGCGCGGCGATCTGGTCCAGCAGGCCCCGGTTGGCGGGGGCGTCGGGGAAGAGCCCGTAGCCGAGGGCTCCGAGGCGGTAGTTGAGGGAGACGAGTACGACCCCGTCGCGGGCGAAGGCGGAGCCCTCGTAGACGGGGACGGCCGAGGAGCCGCGGGTGAGCGCGCCGCCGTGGATCCACACCATGACGGGCAGCCCGGCGCCGGGCGTCGGATCGGGGGTCCAGACGTTGACCGTCAGGCAGTCGTCGCCCGGGATCTCCGGGTCGGGCAGCAGGGTCGCGAAGGGGTCGGGGTAGGGAACCTTGGGGGCGGTGGGGCCGTACGCACCGGCGTCGCGCACGCCGTCCCAGGCGGCCGGGGGCGCGGGCGCCGCGAAGCGGAGGGCGCCGACGGGCGGGGCCGCGTAGGGGACGCCCCGGAAGACGGCGCTCCCGTGGGCGCCGGCCCGGCCCTCGACCACGCCGTACGCGGTCCTGGCGCGGGGGCGGGATCCGCCGCCGCCGGCCCCCGTACGCTCGCCGTCGCGGTCGCCCTCTCGGCTGCCGCTGCCGCCCGCTGCGCTCATCCGTCCTCCTGAATCCGGTGCTCGGCGCACGGTCGCACAGCCGCCCAACGGGTGACAAGGCGTGACCGTGCCCGGGCCCGGTCGTGTTGGACGGGCATGCGATCCCTGCGTATCCACCGTGCCGTGCCCCTCCTGCTGCTGACGGCCGCCGCGCTCGCCGGCGGCCCGGCCCAGGCCTCGAACGGGCCCGATTTCCAGTACCTCGGCCAGGACGACCAGGTCCACAGGCTCCGCGCGCCGAAGGGCTGCGTCGAGGCCGAGGGCGGCGGCGCCCGGGCGGTCACCAACCACACCCGCGGCACGGCGATCCTCTACCGGGGCCCGCGCTGTACGGGCCCGGCGGTCGCGCGGCTGCGGCCGGGTGCGGTCACCCCGGTGCGGCCGTACTTCGCCTCCGTCCGATTTCCCGTCACCGGGTAGGCCCAACGGCCGTGACCCCTCGGCCCCCGCTGCGTTGTATGCCATGTCAAATGCCGCAGACTCTGTGGCGCCCCATATCTCACGAGGAGATCTTGATGTCGCGTATCGCGAAGGCATTCGCCATCACCGCTGTCACCGGTACCGCCGTGGCCGCCGGTGCGGGTCTGGCCGTCGCCGATGCCGGAGCGCACGGTGCGGCCGTCGGTTCCCCCGGTGTCCTGTCGGGCAACCTGGTCCAGGTTCCGGTCCACGTCCCGGTCAACGTCTGCGGCAACACGGTCAACGTGATCGCGCTGCTGAACCCGGCGTTCGGCAACACCTGCGTCAACGTGTCGGGCGGCCACGACGACCACCACACCGAGGGTGAGGGCTACGGCCACTGATCGCCTGAGTGACGGAAGGGCCCCCGCCGTACGGCGGGGGCCCTTCCCGTGTGCCGGGCGCCCGGCGCGCGCCGTCCGGAGGATTCGGAGCGCGCGCCGCGCGGGATCATTCGTAGCGGTAGAGGCCCTGGTGGCTGAACATCTCGCGCGGGGTGACGTTCCACGGGGGCATCGGCTCGTCGAGGGCGATGACCCGGCCGCGCTGGGCGTCGCCGGGCGCGGGCGGGGCGGCGGGCAGGTAGCCGGAGCCGGGGTGCCGCTGCTGCCAGCGGTCCCAGACCAGGTCCACGAAGGCGTGGTGCAGCCAGAACGCCGGGTCGTTGGGCGCCGTGCCGCCCGTCATGTGGCCGCCGATCCACTGGTGGACCTTGTTGTGGTTGCGCCAGCGCTCGCTCTTGGGGGCCGCCCAGCCCTCCAGCTTGTTGCGGAAGCCGCCGGCCGTGGCGGTGGAGTCCCAGGGCGAGACGTCGTAGACCGGATCGTCGATGGCCCACTGGAGTTCGGCCCGGGTGGGCAGGGAGACGGGGTTCTGCGGGCGGCCGAGGTTGCGGGTGAGGTAGGCGGCCTCCGTGATGCCGACGGTCACCGTCCAGTTGCCCTTGTCGTAGGCGAAGGGGCCGGTCATCACCCGTCGGTCGGCGGCCCGGCCGGTGCCGCCGAGGAAGTCCTCGGCCCACAGGGAGGAGACCGGGCTGGAGTCGGTGGTCCAGTCCCAGTACGGGACGGACACGCCCGGGTCGATCTCCCGCAGTTCCCTCTCGAACTCCAGCAGGTAGCGCCGGTGCCACGGGAAGAAGGACGGGGACATGTGCCCGACGCGCAGCCGGCGGTCCCGGTCGGGCACGAAGTACTTGTCGTGGGTGCGCACGAGGGCGTCGTAGGTGCCGTTGCGCTTGAGCTCCAGTACGGCTGCCGTGAAGCGCTTCTTCTGCGCGCTGGTCAGGTCCTTCTGGTTCTGCCGGGTGTACAAGGCGGGCTCCTCCCGTCAGCCGTGGTGCGCCGCGGACGCCAACGCCAGCTGTCCCGTGCCCAGTTCGTCGACCGCTGCGCGGGCGAGCTCCAGCGGCGTCCCGAACGACTGGAAGTGGTTGATCCCGCTGAGGTAGCTGCCGTCGGCCCGGCGCATGACGTGCAGCGGGCGGCCGTCGATCCGGACCCCGGCGGCGTCGACGGCGATGTGCCGGCCGCGGTACGTCTCCTCCTCGGCGAGCGGGGCCGGGGTGAGGGTCTGCCGCGGGCGCCGGGCGCGCAGTACGGGCGCCAGGGCCGCGGCCGTACCGGCGAGCACGGCCGCGGTGAAGGCCGCACGGAGGAATCCGCGACGGGTCGGAAGTGCGGCGGCGGGTGCGGCGGACATACGGTCTCCCTCGCTCGGTGGCCGGTGACTACGGGTCTAACGCGGCGCGGCGGGCGAGGTCACCCCTGCGGGTGCTTGTAGAAGAGCGTGGTGGGACGCAGGCGGCCGGCCGGATCGGTGGCGTAGTCGGGGATGGTGCCCACCTCGGTCCAGCCCGCGGAGCGGTAGACGTGCTCGGCGCCGCTGCCGGTCTCGGTGTCGAGGAAGAGCAGCACCACTCCGGCGCGGGCGGCGGCCGTCTCGGCCTCGGTGAGCAGGGCGCGGGCGGTGCCGCGGCCGCGGGCGGCCGGGTGGACCATGAGCTTGCGCAGCTCGGCGCGGTGCCGGCCGTTGGGCTTGGACTCCCGGTACCAGCTGACGGTGCCGTCGATCCGGCCGTCGTCGTCGCGGGACACCCAGAGCGCGAGGGAGCCCTCCTCCACGGCGGGCAGCAGGGAGTCCCACCAGGCGGCGGCCTCTTCGTGGTCGAGGCCGGCGAGGAAGCCGAGCGAGGAGCCGCCGTCGACCACGTCCCGGAGCAGGGCGGCCAGTTCGTCGCGGTGGGCGCGGAGTGCGGTGGCGGAGAGCGAGGTGATCATTGCCGGTGCCGTCATGCGGCGAGGATAGGGATCAGCGGGCGCCGCGCTGGTGGCGGGGCTGGGTTTGGCTCCGGCCGGTCCCCTGGCGGGGGGCTGGGCGGTGTCCCGTGCCGGGGGCTTCGCGGGGACCGGTGCCGGGGCCCTGCGGGGGCTCGGCGGTTCCCGTGCCGGGCTTCGCGGGGCCGGTGCCGGGGCCCTGCGGGGGCTCGGCGGTGTCCCGTGCCGGGCTTCGCGGGGCCGGTGCCGGGGCCGGGGTGGGGTGTCGGCCGGGACTGCATGATTTATGGCGCCCCATGGGAATTGACCTGTACGGGCTTGGTGCGCGCCACAAATCACGTTTTACGTCCCGGCCAACAC
>NZ_JBHWUO010000073.1:0-29391 GCF_042736975.1 Streptomyces sp. NPDC059989
CCATGACCTCCTCGAAGCGGGTGCAGTCGGCGGTGTTGCCGCCGGTGAGGACGAAGCCGAGCGGACGGCCGCGACCGTCGCACGCGAGGTGAATCTTTGTGGTCAGTCCGCCTCGGGATCGGCCGGGGCGTGATCACATAATTCGTCCCCCCGCCCCGCCCCTTTTTGCGGGCACCAGCGGCGTGCTGATGGGCCCGCGCGACCGTGGAGTCGATCGACACCAGCCAGTCGATGTCACCGGACGCGTCCTTCTCCGCCTGCACCGTGGCCAGCATGCGCGTAAACGTCCCATCCTCCCCGCCGACGCGGGGGTGTTCCGTTCTCGTAGGCGGGCGCCTCGGGCTGCTCCGGGTCCTCCCCGCCGACGCGGGGGTGTTCCCGTTGCCTTGGCGGGCCCGACTGCCGCGACGAGGTCCTCCCAGCCGACGCGGGGGTGTTCCGCTGGTCAGGGAGCCGACCGGTGTCAGGTCTGCGTCCTCCCCGCCGACGCGGGGGTGTTCCGACGCTGGAGTGGACGATCACCCTGGCGTGCTCGTCCTCCCCGCCGACGCGGGGGTGTTCCGGACATCTGCCCGGTCATGGGCTACGACCTTTCGTCCTCCCCGCCGACGCGGGGGTGTTCCGCTGGAGGCATATCCCTCGACCTCGTACCACTCGTCCTCCCCGCCGACGCGGGGGTGTTCCGCTCAGCGTCCCAGTACGTACGGGACTCCTCGTGTCCTCCCCGCCGACGCGGGGGGTGTTCCGACGTCAGGGGTCAGCTCGGGTGATTGCAGCGCGTCCTCCCCGCCGACGCGGGGGTGTTCTGGGCTCGCAGAGTTCGGCGTCGTCGAAGGCCGTGTCCTCCTGCCGACGCAGGGGTATTCCGATCTCGTCCGGGCTGAACACGCCGAGGCTCCGGTCGTCCCTGCCAACGCGGGGGCGTTCCGGTGTTCAGCAGGATCACCGAGACCACAGCCTGGTCCTCCCCCGCCGACGCGGGGGTGTTCCGCGCAACACGCAGCTTCGTGGCCTGTCGACCACGTGCTCCCCGCGACGCGGTTCCGTACAACGCGAGGGACTGCGAATTCCAGATCGAGTCCTCCCCGCTAACGCGGGGATGATCCGAAGGCGAGGTCGACGAGCCCGAACCCGCCCTCGTCCTCCCCGCCGACGCGGGGGTGCTCCGCACGAGCAGTGCAAGGCCCTGTTCCTGCAGAAGTCCTCCCTGCCGCCGCGGGAGTGTCCGAGCTCCATTGCCGACGTCACCTCTCTGGTG
The DNA here is from genome assembly GCF_042736975.1 of Streptomyces sp. NPDC059989. Classification (NCBI taxonomy): domain Bacteria; kingdom Bacillati; phylum Actinomycetota; class Actinomycetes; order Kitasatosporales; family Streptomycetaceae; genus Streptomyces; species Streptomyces sp. NPDC059989. The sequence continues at coordinate 1,259 of NZ_JBHWUO010000073.1, forward strand.
GGGTCCTCTTCGCCGACGCGGGGGCGTTCCAGCCGCAGCCAGTCTCGAAGCTCTTCCGCCTGTCCTCCCCGCCGACGTGGGGGTGTTCGGTTAACCTCCTGGACGAGGTGCCCAAGCTCCAGTCCTTCCCGCCGAAGCGCGGGTGTTCCGGATCCTCGCGGACAAGGGGGTGTTCCGTGGGCCGCGCCGGCATCCGGCGCCGCCCGGCAGGGAGTGAACAGAAGCGCCCGGTGCCCGTCGAACTTCGCTCACACTCCGAGGCCCAAACACAACAGGGCCTGCCCCCGGCTCCGCAGCCTGCGCCAGCATCGGCTCCACCGGGCGGCCGCAACCACCCGGGTACGTCCTTCGGCCTACCCGGGGCACCTTTTCACCGCGCCATGGATGTCGGCGCTGTCGCTGCCCGGGGCGATTATCATGATCGTCCCTGCGTTTCCTGACTAACCGGGCAGATTACGGAGATGGTGACCATCACCTCGCCGGGTTTCGTTTCGGGTCGGCGGTCCGTGAAGTCGTGGACGCCTATGGCCATGCAACCGTCCTTCTTCTTGGCGCTGAACACCGCGGGGTTGGAACCACCCGACTGAGCCTGCCAGTCCCCCCGCTGTACAAGGTTCTCGAAACCCTGGGTGAAAGCGGCCACGGCGGTGTCTTCTGGATGGGCTCCCACGACGGACCCGCCGCCGAGAGGAGTAGCCAAGACTTGCGTCGTGATCCCGGCATCCGCCAGGGCCGTCTTCACCTCCTCCGCTGCGGAGTGGACCTTCTTCCCATGCGCTTCCCGATTCTCCCGCTGCTTCGCTGTACCGCCCAGTGCGTCACCGCCGCCGCCCGTCGGCGATACGCCGCCCGAGTCCGTACCGCAGCCGGTCAGCGTCATCACCGCCATCAGGGTTACGGCCGCGATACGCGTTCCTGCTCGCGCCTTCAAGGCGTCTCCTTGCTTACTCGTAGCCCGTGTCTGCATGATCCACCGGGTAGGACCTGGGTGTTCTTGAGCTGGACTGCACCGGGTCCCCTGCGGTTGCAGGGGACCCGGTGCAGTGTTGCGAGGGGGTTGGGTTTAGAAGAGGCCGGTGATCGTGGTGCTCCAGCCGCTGGTGCCGACGAGGAGCGGTTTGCGGTGGGTTGTTGTGGTTCCTGGGTAGAAGAGCAGGCAGCCGGTGGGGCACGTGGTGCTCTGCTGAGTGCCGGTGGCGTCTTCGTACGCGACGGTGTAGTTGGGGTCGGCGGGCGTGGTGGCCCACAGATCGCCGCGTTCGTCGCCGCTCTTGGGCTGGAATTCCCGGTACGGGATCAGGGTCCCGTCGTCGTTGGCGGTCTTGTTGACGACGGTGCCCTGGCCGTTGCCGTTGGTGGTGATCAGGGGGCGGGTGGCGGGTTCCCAGCCGCCGGTGCCGTAGACCGTGCGGGCGCCGAGGCTGTATTTGCCGTCGGTGCCGATCTGGCCGGGGTAGAAGTACAGATTTCCGTCGAGCTTGTTGCGGGAGAGGAAGTCCTTGACGCCGTCCCCGTTCTGGTCGCCGACGGCGAGGATGTTGTAGTTCTTCCAGGTGGTGCTGCCGGTGTAGCCGGCTTCTTGAATTTCGAAGGGTTCACTCTGGTCAGCGGCTCCGCCGGGCACGGTGCGGCCCGAGTAGATGCGCAGGCGGGCACTGGTGCAGGGGTCGTCTACGCATTCGATCGCGGCCAGGTCGTTGCCCTGCTTGAATCCGGTGTCGGTGCGCTGGTCCACGTCGCCGGGGGCGATGATCTGCAGGACGCGTCCCCAGCCCATGGCTCCCAGGTCGGAGGGCGGGGCGAGCTCGTGGCGGGTCGTGTACCAGAGGCGGCCCAGTCCGTTGCCGGGGTAGAGATAGAGCTTGTTGGTGTTGAGGCGGACGATGGCGTCCTCGTAGCCGTCGGGTACGGCGGTGGGGCTGGTGAGGTTGGCGAAGTCGCCGCCGTGGGCGATCAGTGCGCTGCCCCAACCGCTGGTGCCGATGGTGGTCGGCTGGACGTGTCCGGTGCCGTCGCCGGCGTAGATGCGGAGCTTGTTGTCGGTGTCGGTGGCGAGCATGTCGGTGAAGCCGTCACCGTTGAGGTCCCCGTGTAGGTCCTTGGTTGCCAGCTTGGTCAGGGGGCTCTGGCCGGCGGGGTAGACGAAGGATGACGGCGAGGTCTTGATGATGGTGGTGTCGGCCGCGCCGTCGGTCGAGGAGTGGTTGCCGGCTTTGTCGTACGCGATGACGTACAGCGTGCTCTGGGGGTTGCCGGTCGGGACGATCTCGATGACGGCCTCGGTGGCGCCTGCGGCGAGGGGCACCCAGGTGTTCGAGGAGCAGGTGGTGCCGGAGATGGACAGGGGGCGGTCCAGGGCCCAGCAGAAGCCAGCGAGGTCGGTGGCCGGGTTCTTCAGCTTGAGCCGCAGCGCGGTGCGCGCCTGGTGCTTGACGGGGAGGGCGCCGCCGTCCTCCTTGGTGACGCTGACGGGCGACGCGGGTCCTGTCTTGTCGACGGTGAAGGCGCAGTCGGCGGTGAATGCACTGTCAGGGCCTTCACCGTCCTTGGCTCGGACCTTCCACTTGTACGAGCCCGTCGGCAGGTTTGCGGCGAGGACGGTCGCGGTGGCCGTGCCGCCGCTGGCCACGTTGGTGACGTTGGAGACGGGTACGGAGGCGCCGCTGGAGTTGGTGACGACAAACTCGGGGGTGACGGTGCCGCCGTCCCAGTCGAGCAGGTTGGCGGTCAGGGCGAGGCCGCTGTTGCCGATGGTGGCCCCGCACGGGACGGGCTTGTTGCCTTCGCCATCGGGTGCCCAGCTGCCCTCGAAGGCGCCGGCGGTGTAGACGGAGGGCGGGAAGTTGTAGGTGACTTCGAGGACGGGGTTGTTCCGTAGCCGTTTGAAGCTGTCGACCTTGTTGAGGACGGGTACGCGCAGGCCGAATACGAGGGGGTCCCAGCCCTTGTTCGCGCCTTCCTGGACGAAGGTGGTCAGGTTCGCGGACTTGAAGTCGTAGCCTTCGACGCCCGGGCAGTAGGTGGGGTTGCCGTGGGCGAAGCTGCCCTGGGCGAGCCAGTGCCCCCAGTAGTTGTTGCGTGTGTTCCAGGTGGGGGTGGTGGAGATGTCCTTGGCGGTCCACAGTTCTGTGGGGCCGGCGGCGGAGGCGCTGCAGCCATAGGAGTGGGTCTGCTCGACGGCGAAGGTGGCGTCAAGGATGGTGGCGCCCTTGAGGCCGTTGGTGTTCATGGCGAAGAACGACTCGGTGTTGCCGCTGCCGTTGTAGCCGATCCGGGGTTCGTCCGGGGGGTTGCTGGAGTTCCATCCGGAGCCCCAGGGGTAGTCCGCGTCCGGGGTGGCCGAATAGACCACGGCCCACTTCTCCGTGTAGCCGCCGGTGAAGATGGGGTCGATGACCAGCGGGAACTGGTCGGCGTTGGCGAGCAGGGCCGGGTCCGGGGTCAGAGTGAGCGTGCTTCCCGTGACGTCTGCGCCGACGGGTGCGTGCTGAAGGTCAGGGGTCTCGCTGTCCGCGGCGAGGACGGTGCTGGAGAAGGCTGCTGCGGCGGAGGCGCTCTTGACCGTGGGGGCAGAGGGCTCGCCGGCCGTGGGCTGTTCCCACATTTTCGGCTTGGGTGCGCTGAAGACGACGCGGCCTTCGGCGTCCTTGGCCAGGAGCCGGTCGGCGGCATCGTCGTCGAGGGTGACGCCCTCGGAGGTGACGCCGAGCTTGATGGTCTTCAGGGCCGGGTTCGCGGCGGCCTCGGGGGTGGTGACGAGCAGGTGCTGGGCGAAGCCGTTGACCTCGGCGATGAGTTTGAGGTCGACGCCGGGAAGTACGGACTTGTAGAGCGCGGTGTTCCCTCCCACCACCGGCTCCGGAAGCTTACCTGGCCAGGTCAGGGCCAGTTTCTTGCCGCCCCGGTCCATGGCGACCAGCGGTCCGTCGCCGCCCTTGGAGAATGCGATACCGAATGAGGAGGTAGGTCCGAGCGTGCCGTCCTCGTGGGTGGTGAGGGTGGTGTCGGTCCTGCGCCAGACAGATGCGTGGCGCGTCCAGATGGGGAGGGTGGACTGCCGCTGCGTCAGGTTGCCCTCGGGGGTGGCATAGGTCTCGGAGTACTCGGTGCGGCGGTCGATGATCTCGACACGCTTGCCCGAGGTCTTGGCGAGGTCGAAGGCTCGCGCCTCTGAGGCTGCCAGCGGGGTGGTGTCACCTGTGCCCGCGGCAGCCGGCTGCTCGGCAGCCGCGGCAGCGGAGCCGGAGAAAGCGCTGAGCGCGGTGAGCGGGAAGCTGAGGGCGAGAAGGGCGGCCAGCGGGCGGGTCAGTCCCGTACCGGCTCTTCGGTGGTTCATGGGTTTCGGGTCTTTCTGAAGAACTTCACAGCTGTGGTTCAGCGCAGCGTAAGCGAAAGAATTCACACTCGTACAGGCGGGCCTGACAGGGCATTAGAAGATGTCGCAGACATGACATCCGGAATGATTCACTTCGATACGACTGAGCATGTTTCCGCAGGTCAGATGTGATGAAGAAGGGTCTTGCGTCGGGCGGCGATGGGAGTGTTGGCTGCGGATTTATCTGTCTTTTATTCCCCTGGGGGGTTTGCTGTGTTCATCCGGTCGGGCGTGATGCCCGAATTGTTCGGAGGTGATCGCTTTTATAGAAAGCGTCGGCTCCGTACCGGAATTGTCGGAGCGACATCCTTCGCTCTGTCCATCTCCCTTCTCTCCGGCCCGGCCTGGGCCGGGCCCACGAAGTTCAAGCCCCGCGAAGTCCAGAAGACCGCATCCGTCGCTGGCAAGAACCTCAAGGCCACAGGCAAGAAGGCCCCCGCGCCGGCCCCGCGGTGGAAGCCCGCCCCGGTGGCATGGCCCGCGGCAGGCACCGCTGACGTCATGCCTACGGCCGTCGCGCCCCTGGCCAAGACCGGCGCCTTCTCCCCGGCCAAGGCCGGATCGCTGCCCGTGCGCGTCACCCAGTCGGGCAAGGCCGCCGCGACGGGCGGCGCACAGTTCCTCGCCCCCGCTGCCGCCGGCCCAGGCCGGGTCAAGGTCACCATGGCGGACCGGGCGACGACCCAGAAGGCCGGCATCGAGGGCCTCCTTCTGTCCGTCCAGCGCTCCGACGGCCTGGCCTCGGCAGGCAGTGTCCGGGTCGAGGTCGACTACTCCAAGATCAAAGACGCCTACGGGGCCAACTGGGGCTCATCGCTCCACCTGGTCACGCTGCCGGCCTGTGCGCTCACCACACCTTCAAAGCCCGAGTGCCTCAAGGGCACACCACTGCCGACGGCCAACAGCACCGGCACCTCGACGCTGACCGCAGAGGTAGACCTTCCGGCGGGCACCAAGTCGGCCCCTTCCGCGCTCGGCGCTCCTGCGGGCGGCATGACGGTCATGGCCGCGGTCGCCAGTGCCGACGGATCGGAGGGCTCCTTCACGGCGACCTCCCTCGCCGCCTCAGGTTCGTGGGCCGGCGGCGGAAACTCCGGAAGCTTCGGCTGGAGCGTCCCGATCACGGTGCCTCCGGTACCAGGCGGGCTCGCACCGAAGGTCGGGCTGTCGTACAGCTCCTCTGCGGTGGACGGCCGTACCGGCTCCACCAACAACCAGTCGTCCTGGATCGGCGAAGGTTGGCAGTACAGCCCAGGGTTCATCGAACGCAAATATGTCGGATGTGACAGCGACAAGCAGGGTGGCAACAACACCGAGGCGGTCGGTGATCTGTGCTGGAAGTCCGAGAACGCGATGCTGTCGCTGAACGGCTCCAGCAACGAGCTCCTCTGGGACGCGGGCAAGGGGGTGTGGAAACTCGGGAGCGACGACGGCTCCCGCGTCGAGCGGATCTACGATGCCGCAGGCAACGGCTCCGGGGACGATGACTCCGAGTACTGGCGCGTCACCACCACTGACGGCACCCAGTACTGGTTCGGCAAGAACCGCCTGCCCGGCTGGACCACCGGCAAGGAGGCCACGAACTCCGTCAACTGGGTCCCCGTCTACGGCAACCACCCAGGCGAGCCGGGCAACGCAGCGGACTTCGCCTCCTCCAGCAAGCAGCAGGGCTGGCGGTGGAACCTCGACTACGTCGTGGACCCGCACGGCAACGCCATGGCCCTGTACTACACCAAGTACGCGGGCTACTACGCGAAGAACGGGAAGATCGACGCGCCGGTCGTCTACACGCGCGACAGCACCCTGACGAAGATTGCCTACGGGCTGCGTGCCGGGGAGGTGTACTCCACTGCCCTGGCCCCGGGCCAGGTCAACTTCACGGTCACCAACCGGTGCACCGCCGGCACCTGCATCCTGGACGCAGACCACGCCACCGACTGGCCCGACGTTCCTGTCCACCTGAACTGCACCTCCGGAAAGCAGTGTCTGCAGGGCTCGCCCACCTTCTGGTCGACCAAGCGGCTCACCTCCATCAGCACCGTCGCCCTCGCCGGCACTACCCATCAGCCCGTGGATACCTGGACTCTCGCCCAGTCCTACCCGGCTACCGGTGACACGACCAAGCCCGCGCTGTGGCTGGACTCCGTGCAGCGCACCGCCAATGCAGGCGCGCTTGCAGATGTTGCGATGGCGCCGACCGTCTTCGCTGGAACGCCCATGGCCAACCGGGTGGACAAGGCGGACGGGCGGCCGCCAATCAACAAACGGCGCCTCACCCAGATCACCAACGAGACCGGCGGCACCACGCTGGTCACCTACACGGTCCAAGACTGCAGCGCGACTAGCCTGCCCACAGCCGACGACACCAACACCAAACGCTGCTACCCGTCCTGGTGGACCCGCGACGGTGGTGCCGAAGAAGTCAAGGACTACTTCCACAAGTACCTGGTAGCCAACATCGAGGAGACCGACACCACCGCGGGCACCGGCTCACCCTCAAAGACCACCAAGTACGTCTACCCCGGAACCCCCAACTGGCGGCGCGACCAGTCCGAATTCACGCTCGACAAGCACCGCACCTGGAACGACTTCCGCGGCTACCGCACCGTCCGCAGCCTGGTCGGCACCACCGACCGCACCAGGACCGACACCGACTACTACACCGGCATGGCCGGCGACACACTCGCCAACGGCACCACCCGCACGGTCGCGACCATCAACGGCGTCGAAGACCGCCGCGACTTCACCGGCCGCGTGGCCCAAACCAGCATCTGGGACTCCGTATACGGCACCGTGGTGGAGAAGACCATCCAGACGCCATGGCTCTCGAAGGAAACCGCCTCCCAGACTGTCAAGGCCATCACCGACCCCGACAGCAACGCCCCCGCGCCCACTGTGGCAAGCAAAGTCGCCCGCTTCTCCGGCACCGCGACCACCGTCACAGGCAAACTGCAAACCGACGGGACCTGGCAAAACACCACCACGCAGCGCACCTACGACGAGACCTACGGCCTGATCCTTACAGAAGGTGACGACGGTGCGAACAGCGTCGAGGCCACATGCACCATCAACGAGTACGTGACACCCGATACCGCGAACTGGCTGATCGCCTACGTACGCCAGGCCACCAAGTCTTCAGCCAAGCCGTGCACGAGCACGATCACCCCCTCATCCGTCATCGGTGCAAGCCGGATGTCATACGACGGCCAGGCCCTTGGTACGGCCCCCAAACCAGGTCTCGCAAACGTCAGCCAGACCGAACAGGCGTCGAGGCTGGACGGCGCCAACCAGCTCGTCTGGGAAATGACCGGCCAAACCACGCATGACCAGTACGGACGGGTTCTGACCTCCACGGGCCAGGACCTCAAGACCACCATGACGGCCTACAACCCGGCCACCGGCGCCCAGCCGACCACCGTCACGGTCACCAACCCCAAGAACCACACAACCACCAGTCTCTATGACGGCCTGCGAGGGGTGCTCCTTACAGTCACGGATCCCAACAACCGCACCACCACTTCGCAGTACGACGCCTTGGGCCGCCTGATCAAGGGCTGGTCCGCAGGACGCGCCACCAGCCAGCAGCCCAACATCACCCATACGTACAACCTCTCCGCGACCGCCCCCTCCACCGTCACCACAAAGAAGCTCTACGAAGACGGCACATGGGGCACCGCCGTCACCATCTACGACTCGCAACTGCGCACGCGACAGACCCAGGCCGACGCAACCGGCGTCGCAGGCCGGATCGTCAGCGACACGTTCTACGACGACCACGGCCGCGTCCTGCGTGCCAACGCGCCCTACTACAACAATCAGCCAGCCGGCACGACGATGCTCGTCGTCCCCGACAACCAGATCCCCAGCGCCACCGAGAACCACTACGACGCCCGCAACCGGGTCACCGACACCGTCATGCTCGCCCTCAACGTCGAAAAGTGGCGCACGACCAGCACCTTCGGTCCCGACTGGCAGGCCTCGGTGCCGCCGCAGGGCAGCACCGCGACCCTGACGCGCACCGATGCTCGGGGACGGGTCACCGAACGGCGCGACTACAAGGATCGCAACCCGGTCATCGGCGCTGCAGCAACCCAGTACGAGAAGCACACCTACACCTACGACAGCGCGGGACAGCTGGCAAAGGTCACGGACACTTCTGGCCGCAATTCCTGGACCTATAAGTTCGACCTGCGCGGTCGCCAGACCGAATCCACCGATCCGGACAAGGGCAAGGCCACTACCGTCTACGGCGCAGACGGCCGCGCCCAGAGCGTCACGGACGCCCGCGGCCTCACCCTGGCGACCACCTACGACGAACTCGGTCGGAAGACCAGCCTGCGTAAGGGCACAGTCACCGGAACCAAACTCTCCGAGTGGACCTACGACACTGCCCCCGGCGGCAAGTCACTGCCCGCCACCGCAACCCGCTACGACGGCGCAGCTGCCTACACCAGCACCGTCACCGGATACGACAGCGCGGGCGGCACCACAGGCCTGAAGGTCACCGTCCCGTCCGTGGCCGGTGAGGAAAACCTCACCGGCACCTACACCATCGCCAACACCGCCACTCTCAACAACGGTCTCGCGGCCACGGCCGCCTACAGCACCACCAACACCAACGCCACCACCGCGCTGCCCGCCGAGACCGTCACCAACCGGTACGGAGCCCAGGACCAGTTCGCCATCGTCGAAAGCGACCTCGACCAGGCCTACCTGCGCGGCGCGTCCTACACCGCATTTGGCGAACTCGCCCAAGCCCAGCTCGGCAACGCCGGCACGCTGGTCACCCAGACCGTCACCTACGACACCGCCACCCGGCGCGTACTCTCCTCTGTCACCGACCGCGACGCCGCCGGCCCCAGCGAACTCTCGAACACCAAGTACACCTACGACCCCGCCGGGAACATCACCCGGATCCTCGACGACCAGAACGACCGCACCGTCAAGGATGACCAGTGCTTCGCCTACGACTGGGCCCGCCGCCTCACCGAAGCCTGGACCTCCGGCGACGACTGCGCCACAAAGCCCGTGGGCGGCGCCGGCACCCCGGTCCTGGGCAGCATCGACCCGTACTGGACCAGCTGGACCTTCACCGACACCGGCCAGCGCGCCACTGAGAAGCAGCACAAGGCCGGACCTGTCACCGCGGACACCACCCGCACCTACACCTACCCGACCACGGCCGGCGCGACGCAGGCGCACGCGGTCCGAAGTGTCACCGCCACCGGCGGCGCCACCGGCACTGACACCTACGGGTACGACGCCGTCGGCAACATGACGGCGAAGACCCCTGCCACCGGCGCCGTCCAGACCATGACCTGGAACGACGAGGGCAAACTCGCCTCGTCAACCACCGCGGGCGCAACCACCTCGTTCCTCTACGACACCGCTGGCACCCGCATCCTCAAGCGTGAGCCAGCCACCACGACCCTGTACCTCCCCGGAGGACAGGAACTGGTCCTCGACAAGGCAACGAATACTCTCTCGGGAACCCGCTACTACAGCGTGCCCGGCGGGACAGCCATGCGCACCAGCACCGACGGCCGCGTCCGCTTCCTCACAGCCGACCACCACAACACCAACACCCTCTCAATCGCCGCCTCAACCCTCACCTTCAACCGCCGCAAGCAACTCCCCTACGGCGCCGAACGCGGCACACCCCCCGCCGCCTGGCCCAGCCAGAAGGGCTTCGTCGGCGGAGACATCGACAAAACCACCAGCCTCACCCACATCGGAGCCCGCGACTACGACACCAAACTCGGCCAGTTCATCAGCGTCGACCCCCTCCTCGACCTAGACGATCTCCAGTCCGTCAACGGCTACGGCTACTCCAACAACAACCCCATCACCTTCACCGACCCCACCGGCAAGGCGCTCGAAGAGTGCGCCAGCGGCATGTACGAGTGCGACCGGGCAGGCACCAGGCCCACCGGCCCCGGAAACAACTACGAATCGATATCAAAATCGGCCGGCGGAACACCCGACCCCGACTATGCAAGGCAGGCCAGGAACCAGAAGAAGGAAAGGGATCTGGTCATCGGCAAGCCCAGCTACGCGGTCACCGAGGTGCCGAGCAAGCGTGCGATGGTAACCGCTCTTCGTATTCTGCCAAGCATTTTGAGTGACTTGACGGGCAAGAAGATGACGCCCAATTGGGAGACGCTCTTCCCCAAGCCGGACGAGCTAAGCAAAGAAGAATGGGATAACGCCATAGCGAGTTGCGTCGCCACCTCCGGAATGGCTGCCACCGACTGCATGAAGCTTCCTGTTTTCATTGTCGATGGAAAGCGAACCCCGGAGATAGCTATCAATGATAGATCTGCCATTGATGCTGGCCACCCCAGCGTTCTGCACCGCGAAAAAAATAAAGCCAATCAGAAGCTAAATCGATGGTGGGCTGGCTGCAATGACTGGAAGGGGCAAGGGGGCGCACAAACCTGCGATGAATATCCATTCGCTACAACCAAGGAAGGTGGAGCGGGCGCCCAACTCAGGGAAGCCAGTATAGTGGAGCAGCGATATCAGGGTGGCGATCTGAACGGCTTCTACAGTAAAAACAAGATCAAGGATGGCGATCCATTCCTAGTGGCAGTTATAAACGTCCGCCTAGAAAATGGGGTGTACGTGGCTGGGTAGGCTGATGGATGACAGGTGTCCGCAGGGGTACCCTATGCCTGCGAGAGTACTGACGCTACGCTTAGCGCAAGCCTCAGCCGCATACCGGCCGGAACGCCCCTGCTGCCTCAGGTAGCCAGCAAAGGCCACCAAAACTGGGGTTTGTGACACCCTCCGAATTAGTGCTGATCCACCGACCCAACCTAAAGGGGGCTACCCTTGAAATCCCTCCCGACCGTAAATGATCCCGATGAATTCGGGGCCCTCATCATCCGAACGGACTATCAGAACGAGGAGGCCTGGCAGCGTGTTTTGGTGCAAGTTGACCAGCCGTGGGGTGATCGAAATTTTGACCCCGTATTCACTCTCGTGAATGACCCCACGTGGGCGGACGTCACCGTGGATAGAATTCGAGAGCTGGCAAAATCAAACGAAGACCTCGAAGCTGTTTTCGTTGCAGATCATGTCACTATGGAATCGCCTGACCACCCGCTCCTGGTTGTGAATGCAAGCGATCTCGTGGACGAAGAATACGAGGATAGCGGCGCACTGACTGAGTCTGTTGCAGTATTTCGCGCCATGCCTGCAGAGATTCATCACGTGCACGCAAACCTGGCCACCAGTAATTTGGACTTCGAGGAGTTCGTGAATTGGGCTCAGCAGTTCCCTGATGGGATCCTGCGGCCCGAGTAGGAGGTTGGCAGGCGGGGTTTTGCGGGGTGCGCCGCCACTCAGGGAAGCACCGTGCTTGCGACATCCGCTCAAGCTGCCGGTCTCGATCTGAAGCTGGTTGCTGCTCTTAATATTGGCGATGCCCCCGCACCCCTCTGAATTCTTGGAGGGGTGCGGGGGCTGATGTGCTTTGATGGTTAGTGTGACTGGGTGGGGTGCGGCAGCGGTTGGTTTTCATTTGGTGACTGGTTACTGAGGGGGTCTGTCAATCGAACCGTGTAACGAGGGTGGTTGGGGTTACTGTCGGGCGGCGGAGAGACGGCCGTCGAAGGTGATGTCGAAGGCGTTCAGGGCGGTCTTCCAGCGCATGGTCCAGCGGGCCTGGCCCTTGCCGGTCGGGTCGAGAGACATGATGGCCATGTAGACGCACTTCAGGGCGGCGGTCTCGTTCGGGAAGTGTCCGCGGGCCTTGACCGCCCTCCGGATCCGCGCGTTCACCGACTCAATTGCGTTGGTCGTGCAGACGATGCGGCGGATCTCGGTGTCGAAGCGGAGGAACGGGGTGAACTCTTCCCAGGCGTTCTCCCAGAGCCGGACGATCGCCGGGTATTTCCTGCCCCAGGCGTCGGCGAACTCGACGAACCGCTCGAGGGCGGCCTCTTCGGTCGCGGCGGTGTAGACGGGCTTGAGAACCTTCGCGATCTTGTCCCAGTCCTGGCGGGCGGCACAGCGGAAGGAGTTCCGCAGCAGGTGGACCACGCAGGTCTGGACGGTGGTGCGGGGCCAAACGGTCTCGACGGCGTCGGGAAGGCCCTTGAGGCCGTCACAGACGAGCATGAGGACGTCGTTGACGCCGCGGTTCTTGATCTCGGTGAGGATGTGCATCCAGTGCTTGGCGCCCTCGCCGCCGTCGCCGGCCCACAGCCCGAGGATGTCGCGGCGGCCCTCGACGGTGACGGCCAGAGCCACGTAGATCGGCCGATTGGCGACGGCGCCGTCGCGGATCTTCACGTGGATCGCGTCGATGAACACGACGGGATAGACCGCATCCAGGGGCCGGTTCTGCCACTCGGCCATGCCGTCCATGACCTTGTCGGTGATGGTCGAAATGGTCTGGCGGGAGACCTCGGCGCCATAGACCTCGGCCAGGTGGGCCTGGACCTCGCCGGTGGTGAGGCCCTTCGCGGAGAGGGAGATGACCATCTCGTCGACGCCGGACAGGCGCCGCTGCCGCTTGGCCACGATCTTCGGCTCGAAGGAGCCGTCCCGGTCGCGGGGCACGGCTATCTCGACCGGACCGACGTCCGTGAGTACGGTCTTGGCCCGGGTGCCGTTGCGGCTGTTGCCGCCGTTCTTCCCCACCGGATCGTGCTTGTCATAGCCGAGGTGGTCGGTGATCTCGCCCTCGAGGGCGGACTCCAACAGCCGCTTCGTCGGCTGTTGCAGCAGCCCGCCCTCACCGGTCAGCTGGAGGCCCTCGGCCTGGGCACGGCCGACCAACTCGTCGATCAGTCGGTCGTCCAGTCCCTTCGCCGGCTGCGGCTCTGCCGCCTCGACAGACTCGGCCTCGGTCACGTTGTCACTGGTCATCGATGCATCTTCCTTGATCAGGAGTTACACCGAACGATTTACAGTCCCGTCCGAGGAGTCGATGGCGTACATCTCGTCCTGGACTTCAGGTAGTCGCCGGAGTCGTCAAAGCGGAAGCGGTCCGGGTCTGAGAAGTTCTTGCCGGTCTCGATGCAGAGCAGGGCGTCGTGCGCGGCTGCATGGGGAGAGCCGCCCATGTGTGGCCGGACCCAAGCTGATCCGGGGCGCTGCTGTTCGGTGTTCAGGCTTCGATGTACGCCACGATAACCCTGGTTATCTGGGGTTCAACAGTGGTTCTAGCTGGTCAGACGCTTGCATCAGTCTGAGGCACGACAGGCATGTTGTTCTTCACTTCGTTGCTTTGAGCAGTGCTGCGAACCAACAAACAGAGATGGTGAGCCCTAGGACTCCTAGGAGTGGCCAGGTAGTGGCCCAGCTCCTCCAGAAGGACTTCCAGAAGTCCTCCGTCACTGCGGCAGGTAGCTGGTTTCCTTCTCTGATGGCTTCAGCCTTCGCAGCGGCCGTGTCATAACGGGTGCGATCCTTCTTGCTGCGTGCCTCGATCTGAGCCAGCATGCCGACGGATCCGAGGAAGGCTGCGATGGCCGCGATACGCAGGATCCAACCCAACTGCTGGACGTCCTTGACTCGGTCAACTGCGTCGAGGGCAAGCTTCATCATCAACAGGTCGAACGTGATCGCTCCCACCGCGACCTGCAGCCCGATTTTTCGGCGTTCGGTCATCCTCTGGTTGTGATGTTCAGCTGCTTTGAGGAGTTCCTCGTGCTGAGAGGGTGGCTGTGTCATGTGTTCCCCTGGCCGTTCTGTTCGCGGATCATGCGGCGGAGGCTGGTGCGGGCGGCGGCGAGGTCGTCCTCGAGCTCGGTGACTCGCTGCTGGAGTTCCGCGTTCTGGGCGGTCGCCTGCCGTTCCGCCGTGGACAGCCGCAGGTTCTCCTCGGTGAGCTCGTTGACGCGGTCGACCAGGTCGTGGTTGCCGAGCTGTTCGACCTGCTGCCCGAGATGAACGCGGGCCTGTTGCCGAAGCTGGCCGTTCTCGGTTCGGAGCCGCTTGATCTCCTGGCGAGCGAGAAGCAGGTCGGTCTGCTCGCTGGCAGGGGAGATCTTCCGTCCGCTCTGCTGGTCCTGGTGGCCCTGGGCGGCTTGACGAGCCCGTGCCTGGTCGATGCGCTCGCGCAAGCCGGGGGCATAGACGAGCCAGCTGGAGACGCCCGCCTCGCGGGCGACCGTGGCGAAGGTGACGCGGCGGTTGTCGCGGAGCATGTCCTGGACGGCCTTGAGGACGCGTCCGCGTTTGTCGGCACTGTCCCGCTGACGTGCGGCTTTGAGAACCTCTGCGGGTGTCCTGGAAGGCTTCGTGGACGTCTCAGCAGGCATCCGGGGTCTCCTTGCGGATCACGGTCAGCGGCAGCAGCTTGTGGTCCCGGGTCGCGCGGACCTTCCGCAGGACCGCGCTCGCCTCCTCGATCTCCTCGCGTTCGTCCTGAGGAAGGCTGCCGAGCCGGTCGCGCATGGTGTCAGCAACGTTCGTGAACGCAGTGATCTGGTCGCCGAGGTTACGGACGACGAAGTCGTCGGCGTCCATCGCCTTGGCGGTCTCGCGGTCGGCCCGCAGGTCGTTGACGTGCTCTTCGATCGCGGGCAGGTAGGACGGGTCGGGGCGATAGAAGCCGCAGCCGGCGCACTGGAACCGGATCGCGCATGCCTTGCCGCCGGCCTTGACGTTGCTGGGCTCGCGGCAGTTGCCGAACGGGACAGCGACCGACTGGGCCTCGTAGTCGGTGGTGCTGGTGAACGGTGCCGGACGGCCGGAGCGGTCGACGCTGTGCTTCCGCATGGTCGTGATCGCCTCGCGTTTCCGTTTCAGGGACACCTGGTAGTACGACATCGTCGTGACGATCGATCGGTGGTCCATGAGCTCTTTGAGCACGTCAACCGGGACGCCGGCGTCGGCATGACGCTGGGCATAGGCATGCCGGAACGCATAGGGGAAGATCAGCGTGCGGTCGAACGGCATCCTGCTGCCATGCTCGTCGAGTTCGTCGCTCAGCAGCACTGGAATCGCCGCGACCCACTCCCGCATCGCATTGGCCAGGCTGGAGGCTCCCATGTGTGCGAACCCGCTCCGGTCGGTGATCGACGGGAACAGGTACTTCCGGCTGCGGGAGGGAACTTCCAGCTGACGCCGACGGGCCTGCCAGGTCCTGATCACCGCGGCGGTCTCGCGGGTGATGGGCAGCTTGCGGCCGTAGCGGCGCTTCTTCACGTTGTCCCAGATGAGGGTGCTCTCGTCCTCGCGGGTCTCCAGGCACTTCAGCCGCAGGCTGGTGACCTCGATGGGGCGGCGGCCGGTGTCGCGGAGGACCAGGTAGGCCGTCTGCATCATCAGTTCGATGTCGGCCCGCTCCATCTCTCCGTAGGAGAAGGCGGCTCCCATCAGGGCGAGGTGGGCGTCGAGCTGGGCGATGACAGGCTCAGGGACAGACCGGCCGGCGGCGTCCTCGTTCGTCTCCTCGGGCTGCAGGATCAGCGTCTTGTCCCGGTCGAAACTGCCGGGCATGCCGGTCAGCATGTCCGTCTTGCGGCCGAAGTCGATGATCTCCAGGAAGCAGCCGAATGAGTACTGGCGCCAGCTCCTGCTGGCGAGCTCGTCGTCGGTGCCGCGGCGGATGCGGCTCATCGCGGTGAAGACCGCCTGCATGTCGGCGAACCGCAGCTTCGTGTAGTCCTGGCCCCCGCCGGGCCGGGCATGCAGGGCGTCGGAAGCGACGACGCAGGCAGCAAACACACGCTTGAACCTGCCACTGTCCAGGCTGACGGTGGTGGCCCAGGTCTTGATCACTTCCCGAAGCCATGGCTGACGGATAGCGGACGCGTCGACCTGCCCGGGCCGATAGCGACGCCCGCCGAGAGCCGTGGACCGCAGGTCCATCCAGCCCAGATCCCAGGTGTCGGCGTCGGTGGGCGCCAGGCCGCGGAACGACAGCGAGGCTCGCCGCAGGACCCGGACGGTCTCCCGGATCAAGGCCACGAGGTTGTGCTGGGTGACGATCCCCCCGACGAAGGACTCGACATCCACGGCCAACAGACTCGGGACCCCCTCTAGCCGACGGGCCAGCTGCCGCGCGGCCGTCGGCTCGATGACGCCCCCGCGGGCATCTCGCTGCTGGAGACCGTAGAGAAACTCCCAACGGACAGGTTCGGCCAGAGCCCGCAGGGTGAACTGGTTGGTCAGCAGCCGGGTGGCGGCTTGATAGGCCCATTGCTCTGGGTCGCGGGTGGCGTCTGAGAACCGCTTTGCCCGATCCCAGGACTGCAAGTGCGAGTTGCAGAGTCCGGAGACCACCCGCTGGTTGAAGCAGCCCCGGACGATGCAGGTCGGCTTCGCTTGCAGCGGCTCCGCCGTCGTGCTGGCCAGCCATTCCTCGACCGAGACCTGCTGATTCGGGCGCCGTCGCCAGCGCGAGTAGTGGGTGCGACAGAGTGCGCCGCTGTAGGCAGGCCGCTCGCATCGGCCCGACGGACGTTCCAAGACGCATGGCTCGCGCTCGGCCCCGCGCTGGGTACGGTTCCGGCGCGGCCGCAGGTAGGTGGCGGCGAACTCCTCCCGGTTCAGCGTGCTGGTCCTGTGGGCTTCCAAGCAGTGCCGGCAGAACAGGTTGCGGGAGGGCATCAGGGTCCAGCACGAGGCGGTGATACACCTCGAGGCCGCGGTGCGCGGGTTGTCCACGTCGCCGTCGAAGAACCAAGCCTGCTGGGACCACTCACCCGGCCGCCAGAGGGGATCCACCTGTTCTTGCAGCCAGTTCGTCCAGGCCGCCAGGTCGACCGGGACGACATCGGAGAGCGGCTCCGCGGCAATCGGGGCGGGACTGGTCATGGCCGCCTCCCCGCCGCCACCAGCTCGACCGCCGCCCGCTTGTCCGCCTCACTGGCGTGTAGGTAGGGCGTCAGCGAGGACCGGGAGATGTGCCCCATCAGGTCCTGGACCACGTCCTCGTCGACGCCGGCCCGGACCCAGGCTGTGGCCGCCCCGTGCCGCAGCATGTGCGGACGTGCGGTGAGCTGGGCCTCCTTCGCCAACCGGTCGAAGAGCTCCTTCGCCGTGCCGTAGCGCATCGGCTGCCCCAGCGGGGCATGGAAGAGGTTCACGAAGACCATGTCGCAGCTGGCCGCCTCGGGGACCTCGTCCCGTTCGAGCTGGTAGTCCGCATAGAGCCCAGCGAGGTCCTCGGTGACCGGGATGACCCGGGCGAAACGGGACTTGGCTAGGGCTCCGTTGGCGTTGTTCGCCCGCCGCCGGACGTGGATGTGCGGGCCTTCGACCCGGCAGCCGAGCATCCGTGAGTCGCTGAGGAGGTGCATGTCCTGGCGGCGCAGTCCCAGAGCCTCGCTGATCCGCTCTCCCGTGCAGCCGAGCAGGGCGACCAGGAACCGGTCGCGGGCATGCGTGGCGACCTGGAACAGCTGGTCAGCCTCTTCCGGGGGCAGATACTCCACGGCCTCTTCGGACGGCTCCGGCAGCTTGAGCATCTTCGCTCTCACGGTGCGGAACTGGCCGTCCTCGCCCGCTTCCTTGCCCGGCGGCAGCCAGTTCAGGTACTTCGTCTCCGTCAACCGGCCCACCAGCTCCGCATCCACCCACCCGTTGCGCGAGCAGAACCGCAAGAACTCGCAGACCCCGGTCATCACCGCGTTCGCCGACTTCTCCATCCGGAACCGCGGCGGGGACGCGACCCGCGGACTGCGCGGCGGCAGCGGCTCGTCCACCAGCCATCGCAGGAACCGAGCCAGGTCCAGGAGCGTGATCTCCTTCCAGTCCAGCCCTCGTGCAGAGCACCAGGTCAGCAGCAGCGCGGCCCGGGTGCTGTACGCCTTCTCGGTGTTGAATGACCGGCCCATGCCCCGCAACGAAGCCAGAAACATGCAGGCCTCATGGTGGAGCCGGTACGACTCATCGACCACGACCCACAACGGACGGCCGTCAACGGGGGACTCGGCGCATGCAGCACGGAACTTCATGACACCCATAACTGACCGTCAGGACATGCCTCACAACCAGCAGATATCCCACAGTCACACGGACTGGTGAGCCCATGTGCCTCACACAACAAGGGCCAGATCGGAACCGCAGATAATCGCGTTCCGCGGGGCGGTCACGTAGTAGATCACCCGTTCCCCGTCGATCTCGTCCGCATAGTCGCAGCATGGTTTCGGGCACCTCGGTGCCCGACTCGGGGTTGACGCTGATCGCGACGATCGCGCGGTCCAGGCGGTGCGTCGCGTTCGCGGTCAGTTTGGTGAGCTGGGTGAGGGCGGGCTCGACCATGACGACGCGCGAGCGGCGCGTGGTGCGGTCGAGCGGCAGGCCCCAGCAGGCTTCGAACACGCTGCGGAGAACTTAACGCCGGTCCACGGGTGCCCCTCCCGGCCGCGGTGAGGTGTTCGGTGGGGCCTGCAGGCACTGGCCGGGACATGCCCCAGTGGTCCGCTGACCTGGCCGAACGTCGACGCTCGGCGACGGAGCTCTTGATCTTCTCGTGTAGCGTCTCCGGGAACCTTGGGGGGTAGGGATCATGAGTGGTGGCGACGCAGACCTGGAGATGGATCCGGTCGCAGTGCAGAACATCCAGGACGGTCTGCGTTCCGCGGTCGGGGAGTTGCGTGAGTTCGCGATGGGCACCTCGGCCGTAGCGGGTGGCGGTATGAGCCAGCTGGCGCTGACGGGTATGGAGGCCGGTCATCCGGCGGTCGCTGCGGCGTTGGAGGGGTTCTGCGAACGCTGGGATATGAGCGTGAGCAGCCTCTTCGTCATGACCAGTGGGCTAGCCGAGCGCCTGGGTATCGGGGCCGGCTCGGTGTGGGAGGAGGACCAATACCGCAGGGGCACGTTCAAGGTGCTGGTCAACGCCGGTATCGGCAACCCCTTCGCGTCGGAGGACGAGGTCGAGAAGAAGTCCATGGACGCGATCCTGTCGGATCACGCGTTCAAGCAGGAGACGCCGGAGCAGGCGCGTCAGGCCAGGGAGGACTTCGACCGTACGTGGGCGGACACCAAGCGCGGCGTCCTCAACGAGGGCCTTTTCGGCGGCGTGTTGGAGGATATTACCGAAGCGCAGGGCATGGACCGTGAGGCCCTCGACCGCGTCCGCAACCCGCAGGGCGGGAACCAGCAGGCTGGCGATCAGGACAGTGATCAGGGGGCCAGTTCCCGATGAGCGGCGACAACTGGCTGGAGAAAGGCGCGGCCCTCACGGGCGACGCGGTCGAGTGGCTCGGCGACAAGACGGCCGACAAGCTGGAGGATGTCGGCTGGCAAGGGGGCGCCAACGCGGTTCGCAACACGGCGAACTCTGCGGCGAACCGTCTGGGCGCCGACGTCGGGGAGGTCGAGCTCGGCCAGAGCAACGACCCCAAGCAACTGGTCCACGGCAGCGCAAGCACCCTGCGGGCGACCGCCGGGCACCTGAGTGACTTCCACGCAGCCTTCACCCGTACCGGGGAGGGCCTGAAGAAGTTGGGCACGGACGGCATCAAGGGTGCCACAGCCGACGCTTTCCGGGACTCCGTTCAGGAGAAGGCGCCCCGCTGGTTCGCGGCTGCGGCCGCCTTCGAGACGGCGGCCGGCGCAGTCGGCCGCTTCGCCGACACGGTGACCTGGGCGCAGGGACAGGCCAAGGAAGCGATCGACGAATACAAGACCGCCGTCAAGCTGTCGGAGAACGCCCACGCCGCCTACGACAAGTGGGTCAAGGACTACGAGTCGGCTGTCAAAGCTCAGCAGGATCCGCTGCCGGCCCGCCCCATGGGCTTCACCGACCCGGGTACGGACGGCATCAAGGCCGCCCAGCAGAAACTGGCCGAGGCACGGCGCCAGCGTGACGACGTCGCCCGCTCGGTGGCACAGGCGTTGGAGAAGACCCGTGACGCGGCACCGAAGGTGTCGGCCGCCGACGCCGCGCTGGTTGAGGTCGTCCGCAAAGCTGCGGAATACGAACACTTCGCCGGCGGAATCGCCAAGGGTACGGCCGGCCTGGTCAACTTCGCCCGCGGGCTCAACTCCAACGACCCGTACAACATCACCCACCCGACCGTGGCCCAGATGGGCCTCAACAGCATGGGGGCCGGCCTCCTCACGACGGCCAACGACCCGGCCGCCGCGGCCAAGGCCATGGCCGACAGCGCGATGAAGGACCCCTTCGAGTTCGGCGGCACGCTCGTCCCGGAAGCCATCGGCCCCAAGGGGGGTGGCCTGCTGTCCGGCGCTGCCCGCAGAGCCGCCACAGCAGCCAAACACCTCGACGACGCAAAGCACCTGGACGGCAACAAGCCTGGCGGCAGCCGCGGGGATCACGAGAAGGATCCAAACCACAACAGCAACCAGTGTCGCGACAACGTCTGCGACGGCGACCCGGTGGACATGGCGACCGGCCGCATGCTGCTGCCGCAGACGGACATCGCCCTTCCCGGATCACTTCCCCTCTTGTTTCGGCGTACTTTCGACTCTTCGCACCGTTCAGGTCGCTGGTTCGGTCCCGCCTGGTCCAGCACGGTGGACCAGCGGCTGGAGATCGACACGGAAGGCGTGGTCTTCAGCTGCGACGAGGGCAGTCTGTTGGCGTACCCTCACCCGGCCCCCGGCGTCCAGGTCATGCCCACGCACGGCCGACGGTGGCCGCTGGACCGGGTCAAGGACGGCTATACGCTCACCGATCTTGATACCGGCAAGGTCTGGCACTTCGTCGATCACAGCGCCGATGTCGCGCTCCTGACGCAGATCGACGACCGCAACGGCCGCTGGATCAGCTTCGAATACGACGAAGCGGGCGCACCTACCTCGATCGTCCACCACGGCGGATACCGCCTGAAGCTCACCACGAGCGAAGGCCGAGTGACGGCCCTCCATCTCGCGGGAGCGGCTGCGGACGGATCCGACCAGGAGATCCTCCGCTACGGCTACACCGACGGCCACCTGACCGAGGTCACCAATTCCTCCGGCCGCCCCTTGCGCTTCGACTGCGACGAACACGGCCGCATCACCTCGTGGACCGACACCAACGGCAGCCGCTACGACTACGTCTACGACGACCAGGACCGCTGCATCTACCAGTCCGGTATCAACGGCCACGTCGAATCGCGGTTCACCTGGGACGACACGGACCCGGCGACCGGCCTGCGCACGACGTCCCTCACCGATGGCCTCGGCCACACGAAGCGCTTCGTGGTCGACGAGCGTTCCCAGGTCGTCGCCGAGATCGACGCACTGGGGGCGGTCACCCGCTTCGAGTACGACCGTGACAACCGACTGCTGTCCCGGACCGACCCCCTGGGCCACATCAGCCGCTTCGCATACGGTGAGCACGGCCGTATATCGGTGCTGGAGCGTCCGGACGGACGGCAGGCACGCATCGAGTACGACGACAACCGGATGCCGGTACGCATCGTCGGGACCGATGGGAACGTCACGCGCCAGACGTTCGACGAGCGCGGCAACCGCACCTCGGTGACCACCCCCTCGGGGGCGACGACGCAGTTCGCGTACGACGCGGGCGGCCGGCTCACCGCGGTGACTGATCCGCTCGGTGCCACCACCCGGCTGGTCCTGGACGCCCGGGGTCTCCCCCTCGAGGTCACCGATCCGTCGGGTGCCACGACCCGATACGGACACGATTCCTTCGGTCGTCGGGTCCAGGTCACCGACGCCCTCGGCGGGCAGACCCGCATGGAGTGGACGGTCGAGGGTCGGCGGTCCCGGCGCACCGCACCCGACGGCAGCGTGGAGTCCTGGACGTACGACGGCGAGGGCAATTGCCTCAGCCACACCGACGCCATGGGCGGCACGACCCGCTTCGCATACACGGACTTCGACCTGCTGACGGCCCGCACGGGGCCGGATGGTATCCGTCACGCGTTTTCCTACGACACCAACCTTCGGCTCACACGCGTAACCAACCCGCGGGGTCTGACCTGGGAGTATGCCTACGACGCCGCAGGGCGCCTGGTCACGGAGACAGACTTCGACGGCCGGATGCTGAGCTACGACTACGACGCGTCGGGCCGTCTGACCTCCCAGGCGAACGGCCTGGGCCAGCGCATCGACTTCACGAACAACGCCCTCGGCCAGGTGATCCGCAAAGAGGTCGAAGGCAACGGAGTCACCACCTTCGAATACGACATCTTCGATGAACTAGTGGTGGCTACCGGCCCGGGCGCCGGATTGGAACGCATGCGAGACCGCTACGGCCGCCTGCAGTCCGAGAAGGTCAATGGCCGGACGCTGACGTACACGTATGACGAATTGGGCCGCAGGGTGGGGAGGACAACCCCCGGCGGTGCGGTCAGCGCATGGTCGTACGACGCAGCGGGCCGCAGGACGAATCTCACCGCGTCCGGGCGCGACATCACCTTCTCCTTCGACGCTTTGGGCCGTGAGGTGGGGCGCACGGTCTCGGACTTCGTGGCGCTGACGTCGTCGTTCGACGAGATGAACCGCTTGACGGCCCAGGACATCACGTCTGGGGGCCGTGGCCTCCAGCACCGCGCCTACACCTACGGCGCGGGCGGCGGTCTCGTCGGCATCAGCGACGCACTGTCCGGTACCCGTGGGTTCGACGTGGACTCGGCCGGTCGCGTCACGGCCGTCCATGCGCACGGCTGGACCGAGCGGTACGCCTACGACGACGCCGGAAACCAGACGGAGGCCTCGTGGCCGGCGACCCACCCGTCGCACTCCGCTACGGGTGCCCGCACCTACGAAGGCACTCGGATCGTCGGTGCGGGTGCCGTCCGCTACGAACATGACGGCCAGGGCCGGGTCGTGCTGCGCCAGAGGACGCGGCTGTCCCGGAAACCCGACACCTGGCGCTACGAGTGGGACGCGGAGGACCATCTCACCGCGGTGACGACACCGGACGGCACGGTCTGGCGGTATGCGTACGACCCACTGGGCCGACGAATATCCAAGCAGTCCCCTTCCGAGACCGTCCACTTCACCTGGGACGGCACGACCCTCTGCGAGCAGACAGCCCAGAACGTCGTCCTGACCTGGGACCACGCGGGCCAGCGGCCCCTGTCCCAGACGGAACGCCGCACGGACACCGACGACGAACGCTTCTTCGCCATCGTCACCGACTTGATCGGCACGCCGACGGAACTCGTCGACGAGTCGGGCGAGTTGGCCTGGCGCACCCGAGCCACTCTGTGGGGCACGACGACGTGGAACCGGGACGCCACGGCATACACGCCGTTCCGCTTCCCGGGCCAGTACTTCGACCCCGAATCGGGACTCCACTACAACTACTTCCGCTACTACGACCCCGAAT
The DNA here is from genome assembly GCF_042736975.1 of Streptomyces sp. NPDC059989. Lineage (NCBI taxonomy): Bacteria > Bacillati > Actinomycetota > Actinomycetes > Kitasatosporales > Streptomycetaceae > Streptomyces > Streptomyces sp. NPDC059989. The sequence goes on from NZ_JBHWUO010000073.1 coordinate 24,853, forward strand.
CGGCCCGCTACCTAAGCCAGGACCCCCTCGGCCTCGCCCCGGCCCCGAACCCTACGGCCTACGTCCACAACCCCCTGTTGTGGGCGGACCCCCTCGGACTCCTCCCCTGCAGGAAAAACGAGCCGGACGACCCTACGTGGGATGGCAGGGTCGTCTACGGCGAACTGGACGAACTCGGGCGGCCGACAGCAATGCACGCCACGCTGGGGCCGGACATGATGGGGAAGAACCCCACGGATCCGCACGGTGATCCGCCGGGTTGGCAGAAGGACGAGGGGTACAACCGAGCCCACCTCCTTGCCGCACAGCTCGGCGGATCCAACTATGATCCAGCAAATTTCGTCACCATGCACGCCTACGCAAATTCTCCCGTCATGCGGAAAATCGAGAACCAAGTCAGGGCCGCGGTGGAGGCCGGCGAGACAATCCAGTACAGCGTCACCCCCCGATATAACGGGACTGATAAAATCCCCACCGGGGTATACATCGAGGCCTATGGATCGGACGGCTTCAAGTTCACCCAGCACCGCAGTACCGGAATAACCGAATCAGGCAACACTGCATTCATTCCCAATCAGCCGAAGGAGTGACGAGAGTAGTCGAGTAGGTGCGATTCGCCGTTACCTCGCCTGCTGTCATCCAGTCCGTCCGGACTCGCCAACCCTTAGGAACAGGACCCCACCGTGACCAACGCCCTTGTACGTCTTCTCGAAATCGCCCCGGCGCCGAGCCAGCCCCGCCACAAGGATTGGGGCGAGATCGAACGCACCCTCGCGGTCGAGCTTCCCGACGACTACAAGGAGCTCATCGGCGTCTACGGAGGAAGCAACTGGGACGACTACCTCTACGTCCTGGAGCCCGACTGCCCCAACAAGCACTACGACCTCCTCAAGTGGGCCGAGTACCAGTTCGAAGACCTGGAAGACCTGTGGACGGTCGAGAAGAAGCCGGCAGAACTGGAGGCCGAGGGATCCGTGGTCATCCCATGGGCGACCACGGACAACGGAGAATGCCTGTACTGGCTCGTTCTTCCCGGCGTTGAGCCGAACGAATGGACCGTCATGGTGAACGAGGTGGGCGGCCCCCGATGGGAACATTACTCCGTATCGTGCACGCAATTCCTCGCGTCCGCCCTCACCGGAGAGCTGCAGTCGAACATCCTCTCGTCACTGTTCCCGCTGGCCACCCATCAATTCCGCCGCCTCGGTCCGGCGTGACGATGCGGCGCTCTGCCGACCCCAACGGCTTCGACGTCAATGCTGAACCGAGAGGAACTCAGCCGACCTACGTCGGCTGAGGGCCTCTGGATTCACTGGGCCGGGCTGGTGGGGGCGGTGTCGTGGGTTTCGACGTAGCCGGTACCCGCATGGGAGCGAACCGGGTAAGCGGCCTTGAGGGCAGCAACAAGTTCCATCCTCCCAGGCCAGGAGTACACTCGATGAGTTTGATCAGCTTTCGGACGCCACACTCGATGAAGTACCGCGTTCTCGACCAGCCACAGGAGCCACCACCGAGATGATCTCCCTCCGCGAAGTACTCGACAGTGATTTGTCTACCTTTTGGGAGCACCTCTCTGACCCCGAGGCGCAGCACGTGGCCACTGTCACCAGGAAATACCACTACGACAGGGGGCACTTCGACAGCTACTGGGCCAGGATCCGTTCCAACCCCGATGTCCTGATGCGCACAGTGCTCGCCGGCGACGAGGTGGTTGGCCATGCCGCGGTGTACGGGCCGCCGGACGAACGCGAGGTCACTTACTGGATCGATCGAAAGCACTGGGGCCGCGGCATCGCCACAGCGGCGCTCACGGCGCTGGTCGATCTCGTAAGCGTCCGGCCGTTGCATGCCCACGCAGCAGCCGATAACGCAGGCTCGATTCGCGTACTGGAAAAGTGCGGCTTCGTCATCACCGGGCATGGCAGGGGCTTCGGCCAAGCACGCGGCGGCGAGATCGACGAAGTGCTCCTCACCCTTAACTGAAATCCACGGGCCGTTCCACCCAGCCCGAGATCCTCGCGCAGGCACCCGGGGCCCCTTCACCTGAAAAGTGCCCCAAGCCAGGCAAACAGATTCATCGGCGTACCCAAGCCTCCCAGGTCAGAGGAGCATCCCTGCTTTCTGATCGGCAGACGTCGCACTCGGCTGAAAGCGCGAGGTTAGAGACCGTGGGGACGAGGCGGGGAGCGCTACTGGAGGAGCTGCTGCGCGTACGGGCCCGGCAGCAAGCCCTCCTCGCACGGCCGGTACATGGTGGCTGGCCAGCCTGATCATCTGCGGGCGTGTGGAGACCGCCCCGTTCCTCCTGCGCGCCCGATGGGGAAGCGTCGCTGGGGGGATCTCATGCTGGACGACGTCGAGTTCGCGTGGGCGCCGGCTGCCCACCTCAGCCGGTGACCTTCTGGAGCAGACGGCGACGGGCCACACGGAGTCTTCCGTGCGGCCCGTCGCCGTACCCGGGTCAGGGTATGCCTCCGGACCAGTCCACTATGGCCATGCAACCGTCCTTCTTCTTGGCGCTGAGCACCACGGGGTTGGAACCACCCGACGAGGGTGGTGGCTCACTGGGCCAACGAGGTCGACCTGGCTCTGGTCCTGGCGGGGAGGTACTCGGTTGCTCGTCCTGGGCGACCGAAACCCAACCCCGACGCTACTGCGTTGCAGACGATGGCCGCCCGATTCCTGTCTGACGGTTCTGGGGCCGCGGTTGCCGTATTGTCAGCGGTAGTAGCCCTCGACCACGGACTTCATCCCCTGGTGCAGAACGCTCCCGTACAGCTCGGACAACGCCTCATCCGCCGCATCCACGTCGGCGTCGGTCAGAGCCCGCAGCAGATCGGGAATGTCCCCCGCGCTGCCGTACGCATGTCTGTGACCTGCAGGTGCTGCAGGCCAGGCCGCACGGATCCGCCGCCGCCCAGCTCATGGCCGGGGCGGCCCATGCCATCGCCCGACCAGATCACCGAGCGGCCGAGCAGAACCTCGGCCGCGTGGGCCAGAGCGGTGGCGGGCCGCCGTTCACCCCACGCAGGCTTCGAGGGTCCGGTGTCTGCATTGCAGCTTCGGGTAGATCGGGCCGACTTCGATCGGCATGGGCTTCCCGGCCTTCCCGTTCACCACGGTCTGGCAGCTGTGGCCGGATATGCCCAGCATCGGGACGAGGACGGCCTTCGGGATGTTGCTGCAGCGCACGAGGTCGGGCTCGCTGTAGTTGCCGTAGACCTGGTTGGCGGCACCGTCGCGGGTGAGGATGCCCTTGCGGGGTTCAGCGCTCCACTGGACTCGCCTTCCGTGGGCGTCCGACGCTGGGCCCACGGTGACGTCCCACTCGACCTCCAGACCCTCGAAGGTGCTCACGCACACCGCCTTGGCGCCGTCCTTCAACACGAGGTCGGCAGGGCACCGGGCGGTGGTCTCCCCGTCGGTGTTGGCCATGTCGATCGTCTTGCCGCGCAAGCCGGAGGCAACGACCTCGTGGAAGACGTCCCCGGGCTGCGCCCACGGCATCGGCAGGTCGGCCGGCTGCCGGACCGGATCCGCGACTGCCTGGGGCAGTTCCGGGAAGGAGTAGTCCTGCGCGCTGTCGTCCTTCGAGCCGGCCCCGCAGGCCATGAGGAACAAGCCCAGGCCACCGATCGCCGCAATGATCCACTTCGTACGCATGCTCGAATAGTAGGCGATTTGACGAGGCAGACGGTTGCTGCGGATCGTCCGCAGAGGAACTGGGTCGATGGCGACCTGACGACGGGCCCAGATGGTGCTGTTTATCAGCGTCGAACATGCCTGTGTCGAAGATCGCCGAGGTGACGTCCACCAGCGCGGACACCCCGACGAACAGCTCCTGGCTCACCCGTATCGAGGTTCAGTTCACCGCCCTGCGCTGCTTCGTCCTCGACGGCACCACTCCGCCACAAGGACCAGGTCCGCATGCCGGTCACCTCAGCTGATGTCCTGGTTTTCACACATATTCACTCATACGTGCACTCACTCACTGAGGCCCTTGATGGGCCGCATGCAGTCGTCGACCCTGGTGAGGCCGGGCGTCAACACGATCGGCAGGCGGCAAGAGCCACAGCCAACGTTTGTAGAGGGAGTACGGATGACACGACGAACACTGGCAAAGCGAGCATTGCTGGTCTCCACCGTCGTGTTTGCGGCGGGCGGGGGACCAACAGCGCTGGCCGCAATGCCGGCTTCAGTCGAACACGGTGCGGTCCGGGCAGCCGGACAGGCTCCGATGGCCCCACCGGGTTGCAGTCTCAGGAACATCGACGGAGGACGCACAGCAGAGGCCAGGTGCATCACTCCCGGCCACTACGAGCATTACGTCAAGTGCAGGACACTGACCGGGTATGACCTCCGCATCGAATACTTCGTCACCGACTCCGACGTGTTCTGTGAACGAGGGGTGATGACCCACGACGTTCGCCAGGTCGACAGTCAGCTAGGGCCTGTGTGATGTCGTGATCAGTTCCTGGCTTCTGGCCTCTTCGCGAGGTGGAACCCAGTAGGACTGTGGTCGTGACGCGTAGGCAACTC
>NZ_JBHWUO010000074.1:0-29000 GCF_042736975.1 Streptomyces sp. NPDC059989
GCGGCTGCGGCTGCGGCTGCGGCTGCGGCTGCGGCTGCGGCTGCGGCTGCGGCTGCGGCTGCGGCTGCGGCTGCGGCTGCGGCTGCGGCTGCGGCTGCGGCACAATCCAGCCCCGCCGGCGATTGAGGCGGGAGACCGGCCACCGACGGAGTCAGCCGGCCCGGTGGGTGATCTCCCCCGCCACCACCACCGTTTCGGCGACCGTGCCCAGGATCTCGGCCGCCGGCACGGCGAAGATGTCCCGGGACAGGATCACGAAGTCGGCCGCCTTTCCCACCGACAGGGAACCCCGCTCCGCCTCCAGGAAGTTGGCATGGGCGGAGCCCATCGTGTAGCCGTACACCGCCGTCTCCACGTCCACCGTCTCGCCCGGCTGCCACGCCTCGCCCCCGGCCAGGGGCCGACGCGTCACCGCCGTGTAGATGCCGATCATCGGGTCCATCTCCGCCACGTTCCAGTCGCTGGAGAACGCCAGGACCGCCCCCGCCTCGTGCAGGCTCCGCATCGGCCACGCCTTGTGCCACCGCTCCTCGCCCACGTTCTCGGCCCAGTCCTGCCCGGGCCCGGCGATCTCCGGTGCGCAGTGCCTCGGCTGCATGCAGGCCACCACGCCCAGGTCCGCGAAGCGGGACACGTCCGCCGGGTCCAGGCATTCCACGTGCACCACCTGGTGCCGGGCATCGCGCGGGCCGTTCACCGACCGCGCGTGTTCCACCGCGTCCAGGACGGTCCGGATCCCCCGGTCGCCCGTGGCGTGCACGAAGCACTGGAAGCCCCGCGCGTCCAGCTTCGCCAGCAGCTCCGCGAACTCCTCCGCCGGATAGAAGGTCTCGCCCCGGTGGTGCCCGCAGCCCGCGTACGGCTCCAGGAGCGCGGCCGTCCGCGGTTCCACCACGTCGTCGATGTACAGCTTGAGCGGGCCCACCCGCAGCCGGTCCCCGGAGAACCGGCGCGCCGCCTCCTCGAAGTCGGCCAGGTCGGCCTCACCGGTGCCGCGCGGGTGGAACAGCGCGGCGACGATCCGCGAGCGCAGCCGCCCCTCCGCCCGGGCCCGTTCGTAGAGTTCGAGGTCGTCGAGGGAGTTCTGCGGCTCCACCACCGTGGTGATGCCGAAGCCGATCGCGTCGTCGAGGCTCTTGGCGAGCCGCCCGTACTGCCGGTCCGGCGAGGCCCACGGCACGCCCAGGTCGCGCAGTGCCCGGTGGCCGTCCCGCGAGAGCCCCTTGACGGCGAAGTCCTTGACGAATCCGGTGGGTTCGCCGGTTTCCGGGTCCACCGCCGCCGTGCCGAAGGGCAGGTCCGTACGGTCCCGGGTGACGCCCAGGCGCCGCATGGCCGCCGTGTTCAGCCAGGCCGTGTGCACGTCGTACGAGAGCACGAGCGCCGGGATGTCCCCGGTGACCGGGTCCAGGTCGGCTGCGGCCGGCATCCGGCCGCCCGGGATGGCGGAGTAGTCGAAGGCCTCGGCCTCGATCCACTCGGCGTCCGGGTTGGCCTGCCGCCAGGCCAGGATCCGCTCGTGGATGCCCTCCAGGGTGCGCACCCCGGCGAGCTGGACGCAGGCGTCGTCGGAGCCGAGCCGGACGTGGTTGTGGGCGTCGATGAAGCCGGGCAGGACCAGCTTCCCGCCCGCGTCGATCCGCTCGGTGTCCGGTCCGGCCCAGGCGGCGGCCTCGGCGTCGGGGCCGAGCCAGACGATCGTTCCGTCGTGGACGGCGAGGGCCTCGGCCGCGGGCAGCCGCGGGTCCACGGTGTGGATCCGGGCTCCGGTGAGCAGCAGGTCGGCGGGGAAGGGGCGGCGTGCCATGTGGGGGTGCTCCATTGCGGCGGGGGAGGTGGTCTGGTCGGCGGTCAGGCGGCGGGGGCGTAGGCCGGGACCCGGCCGCGGGTCAGGGCCCAGTAGGCGAGGCCGGAGACGACGGAGCCGAGGAGGGTGAGGTCGGCGCCGCCGAGCGGGGCCACCAGCGGCCCGGTCCACAGCTCGGAGTCGCAGGTCAGGGCGGCGAAGGCCATGCCGGCGAGCAGGGCGGCCATGCCGGCCGGGTGGTAGCCGACGCGGTACCAGTAGGCCCCGGCGCTCCCGGCGTGCAGCGCGTCGGAGTCGTAGTGGCAGCGGCGCAGCAGCATGTCGGCGAGGAACACCCCGCCCCAGGGCGCGAACACGATGATCAGGAGGGAGAGGAAGGAGAGCAGGGAGGTGGTGAAGTCGGTGAGGAAGAGCGCGGCGAGCGAGCCGAGCGCGGTGACGGCGGCGCTGATCACGATGGCGCGGGCGCGGCTCCACGGGATGCCGAGGACCTGGAGGTTCAGGCTGGAGGAGTAGAGCGTGATGATCGAGTTGGTGACCGAGCCGCCCAGTACGAGGGCCAGGAACAGCGGCTGGAACCAGCCGGGCAGCAGGCTCTCGGCGTCGGTCATGTCGGTCTGGGTGGCGGCGGCGACGCCCGCGACGCCGAGGGCCACGGAGGAGACGAAGCCGCCGAGGGCGCCCATCCAGGTGATCGACTTCAGGGAGGTGGTCCGGGGCAGGTAGCGGGTGTAGTCGGCGGGCATCGGCAGGTACGAGAAGGGGCCGGCGAGCATGACGACGAAGGCGAGGCTCCAGCCGGACAGGCCCGGGGCGGCGGCCGGGGCGGAGGTGTCGGCGCCGGGCAGGACGAAGACGAGCAGCGCGCCGAAGCCGACGGCGAGGACGTAGGCCATCCAGCGCTCGGCGAACTGCACGGTGGCGTGGCCCCACATGGCGACGGCGAAGGTCAGCGCGAGGGTGATGCCGAGGGCGAGGCCGCGTACGAGGTGGCCGCTGCCCAGGCCGACCTCGGCGAAGAAGACCTCCAGCGCGAGCGTCCCGACGACGGTGTTGACGATGGTGTAGCCGATGCTCACCACCCAGTTGAGGACGCCGGCCGGGAAGTTGCCGCGGACGCCGAAGGCGGCGCGGGAGATGACCAGGGTGGCGGTGCCGGTGCGGATGCCGCTGAGCCCGGCGGCGCTGACGGCGAAGAAGGACAGGCCGCTGATCACGACCACGGCGGTGGCCTGCCAGAAGGAGAGCCCGAAGGCCACGGCCAGGGCGCCGTTGATCACGTAGGTGAAGGTGAGGTTGGAGCCGAACCAGAGCCAGAAGAGGTCCTTGGCGCTGCCGTGGCGTTCCGCGTCGGGGATGGGGTCGATCCCGTGGGTCTCGACCCGGAACACCTCGTCGACGTCGACTGTCTCCTGCTGTCCCATGACGAACCCCTGACCTTGAGGACCTTGAGCGATCTTGAATGACGTTCTAAGTTCTTGAATGGCATTCAAGATGCGGGCTGTACCGGGACCCCGTCAAGACCCTGTCCGGGATAAGGTCTGGCCAGGAAGATCCGGAGGGCGGGAGAGCGGTGGCGGGAGCGGCACGGCGGCGCGACGGGCAGATCGCGCAGGAGCGGATGCTGGAAGAGGCCATGGCGGCGATCGCCGAGAACGGGCTCGCATCGCTCACCATGTCCGCGCTGGCCGAGCGCCTCGGCACCAGCGGCGGGCACATCCTGTACTACTTCGGCAGCAAGGACCGGCTCCTGCTGGAGGCCCTGCGCTGGAGCGAGGAACTGCTCACCGGGGAGCGCCGGGCCCTGCTCGGCCGCCGGGTGACGGCCGCCCGCAAGCTCGACCAGTTCCTGGAGCTCTACCTCCCCGAGGGGCCGCGCGACCCGCGCTGGACCCTGTGGATCGAGCTGTGGGCCCGTACGGCCTCCAACGAACCGCTGAAGGCGGCCCAGGAGGAGATCGACGAGAGCTGGCAGCAGGACCTGGAGGCGCTGCTGGCCAAGGGCGTGGAGCAGGGCCGCTTCGCCCCCATGGACGTCCCCGCCCGGGCCTCGGAACTGCTCGCGCTGCTGGACGGGCTGAGCACCCGGGTGGTGCTGGGCCAGCGCGGCGCGGACCGCGCCCGGGCCCTGGACCAGGCCCGCTCGGCGGCGGCCCTCCTCGTCCCGCCCGCCCCCGCGCCCCCGCCCGCGTAGCGCACGCCCGAAGGCCCGCCCGGGGCCTGCGCCCCGGACGGGCCTTCGCGCTCTCTCCTACGAGGTCACTCCTTCTCGGCGGCGCCGCTCCCGGCCGGCGCACCCTCCCGGTTGCCGTAGTACGCCTGCCGCATCAGCTGCTGCATGTCGTCGATCATCGGCATCCGCGGGTTGGCGGGCGCGCACTGGTCCGCGTAGGCGTTCATCGCCTGGGCCGGCAGGGCCTCGACGAAGGCCCGCTCGTCGACGCCCTCCTCGGCGAAGGAGGCCGGGATCCCGCACTTGGTGCGGAGCTCCTCCACCGCCCGGGCGTACGATTCGACGCCCTCGGCCGGGGTGGCGGCCGGCAGGCCCAGCATCTTCGCGATCTCCTGGAAGCGCTCCGGGGCCCGGTAGACCTCGGCCTTCGGCCACGGGGTGGCCTTGTGCGAGACCGTGCCGTTGTGGCGGATCACGTGGGGCAGCAGGATCGCGTTGGTGCGGCCGTGGGCCACGTGGAAGGTGTTGCCCAGGGTGTGCGCCATGGCGTGCACCAGGCCCAGGAAGGCGTTGGCGAAGGCCATGCCCGCGACCGTCGAGGCGTTGTGCATCTTCTCGCGCGCCTCGGGGTCGTTCGGCCCGTCGACGACGCACCGCTGGAGGTTCTCGAAGATCAGCTTGATCGCCTGGAGGCAGAGGCCGTCGGTGTAGTCGTTGGAGTAGGCGGAGACGTAGGCCTCGGTGGCGTGCGTCAGGGCGTCGAAGCCGGAGTCCGCGGTCACGGTGGGCGGCAGGCCCATGGGCAGGACCGGGTCGACGATGGCCACGTTCGGGGTCAGCGCGTAGTCGGCGAGCGGGTACTTCTGGGCCGCGGCCGGGTCGGAGATGACGGCGAACGGGGTGACCTCGGAGCCGGTGCCCGAGGTGGTCGGGATGGCCACCATCCTGGCCTTCTCGCCGAGCGAGGGGAAGGTGTAGGCGCGCTTGCGGACGTCGAAGAACTTCTCCTTCGTGTCCCCGAACTCCACCTCGGGGCGCTCGTACATCAGCCACATGATCTTCGCGGCGTCCATCGGGGAGCCGCCGCCGAGACCGATGATCGTGTCGGGCCGGAAGTCGCGCATCAGCGCGGCGCCGGCCTGCACGGTCGCCAGCTCCGGGTTGGGCTCGACGTTGTCGATGACCTGGATGGCGACGGCACCTTCGCGACCCTGCAGGATCTCGGTGACCTTCCGCACGAAGCCGAGGGCGACCATCGTCTTGTCGGTGACGATCGAGACGCGGCTGATGCCGTCCATCTCGCCGAGGTAGCGGATGGAGTTGCGCTCGAAGTAGATCTTCGGCGGGACCTTGAACCACTGCATGTTGTTGTTGCGCCGTCCGATCCGCTTGACGTTGATCAGGTTCACCGCGGTGACGTTGTTCGACACCGAGTTGTGCCCGTACGAGCCGCAGCCGAGGGTGAGCGAGGGGAGGAGGGCGTTGTAGACGTCGCCGATACCGCCGAACGTCGACGGCGAGTTGGCGATGACGCGGATCGCCTTGACCTTCCTGCCGAACTCCTCGACGAGCCGCTCGTCCTCCGCGTGGATGGCGGCGCTGTGGCCCAGGCCGTGGAACTCGACCATCTCGGCGGCCAGTTCGAGACCGTACTCGGCGTCGGAGGCCTTCAGGGCGGCCAGGATCGGGGAGAGCTTCTCGCGGGTCAGCGGCTCGCCGTCGCCGACCTCGTTGCACTCGGCCAGCAGGATGGAGGTCCCCTCGGGGACGGTGAAACCGGCCTGCTCGGCGATCCACTGCGGGGACTTGCCGACGACCGCCGGGTTCAGCCTGGCGCCGGAGCAGTCGGCGGCGTAGGCGGTCGTGCCGAAGACGAACTGCTCCAGCTTGGTCTTCTCGGCGGCAGTGACCACGTGGGCGCCGAGCCGCTTGAACTCGGCGAGGCCCTGCTCGTAGATCTCCCGGTCCAGGATGACGGCCTGCTCGGAGGCGCAGATCATGCCGTTGTCGAAGGCCTTGGAGAGCACGATGTCGTGGATCGCGCGGCCCAGCTTGGCGCTCTTGTGGACGTACGCCGGGACGTTGCCGGCACCGACGCCCAGGGCCGGCTTCCCGCAGGAGTAGGCGGCCTTGACCATGGCGTTGCCGCCGGTGGCGAGGATGGTGGAGACGCCCGGGTGGTTCATGAGCGCGCCGGTGGCCTCCATGGAGGGCTGCTCGACCCACTGCACGCAGTTCTCCGGGGCTCCGGCGGCGACGGCGGCGTCGCGCACGATGCGGGCGGCCTCGGCGGAACAGTGCTGCGCGGACGGGTGGAAGGCGAAGATGATCGGGTTGCGGGTCTTCAGGGCGATCAGCGCCTTGAAGAGGGTGGTCGAGGTCGGGTTGGTGACCGGGGTCATCGCGCAGACGACGCCGACGGGCTCGGCGATCTCGGTGATGCCGTTCAGCTCGTCGCGGCGGATGACGCCCGCGGTCTTCAGCCCGCGCATCGAGTTCACCACGTGCTCGCAGGCGAAGAGGTTCTTGACCGCCTTGTCCTCGAAGAGGCCGCGCCCGGTCTCCTCGACGGCGAGCTTCGCGAGCTCGCCGTGCCGGCCCAGCGCGGCCAGCGAGGCCTTCTTGACGATGTGGTCGACCTGCTCCTGGTTGAACGACTCGAACCGGTCGAGCGCCGCGAGCGCCCCCTGGACCAGTCCGTCCACCATCTCGTTGGCTTGCATGACAGGAACTCCTTCATTTCGACCCGATGCCCCAATTCGACACCCAAAACCGCAAGCCACCCGGCCGAAAAAGCCCTCTCCCGAGGGGCAGAAGGTCTGTTCACGCCTGTTCACGATCCAGGAACATGCCGCTCCACCTGCACGAACGAAGGAGGACCAAAGACCCATGCGCGCTTGTGAAAACTTTCACAAGAATTTCCGCGCACCATCTCGCGCATTCTCCGATCAGACTCCCGACTCGAACTCCCGGCGCAGTTCCGCCACCACCGCCTTTCCGGTGACGGTCAGCTCCGCCGCACCGGAAAGGCGGTCCAGGGTCCGCTTGATCTCACCTTCGTCACCCGCGAGCCCGCTCCCGCCCGCATCGCCGCCCGCCCGCCGGTACGCCGCTACGGCCACCCGCGCATGCACATCGGCCAGCAGCGCCGACACCGCCACCGGCCGCTCCCGCCAGGGGGACTCGTGCCACCACTCCCCGTCCAGCACGTACAGGTCGGCCACCTCGGTCAGCTCGCGCAGCCGGGCCCGCCGCCGCCCGGTGAGCAGCGCGAGCGCGGTCTCCCGTACGTCTGCCGCGTAGGGCACGCCCAGCGCACCGGGCCCGCATCTCCCCGGGCCCCCGGGGCCGGTGAGCGGCGTGAGCGTGCTCAGCCCCGCCCCGGTCTCCCGCGCCAGGTCCGGCACCGTCCGGTGCAGCAGCGCCCAGGCCGCACCGAGGCGGCGCTGCCAGGCCTCGGCCCCGGGTCCGTCGAGCCTCGGCAGGGGCGGCCGGGAGTAGCAGTCGCGGTAGGGGTCGAGGTCGTCCAGGGCCGGCGCCGCACCGTCGGCCCCGACCCCGGCGGCTCCCCGCCATACCCGTACGGGCTGCCAGCCCGGGCCCGCCCCGGACAGCGCCAAGCGCCGTTCGGTCCCGCCCTCCCTCACGGAGAACCCCTCGTCGGCGGCCCTGATCCCGACCGCGGTCCCGCCGGTGCGCAGCCGCCCGAGCGTGGGCAGGTACAGCTCACCGCCCCGGAGGGCCACCCTCACCTGCAGATCCAGCCGCCCCCGCACCGCGGCCGCCGCGGCCAGCGCGGACAGCCGGAAGGCGGGCGGCTCGTCCGGCGGCCGCCCCTGGCGCAGGGCTTCCAGTGCGCCGAGCAGCCAGGTGCGCGTGTACGGATGGTCCAGTACGGCATCCAGCGCGTCGGGCGCCTCGGCCTCGACGGCCGTGACGAGCTCCCAGGAGCGCTGCCAGTCCTCGCCCCCGGAGCCCGCCAGGTCCTCGTGCAGCCGGACCAGCAGGACCCGGGTCAACTCCTGCTGGGAGGCCGCGAGATCGGCGGGCCCGGGCACGTCGGCGGTCCGGGCGGTGCGCTGCTCGACCCCGTCCACGAGTTCCTTCAGGTCGGTGCAGTAGACGGAGGGGTTGTCGAAGCCGTTGGCGGCCCGGTACCGGTGCGCGTAGAGGCCTCCGCCGCACGAGCGCACCACGGGGCAGCCGCGGCACTCTGCGCTGACACCGGCGAGGCCCAGCTGGCGGGCCCGGATGCCGGGATGGGCGGCCACCTCGTCGAAGCTGTTCCGGAAGACGTCGAAACCGGTGGCGGCGGCGCCCTCGTGGGCGGTCTTGAGGGAATCGGCCTGCTCCAGGGTGCCGTCGGTCTCGACGACGACCAGGTCCGTGGGTGTCAGGCCCAGCGACTCGGTCAGGCTCGGCCCGCCGCGCAGGGTGCTCAGGAGGGAGTCGAACAGCCGGACCGGGACCGGCCGGCCCTGCGCGTCCCAGTGGTCGAAGACCTCCAGGAGCCACCGGGCGTAGGTGTCGGGGCGCCCGTCGGGCCTGGCCGGGGGCGTCTCCCAGGTGGCGTGCGGCAGGAGGAAGTCGATGCGCGGCGGTGCGAGCGCGGTGAGCGCGTCGAACACCGTGCGCGGGTCGTTCTCGGGGTCGATCGTGCAGAGCAGGCCCTGGTAGAGGTGCCGGTGGCGCTCCTGGCCGAGCAGCCCGAGCGCCTTGAGGACGCGGGGGTGGCTGGTCCGGCCGTTCGCGGAGCGGCGGTGCCGGTCGTTGGCCGCGCGGTCGCCGTCGAGGGACACCCCGACCTTGACCCCGTAGGTGGCGAAGAGGTCGAGGAACTCCTCGTTCAGCCGGAGCCCGTTGGTGTGGATCCGCAGGTCGAGAGCGGCCACCCCGTCGAGGCCGCGGGTGAGCACCTCGCACAGCCGCCGCAGTCGGGCGGGGCCGGCCAGCAGCGGCTCGCCGCCGAGGAGGATGACCGTCACCGAGGGCAGTCCGTGGGCCCCCGCGTGCTCGGCCAGCCGCTCCGCGAGCCGCTCCGCCACCGCTTCGGACAGCACCGCGGGCCGCTGCCGCCAGCTCTGGTCCGCGTGTTCATAGATGTAGCAGTGGTCGCATGCGAGGTCGCATCTGCTGTGCACCTTGACCACGAATTCGCGGAACGGGATGAGCCGCGCGGCAGCGGCCCCGGTGAACACCATCGCTACGGGCGCGCCCTGCTCAGAGGGAGGAGTTGAAGGTGACCGTCCGGGCGCCGGGGGCCGTGGCGCCGGGGAGCACCCGGGCGATGCGCCGGTCGGCGTCCGCGCCGCGGGCGGCGAGCGAGGCCAGCGACGGCCGGCCGCCGCGCTCCCCTTGTACCGGCGAGACTGCGGGCTGCTGCTTCTGAGTGGTCGTCACGGTTCCCCCTCCGGGTCGTGGCTGTGTTTCCATCAAGAGAGATGTCGTCTGTCGTCATGAGACTAGGGACATCGGCAGGAAGCCGAAAGACCGCGGAGGCGTAGTGCGCGTCGAGGTGAAGGCAGGGGACGGCCGCGTGCTCGTGGCCGAGGTCTGGGGTGCGCCGGACGGGGTGCCCGTACTGCTGCACCACGGCATGCCGGGGAGCCGGCTCGGGACGGCCCTGCGCGACATCACCGAGCGCTATCCGGACATCCGGTTCTTCGCCTACGACCGGCCCGGTTACGGGGACTCCGACCGGTCCCCGGGTCGGACGGTGGCCGATGCCGCCGCGGACTCCGCCGCCGTCGCGGATGCCCTGGGCGTGGACACCTTCGCCGTCGTCGGCCGCTCCGGGGGCGGTCCGCACGCCCTCGCCTGCGCGGCGCTTCTCCCGGAGCGGGTGACGGGGACGGCCGCCCTGGTCAGCCTCGCGCCGTGGGACGGGGCCGGACTCGACTGGTTCGCCGGCATGACCGCCCACAACGCCGAGCACTACGCGCTCGCCGTGCGCGATCCGGCGGCCCTGGAACGCAGGCTCACCCCCCGGGCAGCGGCCATCAGCCGTGACCCGGGCAGACTGCTGGAGGAGCTGCGGGCGGACCTCTCCGAAGCCGATCTGCCGGTCCTCTCCGACCATGAAGTGCATCGGGCGTTGCTGGACAACTACCGGGAGGCGCTGCGCACTTCCGTGTACGGCTGGCTGGACGACAGCCTGGCCTTCTGCCGGCCCTGGGGATTCGATCCCGGCTCCATCGCCGGCCGGGTCCTGCTGTGGCGCGGTGCGGAGGACGCCTTCTCCCCCCTGGGTCATTTCCGATGGCTGGCCGGGCACATCGAGCACAGCACCGCCGTGATCAAGCCCGGGGCCGGCCACTTCGCCGCGCAGTACGCGCAGCCGGAAGCCCTGGACTGGCTGCTGTGACCGGCTCCGCCTCCTCGACGGGCGCGGTCACCGCCTCCCGGGCTCCCTCGAGGCATTCGATGATCCGCTCGTGCGTGTCCCCGACACTGTCCACCACCTGTATGCGCAGGTGGAACGCCCGTACCTCGTCGATGAACCGCTTCGAGAACACCCCCACCCCGACGGTCTCGTACGTACCGGTCGCCACGAGCGGGTACCCCGCGCCGAAGGAGTAGATCCGGAAGTCGACGGCGGCCCGCAGACCTTCGCCTGCCAGCCGCTCGCCGACGGCGGCCAGACCCGTCCACTCCGCGTCGTCGGCCGTCGCGTCGACCGAGTCACGGGCCATGACCAGCCGGTAGTCCAGGTGTTCCAGGACCACGTTGTGCTGGCCGCCGTTGAGGATCCCCACGCTCCAGGCCTTCGCGGGGCCCGGCAGCAGACCCGCCACGAACTCGGACCGCCATCCGAGCGCCGGCCGCACCGCCCGGGCGTACTGGGCCCGCGCCAGGACGGCGCCCGCCGATACGGCCAGCAGGCTGGCCAGCGGTTCGGCGCTCATCAGCTCCAGACGCCACGGCCAATGGGAGCGGGAGGCCTCGGACATGTTCCCGCGCACGATCTCCCAGACGAGGACCGCACCGAGCACGCACAGCAGCACCAGGGGCGCGGTGAACAGCCAGCGGTTGCGCCGGATCCGCCGTTGCACATCGGGCGCGGTGCCTCCCCGACCGGACGGTGCACTGGTCATGCGCGTCTCCTCTTCCCCCAAAGATGAGCCCCCGCCCAGGAGTTGGGCAGGGGCTCACGATTGTGCCGCAGGCCGGGCGGGTGTCCTACCCGGTGGCCGGGTCAGTACACGCTGACCCCGTAGGCGTTGAGGGCCTCGACCACCGGCTGGAAGTACGTCGTTCCGCCCGAGGAGCAGTTGCCGCTGCCGCCCGATGTGAGACCGACCGCGCGGGCGCCCGAGTAGAGCGGGCCGCCGCTGTCGCCGGGTTCGGCGCAGACGTTGGTCTTGATCATGCCGTAGACGATGTCGCCACCGCCGTAGTTGACGGTGGCGTTGAGCCCGGTCACCGAGCCGCTGTGGGTGCCGGTGGTGGAGCCGCGCCGCTTCACGGACATGCCGACGGTCGCGTTCACGGCGCTGGTGATGTCCTGGCTGCCGACGGTGCCCGGCGGGACCGGCGAGTTGCTCGCGTACTTGATCAGGCCGTAGTCGTTCGTCGGGAAGCTGGATCCGACGGTGGTGCCGAGCGTGCTGGTGTGGGCGGAGTTGCTCCACCAGGTGCCGGCGCCGTCGGTGCAGTGCCCGGCGGTGAGGATGTAGTACGTACTCCCGCTGCGCACGTTGAAGCCGAGCGAGCAGCGCCAGCTGGACGCGTAGATCGCGTCGCCGCCGGAGAGCAGTTTGGTCAGTTTGCCGGGGGTGCGCTCGATGCGCAGGGCCCCGGCGTCGGCTCCGGCCTCGCGCTTGATTCTGGCGAGGTCGGCGGTCGAGACGGTGGAGTCGGCGGTGACCACCAGGGTCCCGGTGGCGGGGTCGGTGTGCCAGGCGGTGCCCGCGACGTCGGCGCGCAGGACGGATGCGCCGGCCGAGGCCAGCCGGGCGGCGCTGAAACCGCCGCCGTCCTGTGCGTCCGCGTTCGCCACGGTGGGGGCGGCGAGTGCTGCGATGGCGGCCAGGCCGGTGGCCGCCGCGAGCAGCCTGGTACGGGTGATGCTCTTGATCCTCACTTATCGTCCTCCGAGAGGTTCGGGGGCCCGGCTGTCGTGGGGGTGCCGGAGCCCGTGAGGCGCAGTCGGGGCACGGGGGAGCGCCAAAATTTGCGCCGTGTCCCTGACAAGCACTGTCGGGAGTGTCCTGGCGTCAGATACCGGCCGCAAGGGCGCCTTTCAGCCGCCGCTCGCCCGCCGCCACCTCGAAGGGAAGGGTGTTCCCCGGAGGCGGGAAGGGGCAGATGAAGTGGTCGGCGAAGGCGCAGGGCGGCAGCTGGGCCCGGTTGAGGTCCACGGTGATCGAGCCGTCCCGCGCGGGGGTGCCGGGCTTCAGGAAGCGGAAACGGTAGCTGGAGCGCCCGCCGGTGGCATCTCCGAAGACGGCCCAGAGGCTTCCGTCCTGTGCGTCGACGGCGACCTGGAGGGTGTGGTCGACGCCCCCGAAGGGGAAGCGCAGCTCGCCGCCGAGGCCGAGTCCGCGCGCCCGCCCGTCGGCGTTCTCCACCTGGACGGTCCGGTCCTCCCCGTACGGCCGGAAGCGCCCCGGCAGCACGAAGGCCGGGTCGTAGGGGGTGGCCTCGATCCCGGTGAAGGTCCGGCGGGCCTGGGCCGCGGGGTCGAAGACCCGTACCGCCCACTCCCCTTCGCGCCGGATCACGACGAGCCGCACCTCCCCCGCGGAGAGCCGCGAGTGCGCGGGCGGGGTCTCGTCGGCGGCCAGTACGGCGTCACCGGTGAAGGGCTCGCCGTCGAGGTGAAGGGAATCCTCGGGGGCGGCCGTCAGCGCAACTCCGCCGTCGGTCGTGCGCCACTGCCCCGGAACGGCCGGAATTCGACCTTCCGGGTAGTCGGCGAGCCAGTGGGTGCCGGTGAGCGCGAGGGGCCCGTAAGGGGCGGACACGGTGGCCACCCGATGCTCGTGCCATTTCCGCCAGGCGGCGGGCGGGTCGTCTGCGTCGTCGTTCATGCCGGTCAACCCTTCCACACCGGTCCGGACGGGAACCTCGGGGTACTCCGTCCGGACCTGTGCGACCTGAAGGGGCCTCAGCAGCCGTCGCAGGGACAGCAGCAGCAGTCACCGCAGCCGCAGTCGCAGCCGTCGCAGTTGCAGTTCCCGCAGTCGCAGTTGTCGCACCAGGCCTGCTTCTTCTCCCGGGACCACGGCCCCTCGTGCTCGGTGCAGCAGAGCTGGCAGGTGCAGAACAGGCCCAGAGCCACCGCGCAGCCGGCCAGCAGTCCCCGGCGCGGCTTCTGCGGGGGCAGGCCGCCCCAGCCGCCTCCGCCTCCGCCACCGCCGGGCCCCATGGGCGGCGGCACGACCGGCCCGCCGGGAGCCTGCGGCGCACCCGGTGCGTAGGGATGGGAGCCATGGGGATGGGAGCCATAGGGGCTGCCGCCGGCCTGGGGGCTGCCCGCGTAGGGGTTCGCGGCGTACGGGCCGCCGCCCTGCCCGGCGGCGTTCCTCCCCACGTGCCCGCAGCTGCCCGTCCCGAAGGCCCGGTCCACCGAGGTGCGCAGCTCGTGCACCAGCAGCCGGTGGGCGAGCCCGGCGTCCGCGAACTCCACCTCGCGCAGCGCCAGCCGGATCCCGTGCAGCGCGTCGTCGCACAGCCGCCGGGCCTCGGCGAGCGAGGTCCCGGTGGCGGTGAGCGGGTTCCAGGCGCCCGCCGCGGCGTCCGCGCCCTGGTCCTCCACGGCGTCGAGCAGGTGCGCGAGCCGCCCGAAGTAGCGGCCCGCCTCGGCGAGCGCGGGCGCGTTGCCTGGACGTCCGGCCAGCTGCGCGGTATGGGCGAAGGCGGCGGCCGTCGCGGTCTCCGTGGGCTCGGTCACCACCAGCACCGGCGTGCCGGGGCCGGCCAGCGTCTCGATGCCCGCCTGCCGGTCCACGGCGTCGACGAGGACCGCCGTGTCGAAGCCGAGCGAGGCCCCGGTGCGGGCTCCGGCACGGTCCCAGCCGCGGGCCACCCTGCGCGCGGCCGCGGCGATGGGGGCCCGGGCCAACAGCCCGTCCCGGTCGGCCACGTGGTCCCGTACCTTCGCGGAGGCCAGGACGAGCGAGACGGCGGCCGCGAGCCGCGCACCCTCGCCCTTCGCCACGGCGGCGGTGCGCATCCCGCGCAGCGGGCAGGGGCCGGCGGTGCGCCGGGTGCCGGGTGCGGGACCGGACTGAGCCTCCGTCAGAACGGAGACGAGCAGCCCGTCGTAGTTGGTGACGATCCTGGCGAACTGGCCGTGATCCCCCCGAAGTGCCAGGCACAGCCCGCACAGATGGGCCATCCACTCCGTCTTGAACCGCTCTCCCAGCCGGTGCGTGCAAGGCCTGACTATGCCGAACAAACCGCTTCCCCCGTGTGTCGTACGCGTGCTTGCCGGGCATCGTATCCAGCCGCGGCCTTCACCCGTACGTCCCCATCGGTCACCCGTACGGAGGCAGCAGTCGTATTTTCACTCAGTCAGCAGTGGTAGCCATCAGGATCCTTGACCGTGCAACGGATGTTCTGCACCAGTACCGTCACGAAACCCCTGCGCGGCGACTATCCACTTGGCGCGTTGTCAGCATCATGGACGACCATAGGGGCAGCGGAGAGAAGACAACTGACCGCGGTGAAAGGAGGCGTCCATGGGTTCGGTGCGCAAGGCGAGTGCCTGGCTGGGTCTCGTGGAGGACAGCGACGACGAGCGTTACTACGACGACGACTACGCGGAGGCGGCACAGGGTTCGGTGGCCGGTCCCGGCGAGCAGTGGGTCACCGACCCGCGCGTCAGGGTGGCCTCCGAGTCGGCTGTCGAGCAGGGCCGCCGGATCGCGACGGTCACCCCCGACGGCTTCCGTGACGCGCGTGGAATCGGCGAGCTGTTCCGCGAGGGCGTCCCGGTGATCGTGAACCTGTCGTCGATGGACCCGGGCGACGCGAAGCGCGTGGTCGACTTCGCGGCCGGCCTGACCTTCGGCCTGCGCGGCTCGATCGAGCGGGTGGCGACCAGGGTCTTCCTCCTGACCCCGGCCGACACCCAGATCGTGAGCGGCGAGCCCGCCGGCCGCTCGCGCGACTTCTTCAACCAGAGCTAGGCAGTGGGGGCACCTCCCAGCGGTGGCTGGGGGACTCTCACCGGAAGGCGTCCAGCCCGGTGAGCGCCTTGCCCAGCACCAGTTGGTGCATCTCGACGGTGCCCTCGTAGGTGAGGACCGATTCGAGGTTGGTGGAGTGCCGCATGACGGGGTATTCGAGGGAGATCCCGTTGGCACCGAGGATGGTCCGCGCGGTGCGACAGATCTCGATGGCCTCGCGGACGTTGTTGAGCTTGCCGAAGCTGATCTGCTCCGGCCGCAGGGTGCCCGCGTCCATGCGCCGGCCCAGGTGGTGGGCGAGCAGGATGCCCTTGTGGAGTTCGAGGGCCATGTCCGCCAGCTTGGCCTGGGTGAGCTGGAAGCCGCCGATCGGCTTTCCGAACTGCTCCCGCGTCTTCGCGTAGCCGAGCGCGGACTCGAAACTGGCGCGCGCCGCGCCCATGGATCCCCAGATGATCCCGTACCGCGCGTGGCTGAGGCAGCCGAGCGGTCCCTTCAGGCCGGTGACGCCCGGCAGCACCGCGTCGGCGGGCAGCCTCACCTCGTCCATGACGAGCTCGCTGGTCACGCTGGCCCGCAGCGACCACTTGTGCTTGATCTCCGGCGCGGAGAAACCGGCGGTGTCCGTCGGGACGGCGAATCCGCGGATCCCCTCGTCGGTCTGTGCCCAGACCACGGCGACGGCGGCGACCGAACCGTTGGTGATCCACATCTTGCGCCCGTTCAGCACCCAGTCGGTGCCGTCGCGCTTGGCGTGGGTCCGCATCGCGGCGGGGTCCGATCCCACGTCGGGCTCGGTCAGCCCGAAGCAGCCGATCAGCTCGCCGGCGGCCATGCCGGGCAGCCAGCGCTGCTTCTGCTCCTCGGAGCCGTACTTCCAGATCGCGTACATCGCGAGCGATCCCTGTACGGAGACCAGCGAGCGGATCCCGGAGTCGGCGGCCTCCAGCTCCAGGCAGGCGAGGCCGTACTGCACGGCGCTGGCGCCGGCGCAGCCGTACCCGGTGAGGGACATCCCGAGCGCCCCGATGGCCCCGAGCTCACGGGCCAGCTCCCGGATGCCGGGGAGCTCGCCGCTCTCGTACCACTCGGCGACGTACGGCAGCACCCGGTCGGCGGCCCAGTCGCGAACGGTGTCGCGGATGGCGAGGTCCTCGGGCCCGAGCAGCTCGTCGAGCCCGAGCGGATCATGAGGCAGGAACGGTGACACGGGGCCTCCCGGCGGCCTGAGTCGTTACCTAGCAGCGCAAGTTTTACGCCGCCCGGCTGACGCTAGACGCCGCCGTCGCCACCAATCAAGCCCCGCCGGCGATTGAGGCACGGGGTCCGGGGCGGAGCCCCGATCTTGTACGCGCGCCCGCGTACTGAGGGCGGCCAAATCCAGCCCCGCCGGCGATTGAGGCGATCTTTCAGCCTCGCCGGCGTTTGAGGCGTGGGGGTCCCCCCGGACGGAGTCTGGGGGAGGGTCCGGGGCGGAGCCCCGGCAGCGGCGCCGCACCGGCGGACCGGCGGACCCGGCTTCAGCCCGCGGCGTGCTCCGCAGGAGCCGGGCACGGCTCGCCCGTGGCCTGCGCGGGCAGCCGCACCGGCTCGGCCACCGGCTGCGCGCCCTCGCCCACCCCGCAGTCCATGACCCGCGGCAGCTTCAGCGCCATCAACGCGCCCGCGAACAACAGCCCCGCACTCACCACCAGCGTGACGTGCAGCCCGTGCACGAACGAGTGCCGGGCCGCGGCGTACAGCGACTCCCCCGCCGTCCCCCCGAGGTGCGCGGCGATCTGGTAGGCCTCGCCCAGGGAATTGGCCGCGCCCGCCGAGTCCGCCGCCGAAACCCCCGGCACCCCCACCAGCCCCGGCCGGTACGCCGCGTTCATCACGCTGCCCAGCAGCGCGATGCCGATCCCCGCACCCAGCTGGTACGAGGTCTCGCCGATCGAGGCCGCGCCGCCCGCGGTGGCCGCCGGAGCCTCGCTCAGCATCGACTCATAGGCGGCGAACAGCGTGGTCTGGAGTCCGAAGCCGAGCAGGATGAAGCCGACCGTGAGCAGCACGGGCCGGTCGTGCTGCCCCATGAAGGTGAGCAGCAGCACGGCGCCGGCGGTCAGCAGGAAGCCCAGCGAGACCATGGTGCGCGGCCCGATCCGGGCCAGCGTGTAGGACCCGGTGGCCCCGGCCGCCATGGCGGCGAAGGTGAGCGGCAGCAGCCGCAGCCCGGTCTCCAGCGGGCTGAGCCGCAGCACCAGCTGGAGGTACTGGACGGCGATCAGCTCCAGGCCGACCAGCGCCAGCATGGCGAGCACGATGCAGCCCACCGAGGTGGAGAAGGCGACGCGCGAGAACATCCGCATGTCGATCAGCGGATGCTCGCGCCGCTTCTGCCGCCGGACGAACAGCACCAGCAGCGCCACGCCGAGCACCAGCGGCACCAGCGCCTCGGCGTCCAGCAGCTCGCGCTCGGCGCCGAGCCGCTTGATCCCGAGGACCGAACCGAGCACGCCGGCGGCGGCCATCACCGCGCCGAGCACGTCCCACGGCCCGTCGGCGGAGCCCTTCGACTCGGGCAGCAGCCAGCGGCCCAGCGGCAGGATGAGCGCCATCAGCGGGATGTTGATGAGGAAGACGGAGCCCCACCAGAAGTGCTGGACGAGGAAGCCTCCGAGTACGGGCCCGCTGGCGGCGCCGACCGCGGCGACCGCGGTCCAGATGCCGATGGCGAGCGCCCGCTCGCGCCGGTCGGGGAAGACCTGGCGCAGGATCGACAGGGTGGCGGGCATGATCATCGCGCCGCCGATGCCGAGCAGGGCGCGCGCGGCGATGAGGACCTGGGCGTTGTCGGCGAGGGCGGCCAGCGCGGAGGCCGCGCCGAAGAGCCCGTAGCCGAGGAGGAGTATGCGGCGGCGGCCGACCCGGTCGCCGAGGGTGCCGAAGAGGATCAGCAGGGCGGCGCAGACCAGGGGGTAGGCGTCGACGATCCACAGGAGCTCGATGGAGCCGGGGCGCAGGTCCTCGGTGACGGAGGGGACGGCGACGTGCAGGATCGTCGCGTCGAGCGCGACGAGGACCAGGCTGACGCACAGAACCGCCAGGACGACCCAGCGGTTGGCTCCGCCGGAGGCCGCGCAGATCCGCTGCCAGGGGGAAGGGGTCCTGGTCCCGGCCGCGTTCGTCCCCGACATGCATGTACCTCCCAGGTGATCCCTCGCGCTCGGCGGACCAGCGTCTGACGGAGCCGCGGGGGGTGGTGCGCTGTGCGGCGTCCAACGGGGTCCGGCATCGACACGCGAGTGAACGGTCAGCGTACGCGAGTTCGCCTGACCCACACGTGGCCAAGCTCTCATCCCGACGGCGGCCGCCATGTGGCGTGCGCCACTTCACCCCACCCCTTCCCTCCCCCGCGTACACGCGCGCTCACGGCCCGTGGTTCTCGGCCGTGCCCACCGGCCGCCCGTCGGCCGCCCGTCGGCCGCCCGTCGGCCGCCCGTCGGCCGCGCACCGGCCGCCGCCACCGATAATCATGCCCGTGAAAGATCTTGGATTTCGCCGGGCCGCGCCCGCGCTGGCCGTCTTCGCGGCGGTCCGGCTGCTCGGGCTGGCCGTGCTCGCGGTGTGGTGCGCGGCGGCCGGCAGCAGCCCGCACACACTGCTGTCGGCCCGCTGGGACTCGCTCTGGTACGCCCGCATCGCCGCGGAGGGGTACGGGTACGAGGTGCTCCTCCCGAACGGGGACGTCCACTCGAACCTGGCCTTCTTCCCGCTGCTGCCCTGGCTGGAGCGGCTGGTGTCGGCGCCGACCGGGCTCTCGTACGGCTCGGCGGGCCTGGTGGTCTCGGCACTGGCGGGGCTCGCCGCGGCCTGGGGGATCTTCGCGGTGGCGGACCTGCTCCACGGCCGCCGCGCCGGGGTGTTCGCCGTCGCCGTCTGGGCCGCGCTGCCCGTCGGGATCGTGCAGTCCATGGCGTACAGCGAGTCCCTGTTCACCGCGCTCGCCGTCTGGGCGCTGTACGGGGCCCTGCGCGGCCGGTGGCTGACGGCGGGCCTGCTCGCGGCCGGGGCCGGGCTGACCCGCCCGGTCGGCGCGGCGGTGGTCGCGGCGGTCTGGGTGGCGGCCGCCCTGGCCTGGCGCCGCGGGGAGCGGTCCTGGCGGATGGCCGCCGGGGTGCTGCTGGCTCCGCTGGGCGCGGCGGGCTACGCCCTGTGGGTCGGCGCGCGCACCGGGAGCGGCCTGTTCGGGTACCTGGACGTGCAGGCGGGCTGGGGCAACGGCTTCGACGGCGGCTGGGCCTTCGCCCGCTTCATCGGGGCGAAGCTGGCCTCGT
Source organism: Streptomyces sp. NPDC059989 (assembly GCF_042736975.1). Lineage (NCBI taxonomy): Bacteria > Bacillati > Actinomycetota > Actinomycetes > Kitasatosporales > Streptomycetaceae > Streptomyces > Streptomyces sp. NPDC059989. The sequence goes on from NZ_JBHWUO010000074.1 coordinate 19,432, forward strand.
CGGCCTTCGCGGCCGGGCTCGGGCTGATCGCGGGGGTCGTGCTGGTGCTGTGGCTGTACGGGCGGTGCGTACGGCAGCGTCAGCCGGTTCCGCTGCTCGTATACGGCGGGATCGTCGTGGCGCTCGCGCTGTGCGCCTCGGGGTACTTCGGCTCCAAGCCCCGGCTGCTGCTGCCGGCCTTCCCGCTGCTGCTGCCGGTGGGAGTGGCGCTGGCCGGGTGGCGGACCCGGCGGGCGGCCGCGGTGCTCGGCGCGGCGGCGTTGGCCTCGGCGGTCTACGGGGCGTTCTGGCTGAACGGCTCGGGCCCTCCGTAGCGGCCGGCGCACGGCCCGCGCAACGGCCCGCGCAGCGGCCGACGTAACGGAATGGATCATTCCCCTCCATCTTTCAGCAAAGGAAATGGCCTGGCGCAATAAAGCCCGGGTAAGTGTGCGAAATAATTGCCAGGACAGTGGATCAACCTCGGTCCAACCACTGCCGAAATGCCGGGAATTAAGTACCGCGTGAGACCAACTCCACATCACATGGTCATCACAAAGCCCGCGATTCGCACGGGCCGACCATCCGCTCGCGGTAACGTCGATTGAGTGCGTACCGATCAAATCCTGACCCGTCTGGAGCGGGTGTTCGCCCGGCTGGACCGGGAACCAGAGCGACCGGCTCATCTGCAAACCCCGCAGATGAGCCGGCACCGCGTCGTGCTCCTGGGATCGACCCTCGCCTTCTATCTGGCGATCGTGGTGGCCGTTCTGACCACGTCCTGGCTCGTCCGCCTGGACTGGCAGATCATGTTCTTCCGCCCCTACGAGCAGTGGCCGCAGCTCCACGCCTTCCTCGACTACCTCGTCGTGCTCGGCCAGCGCGGACCCACCGCGGTCATGGTCGCCGCCTGGCTCGGCTGGCGCTCCTGGCGGCAGCACACCCTCCGCCCGCTGATCACCCTCGGCGTGGCGCTGCTGCTGCTCAACATCACCGTCGGGTCCGTCAAGCTTGGCCTCGGCCGGCTCGGTCCGCACTACGCCACCGAGATCGGATCGGCCGAACTCTTCGCGGGCGGCGATATATTTCCTTCCGGCCACACCGCCAACGCCGTCGTGACCTGGGGAATCCTGGCCTACCTGGCTTCCACCGTGGTCACCCGGCGGGTGCTGTCCGTGGTGTCCGCGGTCGTCTCGCTGAGCGTCGGAGCCACCACCGTGTACCTCGGTACGCACTGGGTCAGCGATGTGCTGCTCGGCTGGTCCGCGGGTCTGCTGATCCTGCTGGCCCTGCCCTGGTTCGAGCCGCTCATCGCGCGGGCCGAGGCCTACGTCTTCGAGCTGCGCGAGCTGCTGCGCCGCCGCGCCGAGACGGGACGGATGGCCGCCCCGGTCGCGACCGCGCTCATGCCGCTGCTCTCCGCGGGCGGCAAGTGGCAGCTCAGGCGGACCGTCGACCCCGCCGGGGAGCCCTCGCCGGCGCCCGCCGCGGCCGCCGGGCAGGCCGCCCAGGCACTGCCCGCCGGGCACGCCCCGGCGCCCCGGCCGGCGGCGGTCCTGGCCGGCCGGCCGCACGTGATCAGGTCCGAGCGGACCCCGGTCACCCCGGCCGGCAGCCGCCGCCCGGCGCACACCGAGCGGACCGCCGCCCGGGGGGCCGCCGCCCGCCCGGTCGCCGGCGGCTGACCGACCACCGCGGGGACGGTACGCACCACCTCACCCCCGCACACGACGAAGGCGGGCCGGGTCTCTGACCCGGCCCGCCTTCGTCGTCCGTCGTTCGTTCGTCAGCGCCACGCCTGGACGTTCGTCCGTCCCGGGTCACGCTTGTGTCACAGAATATCGACAACTGCCAATTGTTTTACGGGCCGCGACACGCCCGCCGTAGAAGGTCTTTGGAATTTCCGCCCAAACCCCCTGACGCGGCCCGGGAATTCCCGTCGGGATTGCCACGGCCCCTTGGACCGGACCAGGCGGATCCCCCTCAGATCCACTACATTTCCTTCACCGCGGCGGAGTCCACGGCCCGCCCCAGGAGATCCCGCGCGGCCCTGATCCGGTCCGTCAGCTCCGGCGGCTCGACCACCTCGAACTCACAGCCGAGCATCATGACGTGAATCACCAGGACGTCCAGGTTCACCGCACCGGTGCGCAGCAGGCAGCTCTGCCCGTCCACCGGTTCCAGGACCCCGTCGCTCGGCGCGATGATCCGCGCCGCCTCCTCTTCCGAAACCTTCAGCCGCACCACCGCGCGGGCGGCGTACACGCGTTGCGAGACGCCCTCGGAGACGTACGCGGCCAGGTCCTCGGCGGGCGGCGGGCGCGGGGTGAACCGCGGACCGTGCGGCGGCCTGGGCTCGATCCGGTCGGCGCGGAAGGTCCGCCAGTCCTCGCGGTCCACGTCCCAGGCGACCAGGTACCAGCGCCGCTCGGTGCACACCAGCCGGTGCGGCTCCACGGTGCGGCGGGAGACCTCGCCCGCGTGGTCCCGGTAGCCGAAGCGCAGCCGCTCGCCGTCCCGGCAGACGGTGGCGAGCTCGGTCAGCACGGACGGGTCCACGGTGGAGCGCTGCGCGCCGCGCAGCATCGGCACGGTGAACTCGTTGAGCGCGGACACCCGCCGCCGCAGCCGCGACGGCAGCACCTGCTCCAGCTTGGCCAGGGCCCGTACGGAGGCCTCCCCGATCCCCTCGACCCCGTTCCCGGCGGCCGTCCGCAGCCCGACCGCGACGGCGACGGCCTCGTCGTCGTCCAGCAGCAGCGGCGGCAGCTCGGCCCCCGCCCCCAGCTGGTATCCGCCGCCGGTCCCGGGGCTGGCGTTCACCGGGTACCCCAGCTCCCGCAGCCGGTCCACGTCCCGGCGGACGGTCCGCGGGGTCACCCCGAGCCGTTCCGCGAGATCGGCCCCGGTCCATTCGCGGTGGGCCTGCAACAGCGACAACAGGCGCAGCAGTCGTGCGGAGGTCTCGAGCATCCCCCGAGTCTGCCAGCGCGGCCGGCGCCGCCAGGGGGCGCCCGAGGTCTTTCCGGCGCGCCGCGGGCGGGCAGGGCCGGTGAACGGCGTGTCCCGTGCCCGACGGGGCGTCAGCAGCCGGGCGCCTCGCGGCCGCTGCGCTCGACCAGGCCGCACAGCGTCTTGGCGGAGACCTTCCACACGCCGTCCTCGAACACCGCGGTCCCCTCGCGCGCGTCCAGCACCGGGATGCCGGCCACGAACACGTCGTAGGTCACCCGTGCCTCGGTGGGAGAGGTGAAGACCACCTCCGTGACCTCCGCGGAGGCCTCTGCGGCGTAGGGCACGGAGGCGATCCCGGCCAGCAGCGGTTCGAGCAGCTCGCCGTTCTGCAGCAGCGCGGCCTTGTCCTCGGCGGTGACCTTCGGGTCGAAGACGGCGGCCCAGTTCTTCTCGATCTGCGCCTTGGCCGCCCCCGGGTCCGCGGGGCCGGCGGCGGTCCGCGCGACGGACACACCGGAGAAGGCCGCCGATCCGGCCGCGGCGCCGCCGGGTTCGGAGGAGCATCCCGCGAGGACGGGGACCGCGGCCAGGACGGCGGCCGCCGCCCACACGCCGATCCGAGGGTGTCTGCCCAGGTCCATCCCGTTCACCACCAGGGTCCGAGCGGCCTTTCGGCCCGATGGTTCCAGGGTCGGCGCCTTCCCCCGGTCCTGCAATCGGGGACGTCCCGCCCCGCGGCCGGCACGGCGGTGCTCACCGACGCGGCACCGAAAGTGCCCCGGCCCCCGCCGGCCGCGGCCCGGCCGGCCCCGACGGCTCGGCTCCGAGCCCTGCCGGGCCCGCCCCCGCCGGGGCACTCGGGCCGGTCCCCACCGGCGGCTGCGGGCCCGTCTGAACCGGCGGCTGCGAGCCCGTCGGCTGCGGCGCTGCCGGAGCAGTCGGGAGCGGAGCACTCGGGCCGGTCCCCACCGGCGGCTGCGGGCCCGTCTGGACCGGCGGCTTCGGCGCCGTCGACTTCGGCGCTCCCGGAGCAGTCGGGAGCGGAGCACTCGGGCCGGTCCCTACCGGCGGATTCGGCGCTGCCGGAACGGTCGGGGCCGGAGCACTCGGGCCGGTCCCCACCGGCGGCTGCGGGCCCGTCTGGACCGGCGGCTTCGGCGCCGTCGGCTTCGGCGGCAGGGACAGCAGCGTGCCCACCGCGAGCACCTCCGGCCGCTCCCCGATCACCCCCCGGTTCGCCTCGTACAGCGCCCGCCACCCGCCCCGCACCCGGTGCCTGCGCGCGATCGACACCAGCGTCTCCCCGGCCCGCACCACGTGCATCCGCCCCGCCAGCCCGTACCGCTTCGAGCACACCGGCCACGCCTCCCACCCCTGCCGGACGATCACCTCCTCCGCGACCCGGATCTGCTGCACCCGGCTCGCCAGATCCGCCCGCAGCGCGAACGCCAGCCCCCCGTGCTCCTCCCACGTCGGCTGCCAGAACTGCAGCCCTCCGTAGAAGCCGTTGCCGGTGTTGACCGCCCAGCGGCCACCGCTCTCGCAGTCGGCCACGCAGTCCCACGGCCACTCCCCGCCCGGCCCGCAGTCCCCGGGCCCGGTGCCGATCACGCCCGGCGATCCGGGGTGCGCCGCCCCGGCCGGCCCGGGCGCGGGCGGCGGCGGGGCAACGGCGACAGCCACGGCAGCGGAAGCGGAAGCGGCAGCCGCGTCCATCGGCAGTACGAGGAGCAGCGCGGCGGCGGCCACCCGCGCGGCCCACCTGACGCTCGGCTTGGGCATCGGGCCACGCTACGGAGCCCCCCGGCACCCTCCCGGCCCGCCACGCGGCACGCCCCCGCGCCCCACCCGCTCGGCCGACCCGCACCCCCTCCCGCAAACGACCATCCCCGGACACCAACTGCGCACAATCAGAAAACAGTTGGCACGAAAACGAAGGCCCGGTCGGACGGTTCACTCTTTCGGGGGCCCGGTTCGATTCCGTTCCCTCAAATGGCGTGACCCCGGCCGCCGCTCCCCCGTTGAGCCCGGCGAGCCGGGAACCACCCGGCAACGCACCTATGCCGAGGAGCCACCCCGTGCCGCGCATGCTCGACGTCAGTGATGAGGTACGTGCCGAGATCGGTGACGAAGAAGCCGACAGGCTGCTCGTCGGCGAGGACGCGCCGCGCAGTTACGACTGCACTTCCTGCCGCACTCCGGGCGACCCCGAGAACGACCGCACCAGCACGGTGCTGTTCGTCGGCGAGGAGACCGCCGTCCTCGCCTTCGCCCACGCCACCTGCATCCCCTCGCAGGTCGTCTCCGTCTCCGAGGAGCAGCTCCAGGGCGCCGTCCGCAGCATCACGGGCGACAGCCCGGCCCCCGTCGCGCCCGTCCCGGGCGAGGCCCCGAAGAGCGTGCCCGGCGGCCAGGCCGTCCTCGGCATCACCAGCGGCCTGATCCTGATCGCCGGCGAGCTGCACCCCGCCCTGGTGGTCGAGCCGACCGCGCCGATCGCCCGCCCCGGCAGCGACGGCCCCGGCGACGACTTCCTCCCGCTCCTCATCGAGCAGGGGTTCATCCCGGTCACGGACCTGTCCGAGGTCCCCACCGCCCTGGGCGGCTGGTCGGTCCTGCTCGCCGGCGGCCAGCTGCACGCCGTGCTCCAGCCGGGCGCCGAGGGCGCCGGCCAGGTCGCCTGGTGGCAGGCGCACCAGGCGCTGTCCGTCACCGACGGCTGGCGGGCCGCCGTCAACAAGACCCAGCGCGTCCTGATCTACGCCGCCCCGGTCGGCTCCATCGGACAGCAGCCCCGTGAGGACCTGCTGCGCGACGCGCTCGACAAGGCCGCCGCCGGCGGCAAGCTCGTGGCCGCCTCGATGCCCCTGGCCGGTACGCCGGGCGCCTGACCCTCCGGCCTCTCCAGGCCGAGCCTTCGGAATCCCGAAGCGGCCGTCCCGGCCCCCGTCCCAGGGGGCCGGGGCGGCGTGCGCCGGTGGGGGTACCCCCAGCGGTAGCTGGGGGAGTGCGCGGTCCGTCCCGCGCACCCCCGGCGATCTGCGTTTTGAGCCCCGTCAGCCCGCATCCGCAGCGCCCCGTTTTCGTTGGCTGATACGTGCATCCATACGACTCCTCCCGCGCCCCGTCCCGTACGAGCCCCGTCTCGCACACCCCGATCTACGACGCGCTGTACTCGGAGTACCTGCGCTCGTTCCGCGCCCTGCCGGGCGACCGGACGGGCGAGGAGGAACTCGGCTTCACGGCGTTCTCGTACGGCGGCGCGTACACCGGCGGGGGCGGCACCGGCGGCTGGAACGGTTCCTCATCCCCGTGGCAGCAGCAGGCCGACAGCTGGCAGCCCTCGTACACCCCGCAGCCGGCCCACTCGTACGCCTACGCGGGCCAGGGCGCCGGCAGCCCCGCTTACACGAACGGGCGGCAGCACCAGACCGGGATGACGCACATCCCGGCGGCCCTGCCGCCCGCTCCGCGCCGGGGCTACTGACCCCGGGAACCGCGTACTACTTCTTCTTGTGCTGGGCGCCGCGCTTCTCGCGCACCCGCACCGAGATGTGGATCGGGGTGCCCTCGAAGCCGAACTCCTCGCGCAGCCGGCGCTCGATGAAGCGCCGGTAGCCGTGCTCCAGGAAGCCGGAGGCGAAGAGGACGAAGCGCGGCGGCTTGCTGCCGGCCTGGGTCCCGAACAGGATGCGCGGCTGCTTGCCGCCGCGGATCGGGTGCGGGTGGGCGGCGACGACCTCGCCGAGGAAGGCGTTCAGCCGGCCGGTGGGGACGCGCGTCTCCCAGCCCGCGAGGGCGGTCTCGATCGCCGGGACCAGCTTCTCCATGTGGCGGCCGGTGAGCGCCGAGACGTTCACCCGGGGCGCCCAGGAGACCTGCTGCATCTCGGTCTCGATCTCGCGCTCGAGGTAGTAGCGGCGCTCCTCGTCGAGCTCGTCCCACTTGTTGTACGCGATCACGATCGCGCGGCCCGCCTCGACGGCCATGGTGATGATGCGCTGGTCCTGGACGCTGATCGACTCGGTGGTGTCGATCAGGATGACCGCCACCTCCGCCTTCTCGACGGCGGCGGCCGTGCGCAGCGAGGCGTAGTAGTCGGCGCCCTGCTGGAGGTGGACCTTCTTGCGGATGCCCGCGGTGTCCACGAACTTCCAGGTGATGCCGCCGAGCTCGATCAGCTCGTCGACCGGGTCGCGGGTGGTGCCGGCCAGCTCGTTGACGACGACACGGTCCTCCTTCGCGACCTTGTTGAGGAGCGAGGACTTGCCGACGTTCGGGCGGCCGATCAGCGCGATGCGGCGCGGGCCGCCGGGGGCGGCGCCGCCGAAGGTCTGCGCGGGGGCCTCCGGCAGGGCTTCGAGGACGGCGTCCAGCATGTCGCCGGTGCCGCGGCCGTGCAGCGAGGAGACGGGGTGCGGCATGCCGAGGCCCAGGGACCACAGGGAGGCCGCGTCGGACTCCCCGCTCTGGCCGTCGACCTTGTTGGCGCACAGGACGACGGGCTTCTTCGCCTTGCGCAGCAGGCGGACGACGGCCTCGTCGGTGTCGGTGGCGCCGACCTTGGCGTCGACGACGAAGACGACCGCGTCGGCGGCCTCGATGGCGTACTCGGCCTGGGCGGCGACGGAGGCGTCGATGCCGAGGACGTCCTGCTCCCAGCCGCCGGTGTCGACGACCTTGAAGCGGCGGCCCGCCCACTCGGCCTCGTACGTGACGCGGTCGCGGGTGACGCCCGGCTTGTCCTCGACGACCGCCTCGCGGCGGCCGATGATGCGGTTCACCAGGGTCGACTTGCCGACATTCGGCCGGCCGACGACGGCGAGGACGGGGAGGGGGCCGTGGCCCGCCTCCTCAAGGGCACCTTCGACGTCCTCGATGTCGAAGCCCTCTTCCGCGGCGAGCTCCATGAACTCCGCGTACTCGGCGTCGCCAAGTGCTCCGTGGTCGTGCTGGTCGTTCATGAAGTCCGTTCCTCGTCGTTCGTGGTGATCGGTGGAACCCGCGCAGCGCGGCTCCACTACTAGGGTCAAGTCTCGCTCAGCGCCCGGTCAGGCGCTTGGCGTCGGCCAGGTGGGCGGTCAGCCGGTCCTGGATGCGTACGGTGGCCTCGTCCAGCGCGGTACGGGTACGGCGGCCACTGCCGTCTCCCGCGTCGAAGGCCGAGCCGAAGACGACGTCGACCCGGCTCTTGAAGGCGGGCAGCCCCTTGACGAGCCGCCCGCGGGTGTCGCCGCTGCCCAGCACGGCCACCGGCACGATGGGCGCGCCGCTGCGGACCGCGAAGTACGCGAGCCCGGCGCGCAGCGAGGCGAAGTCTCCTTCGCCCCGGGTGCCCTCGGGAAAGATCCCCAGGGCCCCGCCGTTGCCGAGCACCGCGAGGGCGCGGCCTATCGCCGTCCGGTCGGGACCGCCGCGGTCGACCTTGACCTGCCCGATCCCTTCGAGGAAGGGGCCGAGCGGGCCGACGTACGCTTCCTTCTTGATCAGGAAGTGCAGGGGCCGCGGGGCGGTGCCCATGACCATCGGGCCGTCTATGTTGTGCGAGTGGTTCACGGCAAGGATGACAGGGCCCGAGGCGGGCACCTTCCAGGCACCCAGTACGCGCGGCTTCCACAGCCCGTACATGAGCCCGATGCCGATGCGCCTGCCGACCGCCGCACCCTTGAGTGAGGGCGCTTCGCTCACTTGCGGCCCGCCCGCTTCTCCTCGACCAGGGTAACGACACACTCGATGACCTGGTCCAGCGTGAGGTCGGTGGTGTCCACCTCGACGGCGTCGCCGGCCTTGGCGAGCGGGGAGGTCTTGCGGCCGGAGTCGGCCGCGTCGCGCTTGATCAGCGCCTCCTTGGTGGCCGCGAGGTCGGCGGCCTCCTTGCCGCGGAGCTCGCCGCTGCGCCGGGCGGCACGCGCCTCGGGCGAGGCGGTGAGGAAGACCTTGAGGTCGGCGTCGGGCAGGACGGTGGTGCCGATGTCCCGCCCCTCGACGACGATCCCGTCGGCCTCCTGCGCCGCCTCGGCGGCGATGGAGCGCTGGAGCTCGGTGATGAGGGTGCGCACCTCGGGGACGGCGCTGACGGCGCTGACCTTGGAGGTGACCTCCTGGGTCCGGATCGGGCCGGCGGCGTCCAGCCCGTCGACGGTGATCGTGGGCCCGGCCGGATCCGTACCGGACACGATGGCGGGCTTGCCTGCGGCGAGGGCGATGGCCTGCGGGTCGTCGGTGTCGACGCCGTTCGTGATCATCCACCAGGTGATGGCCCGGTACTGGGCGCCGGTGTCCAGGTAGCGCAGCCCGAGCTTGGCGGCCACGGCCTTGGAGGTGCTGGACTTGCCCGTGCCGGAGGGACCGTCGATGGCGACGATCACGGCGGACGGAGCTGCGGTTTCCACGGTGCGGGCACCTTCCTGGTTGCGCGTACGTGTCCGGGCGCGCGAAAACGCCCCTGCTCCAGGTTACCGGGCCCCGAACAGGTGCGGCGCCGCTGCGGGGGCTCCGCCCCCGAGCCCCCGCGCCTCAAACGCCGGCGAGGCTGAAATTGCCAGGCAGACGGCACCGGCCAATCCAGCCCCGCCTGGGGGCCCCTCCCAGCGGTAGCTGGGGGAGTTTGAGGCGCTAGGGCTCGGGGGCGGGGC
>NZ_JBHWUO010000075.1:0-25208 GCF_042736975.1 Streptomyces sp. NPDC059989
TCGCCAACCTGATCATCAGCATGCACAGGCACATCGTTCCAGACGCCCGAACCAGCACCCATCCACCTTGACCAAAGTGATAGGGGCACCCCCCCCGGCCAGGGACCCGTCAGGCCGGCGCCCGGCCCGTCAGGGCCGCCAGGCTGGAGCGGATGTGGTTCATGTGCGCCCGCATCTCCTCCTGCGACTCCGCATGCTCCCGCAGCAGCCGCTCCGTCTCCCGGCCCACCCGCTCCTCCCGCACCCGCGCCTCCGCCAGCAGCTCCGCCGCCACCGCATCCGCGTCCTCCTGCCCGTGCCGCGCCGACTCCTCCGCCTCCGCGTAGCCCCGCCGCGCCTCCGCCAGCCGGGCATCCGCGTAGCGCTCCAGCTCCGCGTGGCGAGCCTCCAGCTCCGACTCCCGGGCCGCCAGCTCCCGTTCCGCCGCCTCCCACCGCTCCACCCGCTCCTGCTCGCACTCCGCCAGCAGCGCGTCCGACCGCCGCCGCATCTCCGCCAGCGCGGCCGCCCCCTCCGCCCGCCACGCCTGCGCGTCCTCCCGCGCCTGCGCCCGCGCGTCGTCCGCCTCCCGCTGCGCCCGCAGCAGCCCCTGCCGGGCCCGGACCTCCGTCTGCTCGCGCACCGCCTCCGCGTCCTGCCGCGCCAGCTCGGCCGCCCGGTCCGCGTGCGCCTCCGCCGCGCCCAGCGTCGCGGACACGTCCGCCCGCGCGTCCTCCCGTACCGTCTCCGCCTCCTCCTGCGCCAGCAGCAGGATCCGGCGGGCGCGCTCGCTCAAGTCCTCGTACGTCTGCGGGGCCAGCGCCGCCACCGCCTCGCGCAGCCGCCCCGCGTCCGCCTCCATCTGCTTGGCCAGGACGGTCAGCCGCGCCACCCGCTCCCAGGCCTCGTCACGACTGCCGGAGAGCCTGGCGAGATACCGGTCGACCTCTTCGATGCGGTAGCCACGACCACGCACAGTCGCAATGGGTGCACTCATCCTGGAAGCGCCTCTCTCGCGGGGATTCCTGTCAAGGATGCGCCATTTGCTCCCAGAAGCCGGAATGGCCGGGCCGAGACCCCGTTCGGGGGTCTCGACCCGGCCATAGAACCGATCATCCGATCAGAGCAGTCCGTCCCACATCTGCTCCAGCAGCACCGACCACCAGCTCTCCGGCGAAGCCAGCGCCGCACTGTCCAGCCCCGCCAGATTCGCCTGGAAATCGACGGTCCAGCGGCCCGCCTGTTCCGGCGTCAGATGCTGGCGCAGCCGCCACATGTGACCCAGCATCGCGAGGGACCGTACGAACTGCGGCAGGCTGGAGTTCACGAACTGCGGCGGCACCGGGGCACCGCCCGGACCGCCCTCCACCGGCACCGCGACGATGTGCGCGGTCCCGTACTGCACGCAGAGCGCCTTGCCGAAGTCGCTGCCCACCACCAGATAAGAACCTGCGTCCGACGCCGGCTGCACCTGCCGCTGCGCGGCCATTTCGGCCAGCGTCGGCACCGGCTGGCCCGGCACCGCCTGCGCCCAGAAGAACGGCCCGAAATCGACCGGCAGACCCGACCACACCAGCGTCTGCGCCACGATCTCCGGCACACCCTGCCGGGACACGGCCCGCTGGTCGAAGCGGAACACGCCCTGCGGGCCGAACGCACCCGCCAGCTCCTGCGCGATCGCGTCCAGCGGGATCGCCGGCTGGAGCGGGACCTGCGGCAGGGGCGCCCGTACCGGCGCGGGGCGCGCCGGGCCGTCCGCCACCTGGTGCAGCTCCCCCTGATGGGTGAGCAGGTGGCGCATGCCCTGCTGACGTCCCGCGTGGTCCTTGCCGTACGGGGCCACGCTCGTGATCCGCACCTGCGGCCAGGTCTCCCGGATCATCCGCGCGCAGTAACCGCCGGGCAGCTCACAGGACTCCAGCTCGGTGTGCAGCTCCAGCACCTGCTGCGGCGGCACGTTCATGGCGCGCAGCTCGTGCAGGATCTGCCACTCGGGGTGTGGGGTACCGGGCGCAGAGCGGCGGATGAGCTGCTGCTCGGAGCCGTCGGGCGCGCGGTAGCGCAGCACGGCCTGGTAGCCGGGACCGACGGTGGGCGCGCCGGTGGGCGCCGGCGGCTGCTGCGCGACCGGTCCGCCCGGCGGCGGGCCGGGAGGCGCGGGCGGCTGGCCCATCGGCGGACCGGCCAGCATGGTCGCGGCGTGGTCGAGCCCGGCACCGGGAGCACCGGGTGCGCCGGGAGCTCCCGGCGGACCGGGCGGCTGCGGTACGCCGGGACCCGCGAGCATGGTGGCCGCGTGATGGGCGCCGCCCCCGGGGGCCCCGGGCGGGCCGGGAGGCGCGGGCGGCTGGCCGACGACGGCCGGACCGGCCAGCATCGTGGCGGCATGGTCGAGCCCGCCACCCGGAGCACCGGGGGCACCGGGCGGCCCGGGAGGCGTGGGAGCACCAGGCGGACCGGGCGGCTGCGGTACGCCGGGACCCGCGAGCATGGTGGCGGCGTGATGGGCGCCGCCCCCGAGGGCCCCGGGCGGGCCGGGAGGCGCGGGCGGCTGACCCGCACCCGGAGCACCAGGAGCACCAGGCGGCCCGGGAGGCATGGGCGCCCCGCCCACGACCGCCGGACCGGCGAGCATCGTGGCGGCACGGTCGACCCCGCCACCCGGAGCACCGGGGGCCCCGGGCGCGCCAAGGGCACCGGGAGCACCCGGCGGACCCGGCGGCGCGGGAGCCGGCGCGGGCGGCCGGCCCGCGCCGGAACCCGTCGGCCGGGAGATCTGGGCCTTGCTCGTGGGCGCGTCGGCGATGTCGCCCGCGTCCGAATCCAGCGCCGGCGTGACGGCGGTCTTCGGCAGCCTGCTGCCGCCCTCCATCAGCGTGGTCTTGGCCTCGGGCGCGACCCCGGACGACGGCGAGTCCTCCAGGTCCGACCCGGACAGCGGCGGCGCGAACACCGTCGCGGGCAGCGGTACGGACACGTCGTCCGCACCGGAGTTCACATCGGTCCCGGCCCACGGCGTGGACCCGACCGGCACCCCGTCGTTGGCCGTCGGCTCGTACGGGACCTCGCGCCGCAGCGGCACCGCGTCCACCGGCTCCGGCTCCAGCGCGGCGTCGACCGGCGCGGGCTCCGAAGCGGAGGCGACGGAGACGGCGGGCGCAGCGGGCACGGCGGGCGCGGCGGCAACGGGCTCCGCCGCCACCGGCTCCGGCACGGAAGCGGACAGCGGCTCCGGAGCCGCGGGAGCGACCGGCGCCGAAGGAGCGGCGGCAGCCGCCGGAATCCCCGCCCGGTCCGCGGCCTCCTGCAGCCACTCCGGCGGGCTCAGCATGAACGACGTCTGCTCCGAGTCGATCCGCGGCGGCGGAACCGAAGCCTCCGAAGCGACGGACGCAGCCGCGGCCCCGTACTCCTCCTCGTACCGGCGGATCACCTCACCCACCGGCAGCCCCGGCCACAGCGTCACCTCACCGCTGTCCCGCGCGATGACCAGCCGCTGCCGGCCGCCACCCGAGACGGGCCCGGCCGCCCGGTCCTCCGCCCACACCACGAACCCGAGCCCGAACTCCCGTACGCGCACCTCCCGGTGCTGGTACGCGGGCACGTCCCCGTTGATCCATTCCTCGGCGCGCTCCTGCGCCTGCGCAAACGTCACCACGGCGCGATCAACCCTCCACCAGGACCGGAACCGAACGTGCGAATCCGCCGTCCACCATCAGACCGGCCACCGTCTCCAGCTCCGGCGGATTACCCGCCAAGCGCTCCAGAAAGGCGTCGAAATCAGCGCCGCACGGCAGCAACAGACGCTCCACGCGCTCCTGCACGGACCAACCGTCGCGGTCGCGCGCATCGTCGTACGGCGAGAACCACACCGAACCGATGCCCTCGCCCTTCACCTTCAGTGCGAGCAACCCGCCCTGCACGAAGGCCACGCACAGGTAGTCCTTCGTCAGGTGGTCCCGCAGACACTTGTTGACGTACACCAGGTCATTGACCGCCGCCTCCTCACGCACCGTGAAGAACGGCTGGTCCACCAGCAGGCCGAGCTCCACGTCCAGCCCCGCGCCCACCGGCGCGCAGCCGCCCGCGGCCTTCAGGAACGCGCGGTACGCCTCCGGCAACCGGTAGCCGAGGTCCTCCTCGACGCCCTGCACCAGCTCCTCGGAGACCGACACCACCGTCTTCGGCAGCCCCAGATGCGCCGGGCGCACCTCCTGCAACGGCCGCGTCCCGCGCTTCTCGTGGTCCACCGGCGCCGTCGCCAGCCCCGCGTGATGCCGCAGCAGCGCCTTCACCTCGACCGGGACCAGCTCCATGCGCCGCGAGCCCGCCACGTGGTGCCAGGTCCAGCCGTGCGGTGTCGCCACCGGGCCGACCGTGTCCCACAGCTCGTGCCCCGCCGCCTGCATCGCCGCGTTCGCGGACACGCAGTCCGTCAGGCGCAGCTCGTCGACGCCGAAGCCCTCCGGCGGGTCCGCGATCTCCACCGCCGCGCGCGCGTACGCGGAGAAGTCCGGATGCCCGTTGCCGTCCATCCGCACACCGTGGGGATGCCGAGCGGCCCGGACCGGGTCCGGGAAATGCACGACCTGCCCCGAGTAAGCGGCGTTGGGTGGCGCGGCCTGCTGCCCGAGCCGACCTGTCGTCATGGCGGTAGCCCCCTGCTGGATCTGGCTGGTTCACCACAGCCTATGCGCTGGGGCAAGGGGCTCACCCGCGCACGACCGGCCCACCCACCCGAGGGCCGGGAAGATCCGAATTGATACGAATATTCGACCCCGCTTCCGCATGACAGGTGACATTTGGCAGGCTGTCCCCGCAGCACGGGGGCGTGCGCACAGCGGCGACCACCGCGGCCACGGGAGGGAAAGCGCGACCATGCACAACACGGCAACACGCACAGATCCGGCCGACACCACCGGCCCGACCACCGGCCCGACCGCCGATCCTGCCGGTAAACCGGCCACCGACCCGGGCGGCCCCGCCGGCGACCCCCGCCTGCGCTGGAGCAGCACCGACGGCCGGCCCGCCGTACCCGTCCTGCGCTTCCGCCGCGACGGCATCCTGCCCACCGTCGCCGCCGCCCTGTCCGTACGCGGCGAAACCCTCACCGGCACCGCCGGCAAGGCCGACCAGCCACCCGTACTCCACCCGCTCGTACAGGATTTCCTCGACACGCTCACCAGCGGCCAGCGCGAACGTTTCACCGGCCGATGTCCCGAGGCGATCCTGCTCTCCCGCCACCTGGCCGCCGTCGAAGGCGCCCGCTCCCGCCGCGCCTCCCGCAAACCCCTCTCCGCGAGCGAAGCCCGCCGCTCGCTCAAGAACTCCAAGATCACCGCCCGCCGCATCCGCGAGGACGGCGACCCCCTCCACGGCAGCTACGCACCCCCCTGTCGCTCCTGCGACGCCCTCCTCGCCCACTTCGGCGTACGCTCCGTCGACCTCACCCCAGCCGAGTAGCCATGACCACCTCAGCCTCAGCCTCCGCCTCCTACGACCGCTCCTCGGCCACCCGCTTCCCGGTCGCCGTGGACTCCGCCCTGCGCACCGCCGGCTGGGAGCCCGGCCGCTGGGACATCAAGCAGGCCGAGTACTGGGCCGACGCCCTCCGGGACCACACCACCCCCGCCGGACACCGGCACACCGTCTTCCCCGCCGCCGTCGAAGCCTGGGCCGAATTCGGCGGCCTCACGGTCGGCGCCCCCGGCCCCGGCCGGCAGATAGCCCCCGCCACGATCCGCCTCGACCCGCTCACCGGGCTCCACCTCGCCCGCACCTTCGCCGACCTGGGCCGCGCCCTCTCCACCCAGCTCTGCCCGCTCGGCGTCGAGGCCGACGGAGGCTCCCACCTCGCCCTCGACCGCGAAGGCCGCGTCTACGGCATCGACCACACCGGCGACTGGTACCTCGGCGCAGGCGTCGACGAGGCCCTCACCCTCCTCCTGACCGGCCTCCAGCCGACCCGCCTCACCACCGGCCAGGACCCCTCCGCCTAGTGCTGTCGCGGCCGCCCTGGCCGCGACCCTCGCCGGAAGGCCCTGCGACGATCAGCGGCGATCAGCGGCCCGGGAGCACGGCCGACACCTTGAACCCGCCCGCGTCCGTCGGCCCGGACACGAACACCCCGCCCAGCCCCAGCACCCGCTCCCGCATCCCCACCAGCCCGTTGCCCCCACTGGGAAGCCCCGGCTCCGCGGAAGTCCCGTCACAAGGCCCGTTCTCCACCTGCATCGCCACCTCCCCCTCCCGATGCGCGAGCCGTACGGTCACCCGCGCGCCCGGAGCATGCTTGTGGCAGTTGGTGAGCGCCTCCTGCACCACCCGGTACGCCGTCTGCTCCACCTCCGCCGCATACGCCGCGCCCTCGCCCTCGCCCTGCACCACCATCTCCACGACCATCCCCGCCGCCCGGGACTGCCCGACCAGCGTCTCCAACTCGTCGAGCGAGGGACCGTCGTCAAAACTCCCCACGTGGGGGTACCGCCCAGCGGCCGGGGGAGCCACCGGCGCGGCCGCCACGGCCGCCGCCCGGACCGCCGGCTTCTCGCCGCCGCCGGTCCTGAGCACCCCCAGCATCTCCCGCAGCTCGGTCAACGCCTGCCGCCCCATGTCACCCACCAGCGCCGCGTTCTTCGCCGCCCGCGCCGGATCCCTCACCGCCACCGCCTCCAGCGCCGCCGCGTGCACCACCATCAGCGACACCCGGTGCGCCACGACGTCGTGCATCTCCCGCGCGATCCGGGTCCGCTCCTCCGTACGGGCCCACTCGGCCCGCTCCTCCGCCCGGTCCGCCAGCAGCGACAACTCCCGCTCCAGCGAGTCCGCCCGCTCCTGGAGGCTCTCCATCAGCCGCCGCCGCGCCCCGATGTACAGCCCGAACAGCACCGGCGGCACGGTCAGCGCCACCGCCACGAAACCGGACAGCACCACCACGAGCGTGTGGTCGGCCTCGACGTCACCCCTGGTCCGCAGGTACATCACCACGAACGTGGCGGCCAGCGACATCGAGGACAGCGTGGCGATGATCCGCCGGGGTACCTCGGAGGAGGCCAGCGTGTACAGCCCCACCACCCCGAGCACGAACCCCATCGCGGCCGGCGCCACCGCGATCCCCACCAGCACCACGGCGATCGGCCAGCGCCGCCGCAGCACGAGCACGGACCCCACCGCCAGCCCGAACAGCACCCCGAAGACGAGGGGAATCCCCGCCTCCCGCGCGAAGGGCACCCCCTCCCACGCACACTCGACGGCGGACACCCCGCCGAGCACCACGTCCCCCACGGCATCCCGCCGCCGCGCCCACCACAAAGGCGGCCCAGCGCGGCCTTCCACTTCCCCCGTACTGGTCATGCCGTCCAGCGTACGGGCGCCCTCCGCGGCGGCCCCGGCAATTCCCCGCCTCCGAAACGACGGACAGGAGTACCGTCGCGGTGAGGCCGGGTGGTACGGCATAGTAGGGACGGCCAGCTTGATCGGATCGCGGAATTGTCCGATTCAGCCTGATTTACCATCCCCTGTGGTGTAATTGGCAGCACTGAGGCTTTTGGTGCCTTATGTTCGGGTTCGAGTCCTGACAGGGGAGCTCCTCAGCCATTCGGGTCCTGACCATCGGTCGGGACCCGCCCTCGTTTCGGCCCCTTAACGCCCCGGTATCCTTCACGGGTCCACCACCCGAAGCCGAAGGGCATCCCCGTGAGCGCCAACCGCCCGGCAGCCGTCGTCGTACTCGCAGCGGGTGAAGGCACCCGCATGAAGTCGGCCACACCCAAGGTTCTGCACGAGATCTGCGGGCGCTCGCTCGTCGGTCACGTCGTCGCCGCCTCCCGTGAGCTGGACCCCGCCCACCTCGTCGTGGTCGTCGGGCATGCCCGGGAGCAGGTCACCGCGCACCTGGCCGGCGTCGACGCCGAGGTCCGCACGGCCGTCCAGTACGAGCAGAACGGCACCGGCCACGCCGTCCGCATGGCCCTGGAGTCGCTCGGCACCGAGGACCTCACCGGCACCGTGATCGTCGTCTGCGGCGACACCCCGCTGCTGACCGGCGAGACGCTCCGGCAGCTCGCGGCCACGCACGAGGCCGACGGCAACGCCGTCACCGTGCTCACCGCCGAGGTGCCGGACTCCACCGGCTACGGGCGCATCGTCCGCGACGCCGGCGGCGCCGTGACCGCCATCGTCGAGCACAAGGACGCCACCGACGCGCAGCGCGCCATCCGGGAGATCAACTCCGGTGTGTTCGCCTTCGACGGCGCCCTGCTCGCCGACGCGCTCGGCAAGGTCCGTACGGACAACAGCCAGGGCGAGGAGTACCTCACCGACGTGCTGGGGATCCTGCGCGAGGCCGGGCACCGCGTCGGCGCCTCGGTCGGCAGCGACCACCGCCAGATCCTCGGGATCAACAACCGCGTGCAGCTGGCGGAGGCCCGGGCGCTCCTCAACGCGCGTCTGCTGGAGCAGGCCATGCTCGCGGGCGTGACCGTGGTCGACCCGGCCAGTACGTTCGTGGACGTGACCGTCACCTTCGGGCAGGACGCCCTGATCCACCCGGGGACGCAGCTCCTGGGTGCCACGCACATCGCGGAGGGTGCCGAGGTCGGTCCCAACACCCGCCTGAAGGACACCGCGGTGGGCGCGGGCGCCCGTGTGGACAACACGGTGGCGGAGGGCGCGGTCGTGGGCGCCCGGGCGACCGTGGGGCCGTTCGCGTACCTGCGGCCGGGCACCAACCTCGGCGTGAAGGCGAAGGCCGGCACGTACGTGGAGATGAAGAACGCGACGATCGGCGAGGGCACCAAGGTGCCGCACCTGTCGTACGTGGGTGACGCGACGATCGGCGAGTACACCAACATCGGCGCCGCGAGCGTTTTCGTGAACTACGACGGCGAGCACAAGCACCACACGACCGTCGGCGCGCACTGTAAGACGGGGTCGGACAACATGTTTGTGGCACCCGTCACGATCGGGGACGGTGCCTACACGGCCGCCGGGTCCGTGATCACGAAGGATGTGCCGCCCGGTGCGCTGGCCGTGGCCCGTGGCCAGCAGCGGAATATCGAGGGTTGGGTGGCCCGCAAGCGTCCGGGAAGCGCGTCCGCGACGGCGGCTCAGTCGGCGGTCCAGGTGGACTCCGACGGCCGTTGAGGTGAACTGACCGGAAACGGGTACGTCTGGGACGGCGTACCGTGATAGGTGCACGCAATTCGGCTGGCTCACCGTGTGCGGGACGGACGCACATGGGGGCGAGCAGCTTTCAACACGTCTGAGGAGACAGTGCTGTGACCGGGATCAAGACGACCGGCGAGAAGAAGCTGATGCTCTTCTCCGGCCGCGCCCACCCCGAGCTGGCCGAGGAGGTCGCGCACCAGCTCGGTGTCGGCCTCGTGCCGACCAAGGCTTTCGACTTCGCGAACGGTGAGATCTACGTTCGCTTCCAGGAGTCGGCTCGCGGCGCGGACTGCTTCCTGATCCAGAGCCACACGGCTCCGATCAACAAGTGGATCATGGAGCAGCTGATCATGATCGACGCGCTGAAGCGCGCGTCGGCACGCTCCATCACGGTGATCGTCCCGTCCTACGGGTACGCCCGCCAGGACAAGAAGCACAAGGGCCGTGAGCCGATCTCGGCCCGCCTGGTCGCCGATCTGCTGAAGACCGCGGGTGCGGACCGCATCCTCACGGTCGATCTGCACACGGACCAGATCCAGGGCTTCTTCGACGGCCCGGTGGACCACCTGTCGGCCCTGAACGTCCTCGCGGACTACGTGGGCGCCAAGGTGGACCGCACCAAGCTGACGATCGTGTCCCCGGACGCCGGCCGCGTGCGCGTCGCCGACCGCTGGTGCGACCGTCTGGACGCGCCGCTGGCGATCGTGCACAAGCGCCGTGACAAGGACGTCGCCAACCAGGTGACGGTCCACGAGGTCGTCGGTGAGGTCAAGGGCCGCGTCTGCGTCCTGGTCGACGACATGATCGACACCGGTGGCACCATCTGCGCCGCGGCCGACGCGCTGTTCGCGCACGGCGCGGAGGACGTCATCGTGACGGCCACGCACGGCATCCTGTCGGGCCCGGCGGCTGACCGCCTGAAGAACTCCAAGGTCAGCGAGTTCGTGTTCACGAACACCCTGCCGGACCCGTCCGACCTGGAGCTCGACAAGATCACGGTGCTGTCGATCGCCCCGATGATCGCGCGCGCGGTGCGCGAGGTCTTCGAGGACGGCTCGGTCACCAGCCTGTTCGAAGAGCAGCAGTAACCAGCACCACAGAAGATCCTTTTGAAGGGCGGCCTCCCCGCCGGGTAGACTCATGAAGTTGCTCGGCGAGGGAGGCCGCACTTTTGTGTGCGGGGCTCCGTTATCGACGCGCTCTTCGTAGCAGGCCGTTCCGGCCGGGTGACTGTCGTCCATTTCCGTCACCCCACGAGGAGTGAGCATGTCCGAGATCAAGCTTGCCGCCAACGTCCGCACCGACTTCGGCAAGGGCGCTGCCCGTCAGGCCCGTCGTGACGCCCTGACCCCCGCGGTCATCTACGGCCACGGCACCGACCCGAAGCACGTCAACGTGGACGCCCACGCCCTTCAGCTGGCGCTGCGCACCCCGAACGTCCTGCTCTCCCTGGACATCGCGGGCGAGGGCACCGAGCTGGTCATCCCGAAGGCCGTGCAGAAGCACCCGCTGAAGCGCTCGATCTCCCACGTCGACTTCCTGATCGTCAAGAAGGGCGAGAAGGTCACCGTCGACGTCGCGATCGTCACCGAGGGCGAGCTGGCCGCCGGCGGCAACATGCTGGAGACCCTCCAGAACACCATCTCCGTCGAGGCCGAGGCCACGCACATCCCGACCGAGGTCACCGTCTCCATCGCGGGCCTCGAGGCCGGCGCCACCATCCACGCCAAGGACCTGGTCCTCCCGGCGGGCACCACCCTGGCCGTCGACGGCGACATCGCCGTCCTGCAGGTCATCGGCCAGCAGGCCGAGGAGCCGGCCGCCGAGGCCGAGGGCACCGAGGCCTGAGCCTCCCCCTCACCCCTCAGCAGTTGCTGACCGACCGCCGTCCGGCTCCACTGGAGCGGGACGGCGGTCGTCCTCGTTCCAGGCCTTAAGGAGTTTTTGATGTCGGACGACGCGGCGCCGTGGCTGATCGTCGGCCTCGGGAATCCGGGACCGGAGTACGCGGGCAACCGCCACAACATCGGCTTCATGGTGGCCGACCTGCTGGCGGAGCGGATCGGCGGGAAGTTCAAGGCGCACAAGGCGCGGGCCCAGGTGGTCGAGGGCCGCATCGGCGCGCCGGGGCCGGCGAACCGGCGGGTGGTGCTGGCGAAGCCGATGACGTACATGAACCTGTCCGGGGGTCCGGTGACGGCCCTGCGCGACTTCTACAAGGTGCCGCTGGACCGGATCGTCGCGATCCATGACGAGCTGGACATCGACTACCCGACGCTGCGGCTGAAGCTGGGCGGCGGGGACAACGGCCACAACGGGCTGAAGTCGATGACGAAGTCGATGGGCCCGGACTACCACCGGGTGCGGTGCGGGATCGGCCGGCCGCCGGGCCGGATGCAGGTCGCGGACTTCGTGCTGAAGGACTTCTCCTCGACGGAGCGCAAGGAGCTGGACTGGTTCGTGGACCGGGCCGCGGATTCGGTGGAGTGCCTGATCCAGGAGGGCCTGGAGCGCGCGCAGTCCGCGTACAACTCCTGACGGACATGACGGAGCCCCCGCACCGGCCGGTGCGGGGGCTCCGTCATGTCCGGCTCCGGGGGCTCAGCCGGTGTTGCGCAGGCCCGCGGCGACGCCGTTGACCGTGAGCAGCAGGGCGCGGGCGAGGAGCGGGTCGGCGTCCTCGCCGCGGGCGGCGGCGGCGCGCTGGCGGGCCAGCAGGGAGACCTGGAGGTAGGAAATGGGGTCCAGGTAGGCGTCGCGGACGGCGAAGGTCTGCTGGAGCACCGGGTTCGAGCCGAGGAGCTTGTCGTCGCCGGTGATGCGCAGGACCTCGCGGACGGTGAGTTCGTGCTCGGCCTCGATGCGGGTGAAGACGTGCTTGAGGCGGTCGGGCACGAGGGTGTCGACGTAGTGGCGGGCGATCCGCAGGTCGGTCTTGGCCAGCGTCATCTCGACGTTGGACAGGAAGTTGCGGAAGAAGTGCCAGCGCTCGCCCATCTCGGCGAGGACGTCCTCCTGGCCGGCTTCGCGCAGGGCCTTGAGGCCCGAGCCGACGCCGTACCAGCCGGGGACGATCTGGCGGGACTGGGTCCAGCCGAAGACCCACGGGATGGCGCGCAGGCCGTCGAGGCCGGCGCCGGAGTCGGGGCGGCGGGAGGGCCGGGAGCCGAGGTGGAGGTCGGCGAGCTGGTCGACGGGGGTCGCGGCGAAGAAGTACGAGGGCAGGTCGGGGTCCTCGACGAGCGCGCGGTACGCGGAGTGCGCGGCGTCGGAGACGGTGTCCATGGCCGCGTCCCAGCGGGTGAGGGCCTCGTCGGACTGGCGGGGGGCGGTGTGCAGGGCGGAGGCCTGCAGGGTCGCCGCGACGGTCAGTTCGAGGTTCTCGCGGGCCAGGGACGGGACGAGGTACTTGTCGGAGATGACCTCGCCCTGCTCGGTGACCTTGATCTCGCCTTCGAGGGTGCCCCAGGGCTGGGCGAGGATCGCGTCGTGGGAGGGGCCGCCGCCGCGGCCGACGGTGCCGCCGCGGCCGTGGAAGAGGCGCAGGCGCACCCCGTAGCGGTGGGCGACGTCGCGCAGTCGGCGCTGGGCGCGGTGAATCTCCCACTGGCTGGTGGTGATGCCGCCGAACTTGGAGGAGTCGGAGTAGCCGAGCATGACCTCCTGGACGTCGCCGCGCAGGGAGACGAGGCGCCGGTAGGAGGGGTCGGCGAGCATCTCGTCGAGGATGACGTCGGCGGCGCGCAGCTCGTCGGTGGTCTCCAGGAGGGGGACGATGCCGATCTTGGCCCAGCCGGCGTGGAGGTCGACGAGGCCGGCCTCGCGGGCGAGGACGGCGGCGGCGAAGACGTCGTCGGCGCCCTGGCACATCGAGATGATGTAGGACTCGATGACCTCGGGGCCGAACTTCTCGAAGGCGTCCTTGATCGCCTGGAAGACGCCGAGGGTCTTCTGGCCGGCGGCGTCGAGGGGGGCCGGGGTGGGGGCCAGCGGGCGGCGGGAGCGCAGCTCCTTGGCGAGGAGCTTGCCGCGGTAGTCGCGCGGCATGTCGGCGTAGCGCCAGGACTCCTCGCCGAGCCGGTCGAAGAGCTGGCCGAGCGCGTGGTGGTGGGCGTCGGCGTGCTCGCGGACGTCCATGGTGGCGAGCTGGAGGCCGAAGGCGGCCAGGGTGCGGATGGTGCGGTCCATGCGGCCGTCGGCGAAGAGGGCGCCGCGGTGTTCGCGCAGGGAGGTCTGGATGAGGGTGAGGTCGGTGAGGAGCTCGGCGGTGCCGAGGTAGTCGCGGCCTTCCTCGTGCGGGGTGCCCTTGGCGAGGCGCTCGCGGGTGTTGAGGAGCTTCTGGCGGATGCAGGTGGCCTTGAGGCGGTACGGCTCCTCGGCGTTCAGCCGCTTGTAGCGCGGGCTGATCTCGGGGAGGCGTTCGAGGTCGGCCTGGAGGGAGGCGAGGAGTTCCTCGGTGGCCCCGGTGTAGCGGATGGAGTTCGACAGCAGCCCGCGCAGGAAGTCGATGAGTTCGAGGGCGTCGGTGATGCCGTGCTCGTGCTGGAGGATCAGCACGTCGCGGGTGACGTCGGGGGTGACGTTGGGGTTGCCGTCGCGGTCGCCGCCGATCCAGGTGCCGAAGGTGAGAGGGCGCGTCCCGGCGGGGAGCTCGACGCCGACGCGCTGGAGTTCGGCGGCGAGGTCTTCGAGGACGTCGCCGACGGCGCCGGCGTGCAGCTCGTCGAGGTAGTAGATGGCGTTGCGGGCCTCGTCGGCGGGCTCGGGGCGGACCACGCGCAGCTCGTCGGTCTGCCAGACGAGGTCGATGTTCTCGGCGAGCCGCAGGTCGTGGCGGCGGCGGTCGCCGGCGCCGGTGACGGGCTCCTCCAGGAGGGCGGCGATGCGGCGCAGCTTGTTGAGGACGCTGCGGCGGGCGGCCTCGGTGGGGTGCGCGGTGAAGACGGGGCGGACGTTGAGGTTCTTGACCGTCTCGCGCAGGTGTTCGGGGTCCGCGTCCTTGAGCATGTCCGCGGTGCGGGCGAGGAGGCTTCCCTCGGCGGCGCGGTGGGCGCGCAGCTCCTTGCCGCGGTGCACCTGCTCGGTGACGTTGGCGAGGTGGAAGTAGGTGGAGAAGGCGCGCACGAGCTTGGCGGCGGTCTCCAGGTCGGTGTCGCCGAGCAGCGCGGCGGCGGCTTCGCCGTCGGTGCGGGTGAGGGCGCGGACGCGCTCGACGAGGTCGAGGAGGTCCTGGCCTTCCTGGCGTACGAGGGTCTCCCCGAGGAGGTCGCCGAGGCGGCGGATGTCCGCGCGCAGCTCTGCGTTGGCCGTGGCGGCCGGGGTGGCGGGGGTGGCCTGGGCCTGGGCGGCCTGGTCAGCACTGCTCACAGGTGCGGCTCCTTGCAGTGTTCGAGCGCTACTGGGCTGTGGGCGCTCCGGCCGCGCGCACCCTGGGGCTCCTGATGCGCAGCCCGAGCTGCCCGTGCGGACCGCGCTGTCCGACGGGACCAGGATAGGTGTCCGAGGCGTGTGCCTGGGCAAATGTCTCAACAGGCGGCTCATCCGGCGTTCACCGGGCGGCTCGTCCGCGGCTCGTCCAGGGTTCGTCCGGGGTTCGTCAGGGTGCTCCAGGGTCGTCCGGGGCGCGTACGGGGCTCGCGCACGCCGCGCGCGGCCCTCCGCGCCCGCCCCGGCCGCGCTCCTGTTGCCGCGGGCTCCGCCTTTGCCATACTTACGATGCCGTAGGTTACGGGTCCGTAGGGTCCGTGATCAGGGCGGCACCTGCCGACTTCTCACCCCCTCCTCACCCCCCAGGGGACCCCCATGACCACCAGTCCCGATCTGATCGAGGGTGCTTCCGCGCCCTCCGATACGTCCACGCCGTCCGCGACGCTCGGCGGCGAGAACAAGCGGTCGATCGAGCAGATCGCCCTTCTGCTGTTCATCACCGTTCCCTTCCTGGCGCTGCTGGCGGCGGTTCCGCTGGCCTGGGGCTGGGGGGTGAGCTGGCTGGACCTCGGCCTGATGGTCTTCATGTACTTCCTGGCCTGCCACGGGATCACCATCGGCTTCCACCGCTACTTCACGCACGGTTCCTTCAAGGCGAAGCGGCCGCTGCGGATCGTCCTCGCCGTGATGGGCTCGATGGCGGTGGAGGGCCCGCTGGTGCGCTGGGTGGCGGACCACCGCAAGCACCACAAGTACTCGGACCACGAGGGCGACCCGCATTCGCCGTGGCGGTTCGGCGAGACGCTGCCGGCGCTGATGAAGGGCCTGTGGTGGGCGCACATCGGCTGGCTGTTCGACGAGGAGCAGACCGATCAGCAGAAGTACGCGCCCGACCTGATCAAGGATCCGGCGATCCGCCGCATCTCGCGCGACTTCATCTACTGGACGATCTTCTCGCTGGCGATCCCGCCGCTGGTGGGCGGTCTGGTGACGATGTCCTGGTGGGGCGCGTTCACGGCGTTCTTCTGGGGCTCGCTGGTGCGGGTCGCGCTGCTGCACCACGTGACGTGGTCGATCAACTCGATCTGCCACGCGGTGGGCAAGCGGCCGTTCAAGTCCCGGGACCGCTCGGGCAACGTGTGGTGGCTGGCGGTGCTGTCCTGCGGGGAGTCCTGGCACAACCTGCACCACGCCGATCCGACGTCGGCGCGGCACGGTGTGCTGCGCGGCCAGGTCGACTCCAGCGCGCGGCTGATCCGCTGGTTCGAGCAGCTGGGCTGGGCCACGGACGTGCGCTGGCCGTCGGCTTCCCGCATCGACGCCCGGCGCAGGGAAAACGAGCCGAACGCGGCATGATGGGGGGCGTGGCGATCGACGGCAGTAATTCCAGCAGCGACAAGCCCAGGCGCGGCCGCCGGGTCAGGATGACGGGCGCGGAGCGGCGCCAGCAACTGCTGGACATCGGCCGGACCCTGTTCGCGGAGAAGGGCTTCGAGGGCACGTCGGTGGAGGAGATCGCGGCGAAGGCCGGGGTGTCCAAGCCGGTGGTGTACGAGCACTTCGGCGGCAAGGAGGGCCTGTACGCGGTCGTCGTGGACCGGGAGATGCGCCAGCTGCTGGACGGGGTGACGGGTGCGCTGACGGCGGGCCATCCCCGGGAGCTGCTGGAGCAGGCGGCGTTCGCGCTGCTGGACTACATCGAGTCGTACACGGACGGTTTCCGGATCCTGGTACGGGATTCCCCCGTGGCGCAGTCGACGGGCACGTTCGCCTCGCTGATCAGTGACATCGCCACGCAGGTCGAGGACATCCTGGGGCTGGAGTTCAAGGCGCGGGGCTTCGACCCGAAGCTGGCCCCGCTGTACGCGCAGGCGCTGGTCGGGATGGTGGCGCTGACCGGGCAGTGGTGGCTGGACGTGCGGCGGCCGAAGAAGGCGGAGGTCGCCGCGCACCTGGTGAACCTGGCCTGGCACGGGCTGGACGGGCTGGAGTCGAAGCCGCAGCTGGTGGGCCGCCGCAAGAGCTGAACCGCCGCCCTTGCGCTCCCGCTCGGGGCCGGCGGCACGACGGCGCCCCGTCACCGGATCTCCGGTGACGGGGCGCCGTCGCGTGGTACGTGCCGCGGGCGGTACCGCGGGCCGGTCGCCCTACTGCCGTACGGCGACGGGTTCCAGGAACTCCAGCCGGTTGCCCACGGGGTCTTCGGAGTAGAAGCGGCGGTGGCCTGGCAGGTCGTCGTCCCAGACGACCTCGGCGCCCCGTTCCTCCAGTCTGCTCGCGTACGCGTCGATGCCGGTCACGCGCAGTCCCGGGTGCGCCTT
This sequence comes from Streptomyces sp. NPDC059989, assembly GCF_042736975.1. Lineage (NCBI taxonomy): Bacteria > Bacillati > Actinomycetota > Actinomycetes > Kitasatosporales > Streptomycetaceae > Streptomyces > Streptomyces sp. NPDC059989. The sequence goes on from NZ_JBHWUO010000075.1 coordinate 16,896, forward strand.
GCGTGCGGGCCGGAAGGCTTCCTCCACGCCGAGGTGGAGCTGCACCGGGCCGGCGGCGAACCAGCAGCCCCCGCGCGCGGCGAGGACGTCCGGTTTGGGGATCTCGGTCATGCCCAGGACATCGGTGTAGAAGACGCGGAGCCGGTCCTCCGACCCGGGCGGCGCGGCGAGTTGGACGTGGTCGACGGCGGTCAGCACGGTCAGGCCTCCTTGCGGGCGACGGCGAAGATCCGGCGGAAGGGGAAGACGGTGCCGCGCGGCCCGGGCGGGTACGCCTTGCGCAGCCGGTCGCGGTATTCGGCGAGGAAGGCGTCCACGGCTTCCCGGTCGTCCCCCAGGGCGGTGAGCACGGGTCGCAGCGCGGTGCCCTTGACCCAGTCGAGCACCGGGTCGGGGCCCTGCAGCAGCTGGTGGTAGGTGGTTTCCCAAACGTCCACGGCGCAGCCGAGCTCGGTGAACCGGGCGAGGTATTCGGCGGGTTCGAGGTGGTGGATGTAGCGGGCGCCGTGGCCGGCGAGGCGGGCCCGCCAGGGCGGGGTGTCGCAGAGGTCGGCGAGCAGCGCGTGGCTGGGGGCGGTGAAGTTGCCGGGGATCTGGAAGGCGAAGGTGCCGCCGGGGCGCAGGCCGTTGATCCAGGCGGCGAAGGAGCCGGGGTGGCTGGGGACCCACTGGAGGGCGGCGTTGGAGACGATCAGGTCGTAGGGCTCCTCGGGGAGCCAGGTGCCGAGGTCCGCGTGGCGGAAGTCGAGGCTGCCGCCGCCTGCGGTGGGGCCGGCGTACTCCTGCTCGGCGCGGTGGAGCATCTCCGGGGAGAGGTCGAAGCCGGTGATGCGGGCCGCGGGCCAGCGTCCGGCGAGGAGGGCGGTGACGTTGCCGGGGCCGCAGCCGAGGTCGGCGATGCGGCCGGGGAGGGTGGGGAGTTCGGGTATGCGGGTCAGGAGGTCCAGGAAGGGGCGTGTGCGGTGTCCGGCGTGCCGGAGGTACTGCTGGGGGTCCCAGGTGGGTGCGGAGGGGTCGGAGAGGACGCTGGCCGTGGGGATCCTGGCCTGGGCGGTATCGGAATGCATGTTCGAGCCTCCCTGCTGGCGGGGCGGTCGGAAGCGGAACCTGTCTCGGCCCCCTCCATGCCCCATGGTCGCGCACTTTATATCTCGACGCCAAGATACTCGTGATCAAGACACTTGACATGAAGAGACTTCACATCGACAGACCCCTTACACTGATCGGCATGGAGGACGAGGTCGACCGACTGGTAGCGGCATGGCGGCGGGAGCGCCCTGACCTCGACGTGGAACCGCTCGAGGTGCTGAGCCGCGTCAGCAGGCTCGCGCGCCACCTCGACCGCGCCCGCAGGCTCGCCTTCTCCGAGCACGGCCTGGAGCCGTGGGAGTTCGACGTGCTGACCTCGCTGCGCCGCGCCGGCGCGCCCTACCAGCTCTCCCCCGGCCAGCTGCTGACGCAAACCCTGGTCACCTCCGGGACCATGACCAACCGCATCGACCGGCTCGCCAAGAAGGGCCTCGTCGAACGGCTGCCGGACCCGAGCGACCGCCGCGGGGTCCTGGTGCGGCTGACCCCCGAGGGCAGGGACCGCGCCGACCAGGCCCTCGCCGGGCTGCTGGCCCAGGAGCGGGCGATCCTCGCCCAGCTCTCGCGCGGCCAGCGCGGCGATCTCGCCGGGCTGCTACGCCAGTTGACCGCTCCGTTCGACAACATCCCCGGCTAGGTCCGCGGGCCGTACGCCGGCCCGCCGGGCCAGCGCCACCGCCGCCAGGGTCGAGTGCACCCCGAGCTTGCCCAGCACGTTCTGCATGTGGGTGCGGACGGTGTGCGGGGACAGGAACAGCCGCGCCGCCACGTCCTTGCGGCCCAGCCCCGCCACCATGCAGCGCAGCACCTCGTGCTCGCGCGGGGTGAGCGACTCGACGAGGCGTTCGCTGTCCGTACGGTGCTTGCGCGCGGCGGTCAGTTCACGGAGCACTCCGGTGAGCAGCGCGGGCGGAAGGTGGGTCTCCTCGCGCAGGACACCGCGTATGACGGCGAGCAGCCGCGAGAGCGAGCAGTCCTTCGCCACCCAGCCCGAGGCCCCTGCCTGGAGCGCGAGGGCCGCCCGGCGGGGGTCGTCGCGCTCGGCGAGGACGACCGTGCGGACCCCTGGGTGGGACACCCGCACCCCTGCCACCAGCGCGATCCCGTCGGAGGCGGGCGGTGGCGGCCCGGAGCCCGACTCCCGCTGGGCGGGCACGGCCCCGGCCAGCGCGCCGAGATCGGTGTCGACCAGCATGACGTCGAAGCGGCGGCCCTCGGCCACCGCGCGTTCGAGGCAGCGCAGTGCGGCGGGGCCGCTGCCGGCCGCGGACACGTCCACGTCCGGCTCGGCCGCGAGCGCGGCTGCGAGAGATTCGGCGAAGATGCGGTGATCGTCGACCACGAGAACCCGGATACGAACCACAAAACCCCCAAGGGTCGGGGAACGGACGACTGCGGGTACGGCGCCCGGACCGGGTGATCCGCAGCTGCCGCGGCCGCCGCCGAGACATCTCTGCACTACCCCGGACCGGACGTCGTACCCGACTTGTCTCGACCCCTGAATCAACACCGGCCCCCACCGGTGTCACGTCTCAATGTAGGGCCGGGGCGGCTCGCGGTTGGCCGAATAGCAGAAGTTTTCCCAGCGATTTTCCGGCGCGGACGTTCCGAACGGCCTTTGTGGTGGCTTGATTTCGCCTGTTCCGAAGGTCCGGATGGCGGCTTCTGGACGGGCGTGTGCCACGGGCAGTTGCACGGGGTGCATTTCACCCGGCGTGTGCACGCTGGGCGCCCGCGCACGGCGCCCGGTCCCCGCGCGCGGCGAACACACACGCGCCCCCCGCACACGTGGTGCGGGGGGCGCGTGTGGCACGCGGATCGTGCGGTGGTTCAGGAGGCGTGCGTCCGCGCGAAGTTCCACGCGTCCTGGATGATCCCGGTGAGGTCCGAGCGGCTCGGGGTCCAACCGAGGCGCTCGTGGGCCGTCCGGGCGGAGGCGACCAGGGTCGCCGGGTCGCCGGCCCGGCGCGGGGCGACGACCTCGGGGATCTCGTGGCCGGTCACCTTGCGGACCGTCTCGACGACCTCGCGGACCGAGAAGCCGCTGCCGTTGCCCAGGTTGCAGATCAGGTGCTCGCCGGCGGTGGCGGCCTCCAGCGCGGCCAGGTGCGCCTCCGCCAGGTCGGCGACGTGGATGTAGTCGCGTACGCAGGTGCCGTCGGCGGTCGGGTAGTCCTCGCCGAACACCGAGATCGACTCCCGCTCGCCCAGCGCGACCTGGAGGACCAGCGGGATCAGGTGGGTCTCGGGGCTGTGCCGCTCGCCGAACTCGCCGTACGCGCCCGCCACGTTGAAGTACCGCAGGGACACGGCGGCCAGGCCGTGCGCCACGCACTCCCCCGCGATCATGTGGTCCACGGCCAGCTTCGTGGCGCCGTACGGGTTGGTCGGCGCGGTCACCGAGGCCTCGGTCAGCAGCCCCTCCGTCGGCTCGCCGTAGGTGGCGGCCGTGGAGGAGAACACCAGCTTCTGCACGCCCGCCTCGCGCATGGCGGCCAGCAGGGCCAGCGTGCCGCCGACGTTGTTCTCCCAGTACTTGCCCGGGTTCACCACGGACTCGCCGACCTGCGAGGAGGCCGCGAAGTGCAGCACCGCGTCGAAGGAGGAGTCCACGTACCGGGAGGCGTCCTGGATCCGGCCCTCGATGAACTCGGCGCCCGCGGGGACGCCCTCGCGGAAGCCGGTGCTGAGGTCGTCCAGCACGGTGACCCGGTGGCCCGCCTCCAGGAGGTGGGCGGCGACCACGCTGCCGACGTATCCGGCACCGCCGGTCACCAGGTACTTGAGATCGGACGTCTTGCTCACTCGCCTACTGCCTCTCGCGGGGGTACGCACGCGGGAGCATCCACATGCCGTCCTCTGGCATACCCGATTCCGCGCCCAGGGGGAAATCGGCGGCCTCCGGAACGGGCCCGCGTCAGTCCTGCGCCCGGTCCAGCAGGCCGGTACGGGCGGCCAGCGCGGCCGCCTCCAGCCGCGATCCCACGCCCAGCTTCATCAGCACCCGCTGCACGTGCGTACGGGCGGTGCTCGGCGCGATCTCCATGCCCGCGGCGATCAGCCGGGTGTCCTCGCCCTCGGCGACCCGCACCAGCACCTCCACCTCGCGCGGGGTGAGGAGCCGCAGCAGCCGGCTGCCCTCGTCGTCGGGCTGGGCGGCGGGGTTGAGGAGCTCCGCGAAGGCCCCCTGCAGCAGCTGGGGGGAGATCGCGACCTCTCCGGCCCGCGCCTTCGCCAGGGCCCGCTCCACGCCCTCGATGCGCTCGTCGTGGCGTACGTATCCCGAGGCGCCGGCGGCGAACGCGGCCGCGATCCCGCGCGGGCTGGGCACCGGGCCGAGGACCACGACGGCTATCTGCGGGCGCTCCCGCTTGATCCGGACGATCGGCTCGAAGACCCCGGGCTCGGCCGGCGCGGCGGTGCCGAGGAGGCAGACCTCCGGGGCGCGGCCGATGACCAGCTCGGCGGCGCCGCCGGTCGGGGCGGCGGCGGCGAGCACCCGGTGGCCCCGCAGTTTCAGGGCAGAGGCGAGCGCCTCGGCCAGCAGCCGGTGCTCGTCGACCACCACGACCCGTACGCCCATTGAGGCACCCCACCCCCGACCCTTCTGACCCGGCAAGCTACACGCTTGTTCGACGGTGCGCGGGGGTTCCGCGCAGAAGCCCCCGGAAGGAATGACCTTCCGGGGGCTTCGGCGTGGTGCGGGCCGCGCCGGCGGCGCGGCCGGGGGCTCAGCTCGCGGTGAAGGAGACGAAGAGGTACTCCGGGTCGGCCTTGTCCGAGTACGGCTTCTTCGCCATCGTGCGGGAGATGAAGAACTTGCCGTTGTGGTAGCGGTATTCGGAGAAGTCGGGCGAGAAGGCGACCTCGGCGCGCTGGGTCGCCTTGTCCGCCGGGTTCTCCATGAGGAGGGTCTCCTTCATCGTCTTGCCGTCGATGCTGACGACCTGGCCGCCCTTGTCGTACGGGGGCTCCTTGTAGGTGATGATGTTCGACCCGTCCATGCGCAGCGGGGTCAGGGTGTAGCGCTCGCCCGCGTCCGCGCGGTCGCTGGTCTGCTTGCCGGTCTCCAGGTCGAAGGAGAGCAGCTCGTTGGTGCGGCCGCTGCCGGAGGTCTGGCCCTCGTGCTCGTAGGACGGCAGGTAGAGCTTGCCGTCGCCGACGACCATGCCCGTGCACTTCTCGACCTCGGTGGCCGCGCACTTGCCGGCGAAGTTCCCGGAGGACAGGGAGATGCGCGCCTTCAGCTCGCCCTTGGGGTCGACGACGAACAGGTCGCTGACGCCGGTGGCGTTCTTGGCGGTCTTGCCGACGTCGGCCGCGACGACCAGGGGCTTCGTGGAGACGATGCCGGCGTAGTCGATGCCCGGGGCGAGCTTGTACGAGGACGTGGGCGCGCCGGTGGCGGGGTCCAGGACCTGGGCGTGCACGGTCTGGTTGGGGCTGCGGCCGCACTTGCGGATGACGGCGAGGGCCTCGCCGCCCGCGTAGCCGGTGTCGTAGCAGCCTTCGCCGTCGACCTTGGGCGTCCACAGGGACTTGCCGTCGGCGAGGTTCCAGGCGGCGCCGCCGGAGGTGCCGCCGGCGGCCACGGTCTGGCCGCTGAGCGTCACCTCGTAGTAGGAGGCGGGCTTGTCGCCGGTGGTGGCGCCCTTGGCGTTGCCGGACCAGACGAGCTTGCCCGCGTTGAGGTCGATGACGCCGACCTCGGTGCACTGCACGTACTTGTTCTCGGGCGTGGGCATGGAGGCCTTGAACAGGACGGCCGTCTTGTTGTCGCTGATGTGCTTGGTCGCGCCGCAGAGCTCGCCGGGGAAGGGGATCTCCCACTTCTTGCCGCCGTCGACGAGGTTGTAGCCGACGACCTTGGCCACATCGGACTTGATGTAGGTGGTGTCGGTGAGCCAGGAGCCGGCGACGACGGTGACCTCGGCCGGCTGCGGGCTGGGGAGGTTGAACAGGGTCTTCGACTTGGGGTTGGCGGGCGGCTTCTCGCTGCCGGGGGTGCCCGCCTTGGGCTTGTCGCCGTCGGGGCCGGCGCTGGGGCCGCCGTCCGCGGTGGTGGTCTTGCCGCCGCCGTCGCCCGAGGTGTACCAGATGCCGCCGCCGACGATGAGGACGATGGCCAGGAGGGCCGCGCCGACGATGAGCAGCTGGTTGCGCTTGTCGTTGCTGCCGCCACCGTCGGCCGGGGGCTGCGGGGCGTACGCGAGGGTGCCGGGCTGGCCGAAGGGGGGCGGGGTGCCGGGCTGTTGCGGGTAGCCGTAGCCGGGGCCGGCCGCGGGTCCGGGCTGCGGATAGCCGTACGCGGGCTGCGCCGGCGGGGCGGCCGGGGGCTGCTGCGGGGGCGCCGGGGGCCCGGGCGGGGGCGGCGGTGTCGGCTGCCCGAAGCCGTGCGGGGGCGGCGGAGCGGGCTGGCCGAAGCCGCCCGGTGCGGGGGTTCCCGCGGCGTTGGCCGGGGGAGGGTCCTGCGGCGCTCCGAAGCCGCCGGACGGCGGCTGACTGGGGGGCGGCGGGGTACTCATGCGTTGCTACTGCCTCTCGCTGGGCGGCTCGGTGGACGCGTTCACTTGCCGAAGACCATGAGGAGCTTCTCGTCCTTGCCCTTGGCCTGCAGGCGGGAGGCGGAGATGAAGAACCGTCCGTCCACGTAGTCGACCTTCGGGGTGTGGAAGGAGCTCTCGACCGGGGCTGCCGGGCCCGACGGGTTGCGCAGGAGCGCGGTGGGGGCGCCGCCGGCGGCGGGGATGGAGAGGATCTCGCCGCCCTTGTCCTCCTCCGCCTTGCGGTAGGCGATCAGCTGGCCGTTCGCGGCCTTGACCGGCGTGAGGGTGCGCTTGTCCCCGGCCGGGCTGCGCCACTTGGCCTTCCCGCTGGCCAGGTCGAAGGCGACGATCTCGTTGCCCTTGTCGTCCCGCGCGGTGGGCAGGTAGAGGGTGCCCGCGTCGACCACGGCCGTGGAGCAGGTCGACAGGGAGCGGAAGATGCCGGTGTCGCCGCAGCCGACGGCGAACTTGCCCTCGGCGGTGAGGGTGGCGGTCTGCTTCCCGTCGGCTCCGATGACCACGATGGAGCGCTCCTTGGTGGCCTCGTTGCCGAGGTCGACGACGAGCGGGTCCACCGAGTAGATGCTGGTGGGCTTGAAGCCCTTGGGGGCCCGGAAGGTCCAGCTCTTCTTGCCGGAGACCGGGTCGGTGCCCTGGATCTCGGTGGTCTTGTCCTCGTCCAGGCAGGTGGCGAGGGCGATCATCTTGCCGTTGCCGGCGGCGTAGGAGTCGGGCTGGCAGCCCTCGCCCTGGGTGCTGGCGAAGAGCTTGTCGCCGGTGCCGACCTTGAAGGCGCTGGCGGTGGTGCTGCGGCTGATGGCGACGGTGTCGCCGGTGATGGCGATGGTGGGGCTGGTGAAGATGTCGAAGAGCTGCTCCTTGGGTACCTCCTTGGACCAGACCTCCTTGCCCGTCTTGAGGTCGACCGCGCGCATCTGGGTGCAGGAGGCGGTGTCGGACTCGCCGTCCTTGTACATGACGACGGTCTTGCCCTCGGCCGTGGTCTGCGGGGTGACGGCGCAGATCGGGGCGGGGAAGGGGAGGGTCCACTTCTCCTTGCCGTCGGTGACTGCGTAGCCGGTGAGGTTCTTCCACACGCTCTTGACGACGGTGTCGCCGACGACCCACTGGCCTTCGGACTCCACGCCCATGCCGGGGCCGTCGATCTTGGCGGTCTTGAGGAAGAGGACCTTGTCCTCGCCCTGCTTGCGGCCCGAGTTGAGGTCGGTCTCCTGGCCGCCGTTGCCGCTGCCGTCGCCCTTGTCCACGGAAGGGGAGCCGGAGGGGCCGGCGGAGTTGGAGTCCTGCGCGACGGGCTCGATCGGCTTCTTGTCGCCGCTCTTGACGAAGCCGAAGTAACCGACGGTGCCGACGACGAGGACCGCGGCCACGGAGGCGGCGATCAGCAGGGTCGTCTTCTTCTTCGGCGGCAGGCCGGGGGCGGGCTGCGGCGCGCCCGGCAGGCCGGCGCCGGGGGGCGGCGGGTAGCCGTAGCCGTAGGCGGGGGGCTGCTGCGGGACGGTGGGGGGCTGCGGGGGGTGCTGGGGCTGCTGGGGCTGCTGGGGCTGCTGGGGCTGCTGCGGCTGCTGCGGCTGCTGCGGCTGCTGCGGCTGCTGCGGCTGCTGCGGCTGCTGCGGCTGCTGCGGCTGCTGCGGCTGCTGCGGCTGCTGCGGCTGGT
>NZ_JBHWUO010000075.1:25306-28897 GCF_042736975.1 Streptomyces sp. NPDC059989
CTGGGCGTACGGGTTCTCGCCTTGCGACGGATACCCGTAACCGGGCTGCGGCGGGCCGGGGAGGTGTCCGTAACCGGAAGGTGTCGGCGGCTGGTTCGGCGGCTGGGGCGGCTCGGTCATCAGCGCGTACCTTCGGGTCAGGGGTCGTGGAGGATGACCTTTCTATCACTGACGCAAGGCCTGCGACGGGCCCGGTCCGCCCCTGTACCCAAGGGAGGACCGGGCCGTGACGCCGTCGTTATCCGGCCAGTTGACGGCCGGGAGGGGGTGGAGTCTAGGACTCCTCGGCCAGCTCCAGCCAGCGCATCTCCAAATCGTCGCGCTCCGCGAGGAGTTCCCGCAGCTCGGCGTCGAGCTTGGCCACCTTGTCGTAGTCGGTGGAGTTCTCGGCGATCTGCGCGTGCAGGTTGCCCTCGCGGTCGGAGATCTTGTTCAGCTGGCGCTCGATCTTCTGGAGCTCCTTCTTCGCGGCACGCGAGTCCCCGGACGCGGTGGACTTCGGCGCGGCCGCGGCCGGCGCGGGCACCGGGGCGGCCGCCTCGATCATCCGCCGGCGGCGCTCCAGGTACTCGTCCAGGCCGCGCGGCAGCATCCGCAGGCTCGCGTCGCCGAGCAGGGCCATCACCGTGTCGGTGGTGCGCTCGATGAAGAACCGGTCGTGGGAGATCACGATCATCGAGCCGGGCCAGCCGTCGAGGAGGTCCTCCAGCTGGGTCAGGGTCTCGATGTCGAGGTCGTTGGTGGGCTCGTCGAGGAAGAGGACGTTCGGTTCGTCCATCAGCAGGCGCAGGATCTGCAGCCGGCGCCGCTCACCGCCGGAGAGGTCGCCGACCGGGGTCCACTGCTTCTCCTTGGTGAAGCCGAACTGCTCGCACAGCTGGCCCGCCGTCATCTCGCGGCCCTTGCCGAGGTCGACGCGGTCGCGGACGCGCTGGACGGCCTCCAGGACCCGCAGGGACGGGTCGAGTTCGCCGACCTCCTGCGAGAGGTAGGCGAGCCGGACGGTCTTGCCGACGGTGACCTTGCCGGCGGCGGGCTGGGCCTCGCCCTGGGTGCGGGCGGCCTCGGCCAGCGCGCGCAGCAGGGAGGTCTTGCCGGCGCCGTTGACGCCGACGAGGCCGATGCGGTCACCGGGGCCCAGGTGCCAGGTGAGGTGCTTGAGGAGCACCTTGGGGCCGGCGTGCACGCTGACGTCTTCGAGGTCGAAGACCGTCTTGCCGAGGCGGGCGTTGGCGAACTTCATCAGCTCGGAGGTGTCGCGGGGCGGCGGCACGTCGGCGATGAGCTCGTTGGCGGCCTCGATGCGGTAGCGGGGCTTGGAGGTCCGCGCGGGCGCGCCGCGGCGCAGCCAGGCCAGCTCCTTGCGCATCAGGTTCTGCCGCTTGGACTCCTCGGTGGCGGCGATCCGGTCGCGCTCGGCGCGGGCGAAGACGTAGTCGCTGTAGCCGCCCTCGTACTCGTGCACGTCACCGCGCTGGACGTCCCACATGCGGGTGCAGACCTGGTCGAGGAACCAGCGGTCGTGGGTGACGCAGACGAGCGCGGAGCGGCGCTCCTGGAGGTGGGTGGCCAGCCAGGCGATGCCCTCGACGTCGAGGTGGTTGGTGGGCTCGTCGAGGATGAGGAGGTCCTGATCGGCGATGAGCAGCTTGGCGAGCGCGATGCGGCGGCGCTCGCCACCGGAGAGCGGTCCGATGACGGTGTCGAGGCCCTGGCCGAAGCCGGGCAGGTCGAGGCCGCCGAAGAGGCCGGTCAGGACGTCGCGGATCTTGGAGTTGCCGGCCCACTCGTGGTCGGCCATGTCGCGGATGATCTCGTGGCGGATGGTGGCCGCGGGATCGAGGGAGTCGTGCTGGGTGAGGACACCCATCCGCAGGCCGCCCGACTGGGTGACGCGCCCGGTGTCGGGGTCCTCCAGCTTGGCCAGCATCCGGATGAGGGTGGTCTTGCCGTCGCCGTTGCGGCCGACGACACCGATCCGGTCCCCCTCGGATACGCCGAGGGAGATGCCGTCGAGCAGGGTACGTGTGCCGTACACCTTGCTGACTGCCTCGACATTGACCAGATTGACGGCCATCAGACGCGCTCCAGGGAAGGTTGAGGAATCAGCCCCTCAGCCTAACCCTCCGGGCCGGGCCGGACCGTTCCACCAGGAGCCAACCCGTCAGTGCCATGCCGATGGCGAGGGGTGCGGTGACCGGGAGGGCGATCAGGGTCGCGCTGTGGCCGTCGAGGAGGCCGCCGAGCCCGGTCATGGACAGGCCGAGGATGCCGAGCAGGCAGAGGGTGATGCCGAGGGCGGCGCGGGGGCCGTTTCCGGGGGTGACTTGAGCCTCCCCTGCCGGGGCTTCGAAGCGGCGGAAGACGGTGACGAGCAGGGCGGTCAGGGCGGCGGCCAGGAGGATCCGTACGGGAACCTGCGCCCACCAGGCCGCGGTGGCCGGGGCCGGCAGGTCCAGGCCGAGGGCGAGCTGGGCCCCGTACACGCCGAGCATGGCGGTGAGGTGCCAGAGGAAGGCGGTCATCGCGATCCCGTTGGCGGCGACGACACCGCGCCAGACGCGGGGGCGGCCCAGCCAGGCGGCGGCGGGCCGGGCCGCCAGCTGCACGGCGCCGACGAGCCACATGCCGTGGCAGAGCAGGGCGAGGGTGGGCGGGGCCATGTTGGACACCTTCTCGCCCGGCATCCCGACCATGGAGAGCGGGTACGGGCCGTACGCCACCAGCAGGACGGCCCCCGCGAGGCCGGCGCCGGCGAGGCCGAGGGCGGTGGGGGCCTTGATCCGCCCGTCGGCGCGGAGGAAGCCGAGCTGGTGGACGGCGAGCCAGACGAAGGCGAAGTTCAGGAACTCCACGTACGGGAGCGCGAGCGCGAAGCGCAGGACGTCGACGGTGGCGGCCGCGCCGAGCAGCGCGGCGAAGGCCCCCCAGCCCCATCGCTCGTGCAGCTTCAGCAGGGGCGGGGTGAAGGCGACCATGGCGAGGTAGATGCCGATGAACCAGAGCGGCTGGGTGACCAGCCGCAGCGCGGCCCCGGTCAGCCCGCCGGCGCCGCGGCCCGCGAGCTGGACGGCGAGCGCGACGGCGCCCCAGACGAGCACGAAGACGAGCGTCGGCCGCAGCAGGCGCTGGAGGCGGGCCCGCAGGAAGGCGGCGTAGACGGCCCGCCCCTCGGAGCGGCGGGCCAGGGACCGGTAGGACAGGGCGTGCGAGAACCCGCCGACGAAGAAGAAGACGGGCATGACCTGGAGCCCCCAGGTGAGCACCTGGAGCGGGGGCACGAGGGCGAGCAGGTTCCCTATGCCGTTGCCGCTGACGGCGGCCATCAGCCAGTGCCCGGCGATGACGGTGCCGAGCGAGGCTACGCGGAGCAGGTCGATGTACCGGTCCCGCTGCGCGGGCGTTGCGGCGGCCATTGCCGAGGCGGTCTGTCCCATGGCCTTACGCTCGCGCGTGGCGGGGCGTGGGGACAGGGTGCGGATACTCAACTCCCGCCTGAGTACCCGGTGGTGCCCCAAGCTGCGGCGCCGCTGCTGGGGCTCCGCCCCAGACCCCGCGCCTCAAACGCCGGCGGGGCTGAAGCTCCAGCCT
>NZ_JBHWUO010000076.1:0-27953 GCF_042736975.1 Streptomyces sp. NPDC059989
GCCTACGCGTCACGACCACAGTCCTACTGGGTTCCACCTCGCGAAGAGGCCAGAAGCCAGGAACTGATCACGACATCACACAGGCCCTAGTGGCGAACAAGAGCGGGGTGACCCGGCTCGGCTTCAGTCTGTTGCCGAAGTTCTTCGAGCTGGAGGCCCGGTTCCCCGATGTGCTGGGAGAGGTTCCGCCGGCCGCGGTGGAGTACGTTGCCGCTCTGGTGAAGGTCCCGGCCATCGACTTCGCGAACTACACGCTGGTCGGTCGGACCGCCGAGTACCACCGCAAGCAGATCCGCGAGGCCTTGGGGTTCCGGCCGTCGACGGTCGCGGACGAGAAGGCGCCGGCCGAGTGGCCGGCCGTGGAGGTCTGTCCGGTCGAGCTGGTGGAGGACCGGCAGCGCGAGGCTCTGCTGGTCGAATGCCGGGCCCGTAAGATCGAGCCGCCAGGACGGACCCGGGTCGAGAAGGTGCTCGTCGCGGCGCGGGGCAAGTGGGAGAGGACGTTCTGCGCCCGCACGATCGCCCGCCTGGGCGAGGCGGGCACGGCCCGGCTGCTGTCCTTGGTGGCCGAGGACAACGAGGCGGGGACCACCCTCCTGGCTGCGCTCAAGCGCGACCCCGGCGCGGTCGGCCTGGATTCCCTGCTCATGGATCACCCTCGTCATCCACGAGCACAAGCGGCTCGGCCGCGGGCACGACCTGGTGACACTGGCCGTGCGGCTGCGGGAGCACGACGTAGAGCTGGAGTTCTTGACCGGCGAGCTGCAGGGCTCCCACGATCCGCACGGCCCGGTGTTCGCGGTGCTGGCCGCGCTGTCCGGCATGGAGCGCGAGTACATCCGGGAGAAGACGCTGGACGGCCAGGAGTCGGCCCGCCGGCGGGGCAAGGCGATCGGCGGCGCGAGGGTGTCCGACCCCCCACGATGCTCGCCATGGCCCTGCACCTGCGGGACGCCGAGAAGCTGAGCCTGCGGGACATCGCCCCCCGGCTCGTCATCACCAGGGGCAAGAAGAAGGGGCAGCACCCCAGTCCCGCGACCGTCCTGCGGATGCTCCGGGACCACGACGACCAGATGGCCGCCGATGCCGAGATGCAGACGCAGCCGACCACGCCGTAGGCCACGGTGGCGTACCGGTACTGCATCCCGCGATCGTGCCACGCCCCCACCGCCGGACCCCGCCGCCGACACCAGGGCCTACAGGTGACACCGGAGGCAGTGTTGAACGCGTTCAACACCTCTGACAGTATGGCTTCCGGTGAACCTGCCGGAGCAGCGGAGTCGGATCCGCCTGCCCTCGCGACGGGTCGCCACGAGACCGGAGGTGGGCACGACATGGGCCTGATCCTGCTACTCCTCGCCCTGATAGTCGCCCTCGCCGTCGCCCTTGTGGCCCTGGCCGTGATCCTCACGGCGAGCGCGGGCCTGGGCCTCGCGACCGCCGCGGTGAGCCGCAGGCTGCCGCTCTGGGCCAGGATCACGCTGCTGCTGACCCTTGCCGCCGCTCCGGCGGCGGCGCTGGTGAGCACCCTGGACGTCGCGGCCGTCTGGCAGCTGGCCGCTTGGGCGCTGTCGTTCCTCACGACGGTCGCCTCAGGAGCCGCCTGGCTCGCCTTCGAAGCCCACAGGCGCCGCGCGCCCAGGCTCCCGAAGCCGGCATGGCCGGTCCGCCGCGCACCGGCCGCCGGTCGCTGAGCACGCACCACTCACCCGCGGTCGTACACGGGGTCCAGCCGAGATACGCGCCAAAGGGGCAATGAGTTGATCGCCCGAGGGGGAGACGCCACCCCACCAGTACCGCCTTGCCCAAGGTCATCACGGCGACGATTACCCCGGCCAGTTGCCGGCCCTGTCCTCCCGAAGCTGCCACGAAGTGACAAGTAGCTCTCTGTAACAAATCCGGGGTGGGCTTGTCCGGGTTTTCGATCTTTCCGGATTCTTGAGGAGCCGCTCGGCGACGTTGGTCCGGTGACGAAGACCGGAGGGAGTGCGGAGTGCGGCAGGAGTGGGAGCCGGAGGGCTTGACCGCCGCAACCCGAACCTGGTCCGCCAGCGTCAGCTAAGTAGCCGTTGTCTTTCCGGACTTGATCGGTGGGTTTCCGCTGGTCAGGCGTGAACTCCGTGGCATCGAGGAAGAGTCGGGCCGTCACGTCTGTCGGTTATGACCCCGGCCGAGGCCCTGTCCGGGCCGGAGTCGGAGGCCGACCACCCGCCGGAGTCGGCGCCGGTCGTTGCCGAGGCCCCGGTGGCGGGGTCGGTGGTGCCGCACTGGCGGGTGGGCCTGACGATGGAGGTGCTCGCGCCGGACTACCAGCGGCTGGTGGGCGTGCTGGAGGCGGAGGCGGGCGGGTCCGGGCTGCGGGCGCGGGAGTTGGCCGGGCGGCTGGGCCTGGAGTCGGTGCCGGCGAAGGTCGAGGGGGTGCGGTCGAAGGTGAAGCGGCTGGTGGAGCGGGGCTGGCTGGCCGAGGAGCGTCCCGGGGTGTTCACGCCGCGGCCGGCTGCCGGGTGACGTTTCGGCTCCGGTGGCGGGCGAGGCGGCGTCCCATGAGCATGGTCATCGACCACAGGACGGCGGCTTCGCTGCTTTCGGGCCGGGTCTCGTAGTCCCGGGCAAGGCGCCGCGAGCGCATCAGCCAGCTCAGCGTCCTCTCCACCACCCACCTGCGTGGAAGCACCACGAACCCGCTCATGTCGTCGGTGCGTTTGACGATCTGAAGGGTGAGCCGCCCTGGACGTCCCCTTGACCCACACTTCCTTTCGTACGAAAACCGGCTCCCATGGTGCAACGCGAGGGGAGAAGGCCGGATTCCGGGGTCAGGTGGACGTCCGAGGCGGTCAGACGAGGTGGATCGTGAAGCGCCTCACGCCCGGTTGGATCGGCTCGGAGTGGACCGAGCCACGAGCCTTTTCGTACTTCCCGGTGCCGCCGGTGATCGCGTTGTCGAAGGGCCCCTGGTCGAGGTAGTTGTAGTACATCCCCTGCACGGTGAGCTGGCCGTCCGGGAGGGTGTAGGTCGCGACGCACTGCTCCGCTTCATCGGCGCCGCCCCGGGTGGTGGTGCAGTCGACGTTGGTCTCGCCGATCTTGGTGTGCGCCTCGTCGTCGTAGAGGGAGAGGTCCGAGCGGGCGACGACCCGATCGCCCTGCGAGACGCTGTTGTCGACGACGGGGAAGCGGTTCAGCTCCTTCACCTCGGCCCGGAGTGTGATGATCCGGGCTTTGCCCTTGTCGTGGGCGGAACCGGTGTCCGTCGCGGCGGCGCCCGCGACGGGGGCACAGGCGAGGAGGGTGACCAGGGCGGTGGCCGTGCCGAGACAGGCGGCTCTGATGGGGCGCATCATGCGACTCCTGAGGTTGATGTTCGGGAATGACCGGATGACGAACTTTCATCCGATTCCATTCGATTCCCTTCATAACCCCGGCTCCGCCCCCGCACGGAGCATCCCGACACGACCCACCGGTATATCCAGCCGGTCGGACCAAACCGGGAGACTCCCGGATCAGGCGACGGAGCTCGGTACGAAGCCGAACGGCAGCTCCAGGCGGTGCCGGGCCATCAGCTCCTCGTCGGCGAGGATCCCGGCCGTCGGCCCGTCGGCGGCGATGACGCCCTCGCTGAGGATGACCGAGCGTGGGCAGAGCTCCAGGGTACGACTGGTCGTGGGTGACCATCAGAACGGTGACGTCCAGGGCACGGAGGATGTCGGCGAGCTCGCGGCGGGAGGCCGGGTCCAGGTTGGAGGACGGCTCGTCGAGGACGAGGATCTCCGGCTCCATGGCGAGGACGGTCGCGACGGCGACCCGGCGGCGCTGGCCGAAGGAGAGGTGGTGCGGGGGGCCGGTCGGCGAACTCCGTCATCCCGACCTTCTCCAGTGCGCGGAGCACGACGGCTTCGAGCTCGGCGCCCCGGACGCCGGCCGCGGCCGGGCCGAAGGCCACGTCCTCGCGGACGGTCGGCATGAACAGCTGGTCGTCGGGGTCCTGGAAGACGATGCCGACCTTCCGCCGGATCTCGGCCATGTGCTTCTCGCCGACGGGCAGTCTGGAGCTCCGCGAGGAGGCGGAGCGGGTGCTGCGGACTGCGTATCCGCGTTTCAAGCGGCTGGTCAGTGCGCATGAGCTGCATCTGCTCTTCGCGCCGACGCGGGAGGAGGCGGCGTGGGCGGCGGAGCGGATGGACGCGGATGGAGATCAGCTGGCCCTGCTGCTGGCGTTGAAGTCGTACCAGCGGATGGGCCGGTTCCCGAGGCCGGAGGAGTATCCGGAGGCGGTGGTCGATTTCGTGCGCCGCGCGGTGGAGCTGCCGGAGGCTACGCCGGTCCGGGTGGGTGGCCGTACGGCGGTGCGGAAGCGGCGGGTGGTGCATTCGTCGACCCTTGACGGCCTCGGTCTCCTGTCCCAGACCCGGGTGCAAAGCAGGCGTCTCAGCTCTCGGCGGGGGCGGCGGGCTGGTCTGCTCGCCGGGAATCGGATCGCCATCAACGGGGTTGGTGGGGGATGAGCCGTTAATCGCCATCAACGGGGTTGGTGGGGGATGAGCCGTTATTGGAGGGCCATGCGAGCGATTCAGGTGTACGAAGTGGGCGGTCCCGAGGTGCTGCAGGAGGCCGAGGTGGACCAGCCGCGGCCGGGTCCGGGCGAGGCGGTCGTGGAGGTCGCCGCATCCGGGGTCAACTTCCTCGACGTCTACCACCGCGAAGGCCGGTACAGCCTCCCGCTGCCCTTCACCCCGGGCGCTGAGGGCGCCGGCACGGTCGTCGAAGTTGGACCCGGCGTCGCTGACGTCGCAGTCGGGGACCGGGTCGGTTGGGTGGAGATTCCCGGCACGTATGCCGAGCGGGCCGTCGTGGACTCCTCCCGGCTGGTGCCGCTGCCCGACGATATCGGCTTCGAGACCGCCGCCGCCGTGCTCCTCCAAGGCATGACCGCGCACTATCTCGTCAAGGACGCCTACCCGGTTCAGGGGGGCGACACGGTGCTCGTGCATGCGGCTGCTGGTGGCATGGGGCTGCTTTTGACCCAGCTCATCACCCATCTCGGCGGCAGGGTGATCGGCACGACGTC
The DNA here is from genome assembly GCF_042736975.1 of Streptomyces sp. NPDC059989. NCBI lineage: Bacteria > Bacillati > Actinomycetota > Actinomycetes > Kitasatosporales > Streptomycetaceae > Streptomyces > Streptomyces sp. NPDC059989. Next base: position 5,066 of record NZ_JBHWUO010000076.1, read on the forward strand.
GACCACGGCGAAGGCCGAGCTGGCGAAGCGTGCCGGGGCCGCTGAGGTGGTCCTTTCCTCCGCAGTCGACGATCTCGCAGCCGAGGTGAGGCGGCTCAACGGCGGTCAGGGACTGCCGGTTGTCTTCGACGGCGTCGGCGCGCACACGTTCGATGCGAGCCTCGCCAGCCTGCGAACCCGCGGCCATCTCGTGCTCTTCGGCGCGGCAAGTGGTGCCGTGCCGCCGTTTGATCCGATTCGGCTCGCCCACGGCGGTTCGCTGACCCTGATCCGGCCCAGCCTCGGGGACTTCATCGCCGATCGGTCCGAACTGCTCCGACGGGCCGCCGATGTGTTCGAGTGGGTGCGCTCCAAGGCGCTTGAGGTCACCGTAACGGGCCGATACGCATTGTCCGAGGCCGCCCAGGCCCACAGCGATCTGGAGGCTCGGCGTACCACCGGCAAGCTGCTCGTCGTACCCGATGCGGCCGCTATTGGACGCCGCGAGGAGACGCAGAGCTGATCGCGGGTGACGAGGTCGGGGATCTTGGAGACTGAGATGTCGAGGGCATGGCCGACCGTCATCGCCAAGATCCCCGACAGCGTCAGGCACTCAGCAGGCCAAGATCAAGTTCTGGCGGGTTTCTGGCGTATCTGGGTCACACCCCTTCAAGATCCCTCAGCCGAGACCTGGCTCACCTGTCCGCAACCTCCCGGGACAGAACAGCTAGTGCTCTGACCGCCTAGGTTCACCGGGTTCTGGTCCGCGTTGAGGCTGGGGCCGATTGGATGGGGGCGGACATCCCATCCAGTGTGTGGAGACGTGGTGGCAGAGCCGGTCAAAGTTCGCCGACTGACGGATCACGAGGGGCAGCGGCTGCAGCAGATCGTGCGGCGAGGCAGTACCAGTTCCGTGGGCTACCGGCGCGCGATGATGCTGCTGGCTTCGGCCGGCGGGAATCGGGTCCCGGTCATCGCCCCGTTGGTCGCGGCCGATGAGGCACCGTCCGGGACGTCATCCACCGCTTCAGCGAGATCGGCCTGGCATGCCCGGACCCTCGGTGGGCGGGAGGCCGTCCCCGCCTGCTCAATGCTGACGACGAGGACTTCGTCGTCGCGACGGCCACCATTCGCCCGGCCAAGCTCGGCCAGCCGTTCACCCGCTGGTCGATCCGCAAACTCTGCGCCTACCCGCGCAGGGTCCACGGCCGGATGATCCGTATCGGCCGCGAGGCCCTGCGCAGCTTACTGGCCCGACGCGGCATCACCTTCCAGCGCACCAAGACGTGGAAGGAATCCACCGACCCCGAGCGCGACACCAAGCTGGACCGCATCGAGTACGTCCTGGAGCACTTACCCGATCGCGTTTTCGCGTTCGACGAGTTCGGGCCGCTCGGTATCCGCCCCACCGCAGGCTCCTGCTGGGCACAACAGAGTCGGCCCGACCGGATTCCGGCGACCTACCACCGCACCCATGGAGTGACCTACTTCCACGGCTGCTACTCAGTCGGCGACGACACGCTGTGGGGGGTGAACCGTCGCCACAAGGGCGCCGCTCGATCTCTGGCCGCGCTGAAGTCGATCCGTGCCGCCCGGCCCGACGGCGCCCCCATCTACGTGATCACGGACAACCTGTCCGCACACAAGGGCACCAAGATCCACACTTGGGCGCGGAAGCACCGGGTAGAGCTGTGCTTCACACCCACCAACGCCTCCTGGGCCAACCCGATCGAGGCTCACTCCGGGCCCCTGCGGCAATTCACCCTGGTGAACTCCAACCATCCCAACCACACCGTCCAGACCCGGGCCCTGCACCGCTACCTGCGCTGGCGCAATACCAACGCCCGCCACCCCGACATCCTGGCCGCCCAGCGCAGGAAACGCGCCCGCATCCGCAGCGAGAAGGGCATCCGGTGGGGCCGTCCCGCCGCGCGAGCGGCGTGATCAATCCAGGTGCAACCCGTGAGCCCTTCCTCATAGCCTCGGCCCCATGACTGACCATGCCCTCGTCCCCGACGACTTCGTCGTCCCCGCGGACCTGATCACCCCGCAGTTCCGTCTGGAGCCTCTGGGGCCCCAGCACAACGCCGCCGACCACGCCGCCTGGACCAGCAGCATCGAGCACATCCGTGCGACCCCGGGCTTCCAGGACCGAGGATGGCCTCCTGCGGACGGGATGGCCCTGGAGGCGAACCTCGTCGACCTGCAGCGTCACGCGGACGACTTCGCTCAGCGCCGCGGATTCACCTACACCGTCATCGAGACCGCTAGTGGCGAGGTGATCGGTTGCGTCTATATCTATCCCTCCCGCAACGATGACCATGACACCGACGTCCGCTCCTGGGTCCGTGCCGACAGAGCCGAGCTCGACGCGCCCTTGCAAGCGGCCGTCACGACCTGGCTGTCCACGAACTGGCCCCTCGGAACTCTCAACTATCAGCCCCGCTGACAACCATGTGGTCCCGCAGCAACCGGCCACACCGACTCCTGCGGGACACCTGGCCTTCGAATGCCCCGACCGCGGGATGGAACGAACACACCTTCCCGGCGAACCTTCCCGGTCACAGCACTAGACCCATCCGTCGTCGAGGTGAATCGTCCAGGTTTCTCCCACTGCCTTCTTCAGTTCGACCACGGCCGCAACGTCCGCAACGACGGCGCCCAGGGCCGGGAAACGGAGCGCGTCCGGCCGACCGCGGCCCACTTTGCGGCTGGTGTCTGAGCTAGGACACCGTGGCCAGGTAAAGCCCTGGTCGGTCACGATTAGTCATCTTGGCCACGGCGGCCTCCCCAACCTGCACGGGCGGCGCGTTGCCCACGCGCTGTGGACGGTCGGACCTCCTGCCGGAGCGGTGCGCGCTCCGGCAGGAGGTGACGGCATGGGCGGTCTGGCGTCAGCTGCGGGGTATGCGGTCGTTCAGCCAGCCGGTGGCCGCTCCGTTGTCCCTCACCACCACGTAGTCGTTGCGCCTGTCTCCGTCGAGGTCGGCGAAGTCGATGTTGTCGCGGGGGGCACCGACCCCGGAGGCGACTTCACCGGCCCACTTCCACCCCCAGCCTCCACCTGATGAGGCGGGGCCGTTGTTGAGCCAGGCGCGTACCTGCCCGTGGTCGCCGAGGACGAGGTAGTCGACGCGGTTGTCCCCGTTGAGGTCGATGAGCCGTACCTGGTCGCGTGCGGCGCCGACGCCGGAGGCGACTTCGCCCTTCCATTCCCACGTCCAGCCTCCGCCTGTGGCGGGGCCGGCGTTGAGCCAGGCGCGGGCGCGGCCTTGGCCGTCGAGGACGAGGTAGTCGGCACGCTTGTCGCCGTTGAGGTCGGCGAAGCGTACCTGGTCGCGGGTGGCGCCCACCCCTGAGGCGACTTCGCCCTTCCATTCCCACGTCCAGCCTCCGCCTGTGGCGGGGCCGGCGTTGAGCCAGGCTCGGGCGCGGCCTTGGTCGTCGACCACGAGGTAGTCGGCCCTGCCGTCGCCGTTGAGGTCGGTGAGGCGGACCTGATCGCGGGTGGCGCCGACGCCGGAGGCGACTTCGCCGGTCCACTTCCAATTCCAACCGCTGCCGGGAGCGGGGCCGTCATTGAGCCAGGCGCGGATTCGGCCCTGGCCGTCGAGGACGAGGTAGTCGTCCCTCCCGTCGCCGTTGAGGTCGGCCCACCGCAGGTCGGATCGGGGGGCGCCCACGCCGGAGGCGACAGTGCCCTTCCAGTCCCAGCCATCATCTGTGGCCGGCCGCTGCGTAGCGCACGGGGACGGGTCCTGCGGGCGCGGGCGGGCTATCCATCCATCGCTCATGGCCTGGTGGATTCCCCTGTAGAAGGCGTTGGCCATCTTTTCGTAGCCGATGGCCTTGGGGTGCAGCCAGTCGTTGAGGTCTTCGGGTGTGAGGGCGTTCATGTCGACCAGCCGCACATGGTCACCGGCGGCCCGGAAGCTGTTGACGATGCCGGGGATTGCGGCGTTGTACCGCTTGATCCGCTCGTTGACTTCCGGGGTGGAGGACGGCACGAGTGTGGCGACCAGGACGGTGGTTTCCGGGGCGGCGTCGACGATCTTGTCGATCAGTGCCCGGAGTCTGGCGGGGGCTTGGTCGACGTTGTTGTTGCCGTTCATGTCGTTGGTGCCGATGTGGAGGGTGACCACGTTCGGCCGGTACCTGGCGACGGTGCAGCCGGCCATGGCGTCGATCTGGTCGATGCTCCAGCCCTTGTGGCCTTCGTGGTCTCGGTCGGGGCCGGTGCCGGACTTCGCCGAGCCGACGAAGTCCAGGGAGTGCAGATCGTGGGCGAGGAAGTCCCACAGTCGGCCTCGGTAGCTTGAGCCGCCCGCGGCCCCGACGCCGTAGGTGATGGAATCACCCAGGGGAAGCATGCGTACATCGGTGATGCCGGCCGCTGCGGGGAGCTGGGGCAGGCCCCGCTTTTCCAGCTCATCCTTGATCGCGCCTACGCCGAGGCCGGAGCCGATGGTCCAGTCTCCGGGCACGGTGTTTTGGCCGGGGAAGTTGCCGTCGTTCTCGGGGTCCGGCTGGGTGGCGTTCCCGCCGGGGCCGCCCGGGTCGGGGTTGGGGGGGCCGTTTTCGTTGCCTTCGCGGGCGCAGTTCAGCAGGGCGGTCAGCATGCCGTCGGGGCCGCTGACGGAGGATTCCCGCTCCATGGCTTCTTCGCAGCGTGCGATGTGGTCGCTGAAGCGCTGGAAGTCGTCCCGGTTGGCTTGTCGGTTGTCTTGCGCGCCTTGTTCGGTCTGCACCGCGCTGAAGTGCTCGTAGTCGAAGCGGGCCAGCAGCCTGGCGCAGTCGCGCATCTCGTCGGGGGCGTCGGTGTCACCGATGGCTGCGTTCAGGTCAGCGACACCGATCAGGCCGTTGGGGCGTACGCCGCCGGCTGAGTCGACTGATTCGAAGTTCCAGCCCTCTGCGGTGGTGCGCACCAGGTCGGTGGTGCATTCCCGCAGCTCGACGACCTCGCGGTAGACCTGGTTGACGCGGGCGATCTCGACGTTGCCGATGAACACGTTGTTGTTGCCGGGGGCAGTCAGCCCCTCGACAGCGTTCTCGTGGATGATGATCCGGTCAGCGACGAAGGTGTTGTTGCGGTAGACGCCGGCGTTCCCCAGGTACAGGTTCCCGCCCTGTACCGTGACGGTGCTGCCGTTGAAGAAGTTGTACGCGTGGGACACGATGTTGTAGGCCGCGCGGTCTACACCCCAACGGCAGTTGATGACGTTGATGACGCTGCCGCAGAACGTCACCGGCCGGTCAGCTGCGCGGGCGCTGGGCAGCGCCCCGCCTATCGGTATGAGAAGTGCCGCCACCAAGGCCAGCACTGCTGTTCTTATGGTTCTCGGCCACGTCATGGCCGTGCCCCCTTTCGCCTTCTCCCATGGTCCGCGCCCCCTTCAACTGCGTGTGCCTGCCGCCTGGTTGCAGGGGCCGCCAGTCACTATCGGTGACGCTACCGGCGGCGTCGGCCCTACTGCGGACCGCCGACCTTACGGAGCCCTTACGAATGCGCCTGCTCTGCGCCTCGTCCAGGCCGGGGAGCTCACGACTCTTGAACGCTTAGTCCTGCTGGCTCGCCAGCTGCTGGCGAGGCCTCCCGGGTCGCCCTGTACGAGCTGTGCCACTCTGGCCAGGCCCAGTCGGGGACTGGATGCTGCTGTCTCGGATTCAGGCTGCCGAGGACGCCGCGGGCCGAATCGACTGGGACGTATCGGTGGACTCGACCGCGGTGCGAGCCCACGAGCACGCCGCCGGCGCGAAGAAGACACCGCCAGCCGCGTCGCCTCAAAGGGGGAAGCTCGAGGGATGAACCAGGGCGATCCGATGCTTCGGAATCTCGCCGTCCGGCTGGTGGAGGTGGTCAGATCGGCGAGTGTCTGGGACGTTCCCGAGGAGGCTTCACCACCAAAATCCACCTCGCCGCCGAGGGGCGCTGCCGGCCCCTCGCTCTCGTCCTGCCCCCTGGCCACTACGGCGACGGCCCCCAACTCGAGCGGGTGCTGGAGCAGATCTCCGTGCCCCGCACTGGAGTCGGCCGCCCCCGCACCCGGCCCGATCACGTCCTGGCGGACAAGGCCTACACGTCCCGAAAGAACCGCCGCTACCTGCAACGACGCGGCATCCGACACACCATCCCCGAACGCCTCGACCAGCAAAGACACCGCAAGAACCGAGGCTCTCGAGGCGGCCGGCCCACCGGCTTCGACAGCGAGCGCTACAAGAAACGCAACACCGTCCAATACGCCATCAACCGCCTCAAAGGCTTCCGCGCCGTCGCCACCCGCTACGAGAAACGCGTCTACATCTACCTCGGCACCGTCACCCTCGCAGCCCTCATCATCTGGCTCCGAACATGATCCAAGAAACAGTGCCTAGAGCATCTCCGCCGTGGACCGGATGTTGCGGACCATGTCCTTGTAGAGCAGGGCCGGCGCGCCTGACGGATTGTCGAACGTGACGGTCACCTTCTCCCACAGCAGTCCGGGCGGCAGGTGCTTGACGATGCAGAATAGCGTGGGACGGTTGTCGCGGAATGTCGAGCGCTGGATGGTGAGGCCCTTGGGGATCGAAACTCCCCGCGCCGCCAATTCCTTCGCATCGAGCAGGACGTCAACGACGAACCCCGCGCGTCGCGCCGGGGCGACGGCCCACATCTCGCTCAGCACGGAACGGAATTCAGGCGTGTTGGCGAAACGCGTGATGTCCCGCATTGCAGCGTGTACCGCCTGTTCGACCTCGACATTTGCGTGGTCGACTGACGCCGCGAGCTGATCGGTCTCGTTCATGTCAGGGCCTGTCCGCCGACGGAAGCGCAGAGGTACAAACCGAGGGACCCGCAGACCGTCAGCCCGGAGACGACGGTGTCGTCGTCGACGCCGGGGGGCGTCGCGGTATCGATCTTGAAGCTGCTGACCGTGGCAGCTTCGGGGTTCTCGAAGAACCGAGTCGTCAGTCGGAAGTCGTCGGGAATCGGTACCCCCTTGCTACGGAGGTTCTCCACCGTGGCGAGCCGTTCTGCGGTCTCGAGCTGCTCGGCCTCTGGGGCCTGGCTGATCTCGTCCAGAATGGCGAGGAATCCGGGGTGCGAGGCCATCTTGCTCAGCGTGATGGCCTGCTGGGTCAACTCGTCGGGGTCGAGCGGACGCCCTGGTGTCGGCTCATCGGGGGGTGTCTGGCCAGCTTTGTCATGGTGAGGCACACCAAGACCCTAACATCACAGATTGTGCCTTAATGGTTACAACATGCGACTTTCGATGTCCGGATGCCGATTCATGGGCGGCCGCACAAGTGTCCGCGCCGCGCGAAGTCCGTCCGGCGTTCCCGCGTCGCAATAGACGGCGTCGTCGAACAGCTCGGCTTTGACACGCAGACCGGTGTGGACCGCCACGTTGACGACATCGCTCAGGGTTGGCTCTCCGCCGCCATCGGCCGCCGCGTGCTCCCCGCACAGCCGGGTGAACGCGGCACGCCACCAGACGACGCCCCAGGTGTTTCTCACCGTGGTGCTCGCCGGCTTGTCGTAGACGGTGAGTACGTTCGCGTCCTGGTCGACCGTCACGGGGGCCAGTCGGGTGGGATCGTCGGTCGGGAACAATCCGAGCACGACGTCGGCGCGAGTGGTCTCGGCCCGGACCAGGAGTCGGTGCACGACGTCGACTGGGGCGAACACCGTGTCCGGCAGAACCAGCACGACGTCGCGCCCGGCGAGGGTTGGGGCCGCTGCCCGCACGACGTCGGGCAGGCCTAGGGGGCTAGCCTGCGTCGCATAGTGGACGGCGATTCCGAACTCTTTCCCGCAGCCTAGCCGGGCTCGCAGCAGGTGCTCTTTCTCGGGGGAGACCACGACGATCGCGTCGCGCACGCCCGCAGTGGCCAGTGCGCCCAAAGCAAACCCGATGAGGGGCTGCCCGGCCCTGGGTCCGAGTTCGGCCAGTTCCTTCGGCCAGTGTGCAGCTAGTCGCGTTCCACGGCCCGCAGCGGGCAGCAGTCCGATCGCCGCGGTCACGGGGTGCTTCCGACGTTGACGGAAGCCTCAACGAGGGCCTCGCCGATACGCGGCAGCTGCCGTACGCTCGCCCGGAACTGCTCCTGGGCTTCCAGCACGCCCCGACGCAACGGGGAGTCGGTCAGCATGTCCTGCAGCGCGGTGGCGCTGGCCGCGCCGCCGAACAGCTCGAGCCGGGCGAAGGCGCTCGTCACCGGGTTGTTGTCCAGCACCGAGAGAGAAAGACCGCGGATCGGCTCAGGCGTCCAGGTCGGGAAGGCGATCCACGGCTGCGCTCGGCTCAGGTCTGGCATGAGCAACTGCGCGACCGGTGCGGCCACCGGACTGCCAAACGTGGCCAGCACGTCGACGATGCCGAGCGTGTGCTGCCAGGCGACGGCGGGCGTGCCCAGGTCGATCGCCCGGCCGATGGTGGAGGCGAACGGGTTCTCGGTGACGACAAGGTCGGCGTCCGCCAGTAGCTGGTCGAACACCGCCGCGGGCTGCGGCGGTAGGTTGACCACGCGCAATCGCCCGTGTGGCGCGGCCGGGAGCAGGCTCCCATTGTTGACGGAGAGCAGCTGCACAGGACGGTCGAGGTCGGCGAGGTAGGACTCGACGATCGCAGGTAGGTACTTGTGGAGCGGGTGTTTCAACGCGATCGCGATCCTGATCGCCCACGGTGCGACGGTGTGCACGATCCGCAGCCCGCCAGGGACTCGTTCGGGCAGGTCGTCGATTCCTCCGAGTTCGGCGACGGGGCGGGTGACGGACACTGGCCGACCAGGTCCACTGTCAATGAGGGGCGAGCCCATCGGGCATGGCCGCAGGATCGCGGCGTCAGGCGGCCATGCCGCTGAGAGCGGGATTCCCAAGTGGTCGAACGTGGCTAGTCGGCAGCCCGATCCCGTGATGACGTCGATCGCGTCGGCGAGGTCCATGGGCAGGCTGCCGGTCGGCGTGTCGACCAGTGCGGCATCGCAGAACACAACGATGTCGGGCGAAGTCTCATCGATGACCCGACGCAGCATGGCGGTGTTGTCCGCCAGGTCCATTCCCAGCGAGTGCGTGCCGGCGAACGCCGCGCCGAATGCGGCCCCGTGCTGTCGGGAGGCCAGCAGATGCGCCGCGCAGCCCGCGGCCGCGAGGTCGCGTGCCGCGTGGGCAGCCGTGCTCACCTCGCCAGACGCCCAAGGGTGCGGTGCGACAAAGAGCGCCGTGCGGATGTGGGACGCCATGACCGATCCTTTCCGTTACGTCCGGCCGGGTCCGCCGGACGACTCGGCCACGATCGCGCCGCTGACGGCGAGCGCGAAACCCTGGCCCGGGTTGCCCACGTTGACCTGGGTTGCCACGACGGTGACCGTCCACAACCCGACCGCGGGGGCGTCGATGATCACGGTCTCCACGGGATTCACCACGTCAGGACTGCCACCAGAGACCGACCGGCCCGCAACCATTACGTTGCCTAGGTAGCGGGTCTGATCGGGGCTGGTCACGACGAGATCGAGGTTGTTGACCGTCGCGGCGCCTACGCCCGGCACCGCAGGGGCCGGCTCGGTCCAGGCCAGAGTCACCTTCAGGCGGTCGGCGCCGTCCAGAACCTCCACCATGTAGGCGTTCTCCTGCCCGGTGGACAGGCCCGCTGCGTTGCGCAGGTCCCAGATCTGCAGTCTGCGCGGACTCGCGGCGCCGAAGACGAGGCACTCAGCCAGCCGCACCAGTCCCCAGCCGGTGGACTCGCTCGGGTAGGCAGCCGCTGTCTCGACCGGGACTGCGGCGTGCAGGAGCATGGCCTTGAGCAGCGCACCTGAAGGAACGAACGCATCGCCGGGCGTAGCGAAGCCGGTGGGGTGGAAGCCCTCGAGGAAGTACTGCCGCACAAGTGCCGCCGCTGCGGCAGCCAGGGGGGTGGCGTAGCTGCTCGCGCAGGCCGACCGGGGGCCCGTGCGGCAGGTGGTCCCGTTCAGCGCCGACTCGACCCCGCACCCGACGACCATGAGGTCAGGCTTGACCCGCCCGTCGGCCGTGAGTCCGGGGGCGCCATCGCCCAATGACGGCGCCGCTGGGTCGGCCGTCGCTGCGCTCACGCACAGCGCGTTCTTCGCGGTGCCGGGAGGACCCTGCTGTTCACCGGAATTCCCGCTTGAACCGAGTACGAGGCAATCCTCGTTCAGCCAAGCGAAGGAGTCGACGTCCGCCGCTGTTACGTCATAGGTGGCGTGTCCGCCGCCCGGTGGCGTTGCGTGCCAGCTGTTGGAATGGATGACCGCTCCCGCTGCGTGGGCTGCACTGAGCTCTGCGAACAGCGTGGACGCCATCGGTGCCGGTGACGGGTCGAAGATCGTCAGGGTCCTCCGGTTGCCCAGGACGAGTTTGGCACCGTACGCGCCGCCCCGGCATGGCGAGCTGCCCGGTGCGCCGACGTCGTCGCCCGCCGCGCATCCGGCGACGAACGTCGCATGCGAACCGGGATCCTGCTCGTTCGCATTGCGCACCTGGATGATCTTGCGATGGTCCGGGCCGGGCGGCCGGCCCTCACCATCGATGAAGAAGCAGTGGTGCAGATCTGCGGGCCCGTTGTCGAGGATTCCGATCACCTGATGCTCGCCGTGCAGGCCGTGTTCCCAGATGCTCGCGATCATTCCGGCGGTTCCCGGCTGCAGGGTCGTCCCTACCCCGGAGTGGTCGTCGACGATCGTGGGCACTGGTTCGACCCACAGCACGAACGGCAGCGCGCCGACTGCTTCGAGCTTGTGCACGTCGAGGTTGAGCCGAATCGATTTCTCGCCACCGCTCACGGTCGCGTCGAGCACGGTGATCAGCTTGCCGCCCAGGTCGGCCAGGGCGTCACGGGCAGCGTCCAGGTCGGTGTCCGGGAAGACGAGGATAGTGAAGGCCGCGATGTCATCGTCGTCCGTAGGCGTTGTTGGTGCTTCCGGTGACACGCTCAAGCCGTCTTCGAAGCGGATGACCGCCCGGATCGCCGGATCCTTGCGAAGCGCCATGGCCGTGTCCGCCGAAACGCGCTCGATGTAGGCCAGATTCGGGACGTAGGCAGTAAGCCGCAAGCCAAACGTAGTGCGCAGGCGGGTGATCTGGTCGGCCGTCAATGGCCGGGTGACCTGCACGATCCAAGCCTTGGGCGATCTGGCGGCGGGTTCGTCATCGGACTGAGCCTGCAGCGGGTCGAATCTCCGACCAGCGATCGAGACGACGAACTCACTGTTCATCGTGCCTCCGTAGACACACCTGGGAGGAGTGCATCGTTACAGGTCACCGATGCGCCAACGCCGGATCCATGGCCGTTTCGTCGCGGGCGCCCGGTGGAGCTGGTCACTGGAGGTACCCAGCGCATCAATGCAGACGGCACGGGTCCGGTGCCCTTCTTCGGATCGGATTCGGCAGGTGAACCCGTCCAAGGCACGGGCGGTGCCATCGGTCTGTCTTGTGTGCCCAGGAGCCCGGCAGATTCGCCCCACATCATCGGCTGCGCCCTTACGGCGGAGCCGATGGCGCCGCCGGGAAGGCAACCGATGCAGTAGTGGACTCACCTCTACGGCCCAATTTGGATGCTCCAGCAAGTGAGACCGCAGGCAGGGAGAAGATGGGGGCCGGTAAGAACGCTGGCACCGATCCTGCTGGCCAATTCCGTTGCGGGTCGGTTGTGATGCTCGTTGGTCGTGTAGCGGTCGTGCTCTTCCGTCTGCGGTGGTGACAAGGTTTTTACCGACACCCGGAGTTGAGCGAGTTCAGGCCCCGCGTATGGCCGGGGCCTGTTCCGCCGGGAAGGGGTCACCCCGGGCGCGGCCGTCCCAGCGGACGCAGCGACGCCCATGCGTGCACAGCAGTCACCGCCGCCGAACACACCGCCATCGCCACCAGCCAACGGTCTGGGACGGGCGGACGCGCACCGCCCCACAAAATGACCAGCTCCGCTCCGGTAGGCCACAGCCACCCCAACAGCTCCCGCCTGTGCGTGCCCCGGGTCGCGTACAGGTATAGGTGCGGTACCCATCCCGTCCCCGCTCGACCGCCTCGCGGGCCTCGATCTCCAGGGACCGAAGGTCACCGTCGATCCGCTCGACCCGCTCGCGCTTCTCAGCGTCCGACAGGGAAGCGTCAGATTCAATCGAACGAAGCTCAGACACCACCGTGGCCCGCTTCTCCAGCACAGCGTTCGCGGCCGCCCTTCGGCTGACGGATGGTCGACACACCGTTCCATTTCTGAATGGTGCGTGTGCGGCCTGATTAGAATGCCAAACCTGCACGCAAGGAGATCCCATGGCTGACCTTTACCACTTTTGGACCCATGGTGTGAGCATCATCCCGGAGAAAACCAAAGAATTTACGGGAGATCACAATGGGCTGTTCCTTCAAAGGGCCGCCTGGGGAGCCCGCGTTAGGCAGAACCCGGGTACGGACAACTGGTTCCACTTCGCCATCCCTACCCCGACCATCCTGGATGGCGGGTCGTCGGTCTGGACCGGCGACGTGTGGATTCGAGTGAAGGTCAACAACGGGGCCACCGTCACCGGGGTGCGTGTTCATCAAACCGGTGGCCTGAACGCGGCCAGTCCAGTTCTCTTCGATGCCGGGCCGCTAAACATCACCGGTCAGGACACGCAGCTGACATTTCACACACCGCAGTCGACAACGGGACCCTACGTCGTGTCCACGCACGTGCAGTTTGAGAACGAGGGTGCCGAGATCGTCTTCGGTGGAGTCGGCGGTGGGTTCACGGGATAGAGGCGAAAGACTGATGGCGCCTTGCTCTCCGGAGTGGTACCGGAATCGCAGAAACTAATTAAGACCGTGTCACCGATCCTTCTGGCCATTGCGGATCACGCGGTGAGGGAGAGGTCGAGTCGGGCGAGGTGGCTGGTGCGGGTTCGGTCGAGTGGACGGCCGTTCCACCAGGCGTCGAGACGGATGAGGTTGAGCGCGATTGCCGAGAACGCGTGTTCCAGGTGGGTCTTCTTCAGGCCGCGGTAGCGGGCGCGTCTCATGCCGGTGACGGCGATGGCCTGGTGGATAGTGCCCTCGACGCCGGCGCGGGTGGCGTACTTCCCCCGCCATTCCTGGCCGGTCTGCTGGGCGCGGGCCTCATCGAGGACCTGCTGCTGATCGCGGGAACGAAGGTAGAGTGTGCGGCCCCCGTTTCTGGCCCGCGTGCACTTGTCGCGGACCAGGCATGGCTGGCAGGTCTCCTTGTCGAACTTGACCACGATGGCCTTGGTGCCGCGTTGAACGGCCGGACTCCACCATGTGCTGGGTGCCCGCAGGGGCAGGTGGCCTGCCGGTTGTCCCAGTCGATGGTGAAGGCGGTGCGGCCGAAGCCGGCACCGGAGCGGGCCTGGGGCGAGCTATCCAGCAGGACCGGGGTAACCAGGGTGACGCCGAAGCGCTCCTTCATGCCGACGATCAGCTCGGCGGAGGGGTAGCCGGAGTCCAGATAATGCTCGCCGGGCAGCAGGTCGCGGGCGGCGAGCATGTGGTGGACTGGCTCGGTCATCTCCGCGTCGGTCACGGTGGCGTCGGTGGCGGTGGAGTCCGCGGCCCACATGCCGATCCACCCTCACTGCCGTCCTCAGGCCGGGTTGTGCGGGCCTCGGTTTGCGACAAGGAGATGCGGCGGTGCGTGATGTCGACCTCCATGATCTTCACGGTGAGGGCGTCACCGACCTCGATGGCGTCTCCAGAGGTTTCGTCCAGATCTCTAGTGTGTACGAGCCCCTGGAAGCCGTCCTCTCGGTCTTCGATGCGGACGAAGACGCCGAACGGCACGATCGTGGTGACCGGTCCGGTGACCACCTGCCCGATTCGCTGTGCAACCTGCGGCCACGGGTCTTCCTGCAGTGCTCGCAGCGACAGCGGCACACGCTCCCGCACCATGTCGACGTCAAGGACTTCGGCGGTGATCTCCTGGCCGACGCTGACGACGTCGGATGGGTGGTTGATGTGCCGCCAGGACAGTTCGGGGATGTTGATCATTGCGGTAAAGCCGCCGATGTCCACGAAGGTGACGCCGAAGCTGGCGATGGTCGACACCGTGCCGGTGACGACCTGGCCGCGCCGCAGGGTTTTGAGGAAGGCCCAGTCCCGGTCGCTAGGCGTCAGCTCGGTCTGCCAGCGAGCGCGTAGAACGCCGTCGCTGTCGGGCAGCACCGCGGTGAACAGCGGGAGATCTTCACCGGCATACATGGATACGACGCCGGCAGCACGCGCGCCAGCGAGCCGGGAGGTTACTGCCTCGAACTGGGTCTCGTCCACGATCGTGCTCGTGATCTGCTCGTTCTCGTCCTCCCAGACGATCTCCACGAGGCCTTCGTCGGGCAGAGCGGCCACGGCCGTGTCGACGTCGGTGAGCAGGTCCGGCCAGACCGCCAACTGGGAGCGTGGGGCCAACTGGGAGCGCACGGTCTCGATGGAGTCGCGGGTCAGGCGGTGCCACCGGGAGGCGTTCGCGGCGAAGACCTCCTCCAGGAACACGGCGCGGTGGGCGCTGACGGTCCAGTGCAGGCGGGCCCAGAAGTCGGCGTCGGCCGGCCGCTGCACGTACGCGGGGTCGTCGGGGGCGAACTCGTACGGCGATGCGGCCAGGCGTTCTGGGAACAGGCCGAGCGCGCGAGTGCGGGTCAGTGCGGTTTCGCAGGGCAGGTTGCTGCCGATGTAGAGGTACTGGTCCCAGCCGACGTGCACCGTGAACGCTCCCTCCGCCTCCAGTCGGCACCAGGCTCCGTTGTCGCGGAGCATGGCCCGGACGAGTTCCAGGCCGACGGCGATCGGCACCAGCGCACCGTCGTGGAACCCGGCGGGGCCGGCCGAGAACAGGTCGGCCAGGCCGTAGCCGTCGATCGGTGGTTCCAGGCCGAAGTGGACGAAGCCGGGGAGCTGCGGCTCGCGGATCGCCAGCTGGTCGACGCCGGTGTCCTCGGCGAAGGCGGCGACGGCCCGCAGGTAGGCGGCTTCGACCGGTCCGTGGTCGCTGGTCGCGGGCTCGGCGCCGGCGTAGTGGCCGTGCTGGTCGCGGTCGGCGGGGTCGTACTTGGTGACCCGGTAGACGTAGGGCAGCACGTCACTGCCCGCCAGGGGTCGACGGTGCGGATGCGTTCTGATGGCGTTCAAGGACGCGGTAGACGGTGGCGCGGCTGACGGAGAAGAGCTCGGCCAGATCGGCGATGGTGTGCTCGCCGGACTGGTGCTGCTGGACCAGGTGGGTCTGCTGACGGGTGGTGAGCTTGGGCTGCTTCCCCTTGAGCTTGCCCTTGGCCCGCGCCACCGCCATGCCCTCGCGGGTGCGCATGCGCAGGAGATCGACCTCGAACTCCGCGAACGTGGCCAGGATGTTGAAGAACATCTTGCCCATCGGGTCGGCGGGGTCATACAGGGTGCCGCCGAGCGAGAGCTTGACGCCGCGGGCAGTGAGTGAGTCGCCGATGTCGCGGGCGTCGGGCACCGAACGCGCGAGGCGGTCGAGCTTCGGGACGACGAGGGTGTCGCCGGCACGGACCGCCGCGAGGGCCTGCGCCAGGCCGGGCCGGTCGCGGTTGGTTCCGGTCAGTCCGTGGTCCAGGTAGATCCGGTCCTCCGGGACGTCCAGACCGAGCAGGGTCTCGTGCTGAGCGGTGAGGTCCTGCTTGTCCAGACTGCATCTCGCGTAGCCGACGCGTTCACTCATGCCCGGAGCGTACGGTAAGCCCCCGCTCAGCGTACAAATCACCGGACACCCTAAATGAGACGCCATCAGCGCAGGTCGATCATCTCGACCGGGCAAGATCACAATTGTTCGGTGGGGGTTCCTCTAACGTACGACGACGCAGAGGGTGCCCGGCAGGGGTCAGGACCCAGGCAGGTTGACGAAGTACCTCCTGGCGGAGTCCCCGCGCATGGAGCGCGCCAGCTCGGCGACGTGCTGTGCCTGGGCGGCGGAGAGGCGCCGCGCCTCCCACAGCAGAACGGCGGCGTCCATCGCCTCCGGGGCCGGGACTGGTGGCAGCTCACGCGGATGTACGCCCGTCAGCGTGGCCAGTTCTCTGGCGTCGATCCCCAGCAGGGCTGCGAAATCCGTCACCAAGCGGGGCGTCAATTCCTTGCGGCCGTCGCCGATCACACCGTAGGTAGACGCGGACAGGTAGGTGGGCGTCACTACCGCAAGGACCTTCGCCATGCCCGACCAGCCTAGATTGCGGTATTGGAGCATGCGGATGACCCAACCGCCTGGACCGGCATGGGCCGCGAGCCGCTTCACGGCGAAGACGGAAAATCGTTTCTCCTGCGGCAGTGAGCGGATGAGCTGCAGGAGTTCACGCCGCTCAGCAGAAGGTAGGTGCACCGCATCCATCACGATGTACGGTGCCCACCGCTCGGCCGCGGCATCCAACGGGGCCATGTCCTCCGGGACCGCCAGTCCCGCGAGGATGAACAGATCGACTGCGCGGAAGCCCACGACAGGCGCGATCCGCCGGAGGAGCCCCTCGCTAGGGGCTTCCCCCGCGAGTACCCCTCGGACTGCGTTTGCCGTCAACTCGGCGCGTTTGGCCAGCTTCTGCACACTGAACTCTCTTTGGTCCAGCAACCGAGCCAGCATCACGCCGAAACCGGGGTGCTCCGTCATGCCCGCAGCCTCATTCATCTGCTGATTGAACAGGTGCGGAATCGAAAGGATCAAGGCGTCATCGGGTCCGAGGTTCGCGCGGAGTGGTCTTGCGGGGTGCGCTGTTGCGGGAGGAGCGGGCCGAGGTGCAGGTGGCGGTTCATGTCCAGCTCGAACCTGCCGTAGGGGTTCACGTGCGTCCAGAAAAGCGGGGAGAGGCCGCGCCGGTCTGCCGTAGTGAGCTTGTCCGCCCACTTCGACTCGGCTAGGACCTCTTGGACCAGGAGCGTGTTGACGTGGACCAGGGCCGACTGGAGGAGGTGGAGGGCGAGCATCGAGATCTCCTGGCTCTCCTTGTCCTTGCCCGTCAGTTCGCCGTCCTTGCCGTAGAACAGGTCATGGTTCGCGCTGTTCCAGTTCTCGACGACCTGCAGGCCCTCACCGATCTCACGGCGCAGGTCGGCGTCGGCCAGGTAGTCGCAGATGAAGGCGGTGCGTACGGCCCGCCCCAGTTCCTCGATGGCCCGATAGGTGGGGTGCTTGGGACCTCCGCGGGTGAACCGGCGCAGGACCTGCTCGGCTTCTGCTGTGCCCAGGCGCAGGGCGGTGGTGTATTTGACGATCTGGTCGTACTGCTGGCGGATCAGTTCCCAGTCGATCGTCTTGGTGGACAGCACCGGGCCTAGCTGCGGCCACTGCTCGTCCTCGCCGGCGGCGGGGCGATACAGCCGGGCCGAACCGACGTTCTTCAGCCTGGGGAGCAGATTGAATCCGAGCATGCGAGCGAACGCGAAGCCGACGATGGAGGCGCCATGGGTGTCGGTGTACTGCCGGTCGACCTCCATGTCGGTGCAGTGCCGCAGCACGCCCTCGATCATCGAGGCGACCTCGGAGGCCGAGCAGTGCTTGAGCTGGGAGTAGATGCACACCGACTTGCGTTCCACATGCCAGTAGATCATCACGCCCGGCCCCCGGTAGCGCTGGTGCCACTCGGTCATGAAGTTGCTGGACCAGGCACCGAACTTGCGGCTATCGGAAGCACACGCGGTGCCCGCGCCCCACCAGGTCTCGTCCCTGGCTGCGAAGGTGTGATTGACGAGCTTGATCAGCGCGGACCTCATGTTGGTCCGGTTCACGAAGAGGTGCCGGATCCGGCGCAGGACCGCCTCGGACTCACCGTGCTTGCCGGTGGCCACTACTCGCTTGATGCCCATGTTGGTGCCCAGCGCGAACAGCACCAGCAGCAGCCGGCGCCGCAGGACATCACGTGGGACCGCCTCCCGCGAGGCCACCGAGGCGAACTCGGAGGTGAAGCTGGTGGCGAACTCGGCTTCTTTGAGGATGTCGATCAGGTCGATCGTCCCCCAGCGGCGCTGAATTTCGGCTTTCAGCGCGACCAGGTTCTCCGGCTCCTCCTGCTTGGCCAGCGGGGACACCTTGATCCACGGCTCGCCATGCTTCCTGATGATCTCCACCCCACCCGTGGTGCCCAGCTCCAACGCGCGGTCGAAGCCCGTGAGCGCGTCGCGCAGCCGCTTCTGCAGGGCGGCGATGAACTCCTGCGGGTCCTGCGGCTGGCGGATCGCCGAGTAGTGCACGTCGCGGTTGTCCTCGAAGTCCGGGGGCAGGTCGTCCTCCGGGTTGCGCCAGCGGCTGGCCCCGGCCACCCAGATCTCGCGACGCCGCAGCGCGTCCCGCAGGCTGACCAGCACGCACAGCTCGTAGGGAATGCGCTCGACCCGGCCCTTGTCGTCCACCACCGCGGCCCGCCACTGCTCGGGCACCACCCCCTCCAGTGGCACTCTCTCCGCCGCGTCGAAGAACGCCCCGTCCTTGATCGGCTGGTCCAAGTAGCGCTTGAGCAGGTCGATCGCGTCCATGACCGGCCTGTAGGCGGTGTTGTTGCTCTTCAGCTCCCAAGCCGACAACAGCGGCGAGAGCATTCGGCGCCAGTGCGCCGAGTACGAGGACCGCAGCACCGTACGGATCCGAGCCTTGTACTTGGCCTCGTTCGCCGCGGCCTCCGCCGCCAGCGCCTTGAGCATCTTCTCCCCGCCGACCGCCGGATAGATCACCTTGCGGACCGTGCCGGACGGCTCGGCCAAGGCAGCCTCGGCGACCCGCAGCATCATCGCCTCCTTGCCGCGGACCTTCTTCAGCTCCTTGACGAACTCGCCCTCGACCTTCTTTTCCGCCCGCGTATTGATCTTCTGCACCAACTGGATGAACAGGTCCACCAGCGAGTCGGTGATCTCGGTCTCGCGCACATGGCACAGCGCCGCCAGCAGCGTGTACCGCACAGGCCCCGGCGCGGCCACAAGGTCCGACGGATACTCCTTCGCCGCACGCGCCCGCCACGCCGACACCAACTTCTCCGAGAACTCCCCGAACAACTCGGGCGGCAGCTCCAACTGACGCACCCGCTGCAGCTTGTTCACCTCCGTCAGCAGGCTGTCCAGGCCCAGCGCGCCGGGGTCCGCCTTCAGCTCGGTGAAGAACGTCCGGCCCCCGCCCACCCTGCCCTCATCCCCGTCGTCATCAGCTACCAGGTCGTCCAGCCGGGACCGCGAGGCCGCAGACAACCGCTCCACCGTCGTCGCGCAGAACCCCTCCTCGAAGGTGTTCACTGCCGAGGCGACCAGCCGCGTGACCTTCGCGGGCGCCGGCGGTTCCAGGCGATCGTTGCGGCACCGCGCTACCACCGCTGCCGCCAGCCGGTCCCTGTTCAGCTCCACCGGACACAGCTCGGCCGCCAACCACTGCGCGAGCTGGACCTGGTCCTCCTGTGTGCACTCGCGGAACCTGAATGCCGCCCGGACCTCCATCCGGTGCCGCTTGATCGCCCGCCCGGACCAGTCGTAGGCGCCCCACTCCTCGGTGAGCACCTTCACCTGCTGGGCCACGTAAGACACTGCGGCCGCCGGGACCTCCGCCGCTTCCTCCGGAAAGCATGCCTCCACCTCGAAGAACTTCAGCAGCAGTGCGAAGCCCAGCCGGTTCGCCCCCGACTTGTTCCGGAGCCGCTCCTGGTCCTCCTCCAGCAGCGTCCAGACCTCAATCAGGTCCTCCGGTTCCCACTCCCGACGCACGCCCGACCCCTCTCTTCGACCACCACAACGCGACCAAGTTGAATGCGAGCACCACAGAGGCAGGGCCAGAACGCCGGAAGCCGGGACAACCGGTCGTCAGATCGGCTACAGAGAGCTACTTGTCACTTCGCGGCAGCTTCGGGAGTACAGGGCCTACACCGGTGGCACTCTGGTGATGCCCATGACTGTTCTGGTCGAGCAGTACTGGCGCGAGATCAGCTCGGGCCTCGCCCAGCATGCCATTCCGGTACGGCACTTCGTCCTCCACGCTGACCAGGACACCCTCCGCGGGCGCATCGCGGGGGACACTGTTCTTGGCCCCAACTCCCCGTTCCGTCTCAAATACCTTGAGCCCTACGCCGAGGCAGCCCGCACCTGGCTACACGCCGAGGCTGAGGTCATCGACACCACGCACCTCACGCCCGCCCAGGCCGCCCTGCAGATCGCGGAGGCCGTCAAGAGTTGAGGTCCGCCCGCCACTGCGACGCTCAGGTGGGCCACCCTTGACGCTCACGGGCGAACTCGGCCGCTCAGTCTCACTAGTACCGGGGCTCGTCGCCGCCCTCCGGTTCATCGGACCCTTGGTCGTGCTCGCCGGTCCAGGTGCCGAACGGACCGGGGAGACCCGGTTCCTCTGCGCCGAGCTGGCGGGCACCGCCCTTGAGCCGGTGCTCGCCAGGGATCATCGGGTGCCCGCTTCGAGCTGGGCGGGGATGCGGCTGGCGCGCAGTTCCTGGAGGTCGGGAATGTGGTTGTAGAGGGTGCCGGGGCTGACTTGCCGCTCCTTGCCCTGGTCCTCGTCCACCGCAAGTCGCCAGCCGAACGCCTGCGCGGAAAGCTGCCAGGCTACGGCCGCGGCCTCAGGCCTGGTAAGCCCACATGTTGAGGTGTCGCGTATTCTCTGGCGATTTCCAGCTCGATCACCCTGAGTAGCCGGTGGCGCCTACTCATCACTCTGCGCCGTCGTAACCGAGCGCGCAGGGCGGGATCGTCCAGCGCATCGTTGCCTGGCCCGTGGGGCCAGGCTGAAGAGTCACGGGATAGACCTGTCCGAAGCGGCGTTCGCCGCGATGTCGCATCGAGTGGTCGTCGCTGTCCCAGCTGATTCCCAGAACGGGGCAGTCAGCGACCTCGATGGCGCCGATCCGAAGCGGGTGGGTCCAACTCGCTCGGTTGAAACGGTGGAAGTCGGTGTGCTCATCGACTGCAACCATGACGCCCCCGCCCTGTTCGCCGCCTTTCCAGTCGTTGAGGGCGTCGCCGAGCTTCTGGGCGTCATTGAGCGGGAGGTCGAGCCACCCTCGCACTTGACTGCCGTGTCGCAAGATCAGGTCTCCGCCGAACTGACGATGGGCGGCCTCCGCGTAGGCTCCCCAGTAGCCGACATCGGCAAGGCCGTCGGTTGATGGGTGGCCGTCTCCGGTCCAGGAGTCCAGGGCAAGCGCATCACCGAGCACCATGCCGCAACGGTCGACCGGTAGGTCGCCCAGGATGATCGGCTCGTCTCCTGCGGTGCCGGCCCAGGGCAGACCGAGATCGATCTCAAGCACTGCGATGGTTGGTCCTCCGTCGAAGGGCGACGTCGCCGTGCTGGCCCGCACCATCAACGGCCTGTCACCGGCAGCGCGAACCGCGACCATCTCACACATCCAGTCTTGGACGTGTCCGCCGCCGATCGATGCCGCTGCACTTGCGCGCTCGGACAGCGTTCGGCCCAGCTGCGGCCAATAGTCGATCCACGACGCCATCCCCAAGACGAGGACTCCCGACGGCGCCGTCACGACTCCCAGGTCAATGTCACTCTCAGCCATGCGGCGATGGAAGCTCACGGCTACAGCCCGATCCCGTACAGCGGGTTCAGTTCCTCGTCGAAGGCGGCCGCGCGGTCGTGGTAGCCGGCGAAGGCGCGGGATCCGTCGGCCCAGCCGCCGTGTCGGGAGGCTTCCAGAGGGTCCTTCTTGGCGTGGCGGGTGGCCTCGGCATAGCCGCGGCGCAGGGAGTGGCCGGTCCAGCGCGGGGCGCCGTCGGGGAGGACGTCGCCGGGGCGGGCGGTGAGGCCGGCGCGGCGGGCGGCGCGGGTGACGATGTCGGCGACGCCTTCGGCGGTCATCCGGCCGGTCGGGTCGCCGATGCGGCGGCCGCCGCGGTGCATCGGGGGGTTGATCCGGCCGTGGCGGTCGATGCGGACGAACATCGGGCCGGTCGGGTCGTAGCCGTGGTTGAGGAGGGCCTGGCGGTAGGTGCGGAGGGCGCGGACCGGGCAGGTGGAGGCGTAGCTGCCATAGGGCACGCCGAGAGGCTGGTCGGTGGTGACCTTGGGCCGGTAGAGGTCGTAAAGCAGGCCCTGGTCGTCGTCGGTTTCGGTGGCGTCTTCCCAGTCGAGGAGGGCGGCTTCGCTGGAGCGGGCGGCGAGGGCGAAGCCGGTGGTGAGGGCAGCGGCGTCGCGGGCGCCGATGACGGTGGCGGTGTCGGTGGCGGCGATCATCTGCCGAAGCACGCGCGGGGTCGCGGCCGAGGCCTTGCGTGTCTTGCCGCGCGGGTCCTTGGCGGCCTTGAGTGCGGCCTCGTACCCGCGCAGTACGAGGCGGGCGCCGGTCTGGGACGGCTGGGGAAGGCCGGCGGCCTGGTGGGCGACGGCGATGGCGGCCATGGCGCGGTCGATGGAGCTGGGCTTGTACGGGCGGCCGGTGCGTGGCCGCGGGGTGAGGGTGCACCAGGTGACGTACTCGGTCAGGGTCTCGGCGGTCGCGGGCAGCGGGCAAAGGCCGGCGGTCAGGGCCCACTGCTCGAACCTGGTCCAGTCGCCGAGGTAGCCCCGCGCGGTGGCAGCCGGCACACCCTTGGCCATGGCGGCGAGCGCGGCCTCGGACAGCTGCTGCCGGACGCCCGGGACGGCGGCCGCGGTGCCGCGCCCCGCGGCGGCCCCGAACGCGACGGTGGCGGAGGTCCCGACGCGCTTCTCGACCGCGTGTCCCATGCCTGTCTCCCTGTCATCCGGCGTCCGTCTGCTGGCTCTTGATAAGGCAACTTATCAAGAGCCAGACCTAACGCCGCGTCTGTGCTGCGCCGGCCGCTGCTGTTGAACCGGGGAGTTCCCCCGCGAAGGGATGGAGCACGGATTCCGCGGGGAGCGGGGCCTTGCGGGGCTAGGGCCTGTGTGATGTCGTGATCAGTTCCTGGCTTCTGGCCTCTTCGCGAGGTGGAACCCAGTAGGACTGTGGTCGTGACGCGTAGGCAACT
>NZ_JBHWUO010000077.1:0-26924 GCF_042736975.1 Streptomyces sp. NPDC059989
TTCATGCCGACGCACCATGACCGACTCATGCCCGGAACGGCAACAGATCCACCACCCGGGCAAGAGCCATCAGACACCGCCTAGTGCTGTGGCCGCCGGCCCGCCCCCCGCTCCATGCGGTACGCGCCCGGCGGCACGCCCACGATCCGGGTGAAGTGCCGGTTCAGGTGCGGCTGGTCGGTGAAGCCGACGGCGACGGCCGCCTCCGCCGGCGGGGTGCCCGCGTCGAGCAGCCGGCGGGCCCGCCGGACCCGGGCGTCGGTCAGCCAGGTGTGCGGCGGCATCCCGTACCGCTCGCGGAAGGCCCGCAGCAGGGCGAAGGGGCTCGTCCCCAGCTCGGCCGCGAGCTGCTCCAGCGACGGCGGTTCGAGCATCCGCCCCTCCAGTACGGCCCGGGCCCGCTCGGCGTCGGCGGCGCCCGCGCGCCGTACCGTACGGGCGGGCAGCGGACCCGCGTGCCGACTGAGCATCCGCGCCACCACACCCCGCAGCAGCGTGTCGGCGGCCAGCGCGTTCCCGGCCTCGGCGGCGCGGTGGACCTCGGTGATCACCTGGGAGCCCTGCGGGTCGGCGACCATGTCGGCGGTGAATCCGGGGGTGCCGCGCAGGGTGCCGATCTCGGCGGCGACCTCGGTGATCAGCTCGCGGGAGGGGTAGAGGGTGGCGTACGCCCAGCCCTCGGGCACCCCGGCGCGGGCGGTGTGCGCCACCTCCGGGTTGATCAGGACCACGCTGCCCGGCCCGGCCCGTACGGTGCCGCCGGGGAGCCCTATCTCCTCGATGCCGCCGGTGACGGCCGCGATGACGTACCCGTCGTGGGTGTGGCGCGGGAAGGTGTGGCGTACGTAGTGGGCGCGCAGCAGGTCCAGCCCGGGCAGCTCCGGGTACTGCCAGTGCCGGGCCCATTCCCTGCCCTCACGGCGCATCCCGTCGTTCCCCGTCGTCCCCATCCCCCCATTCTGCGCCCCTCAGGGCGGGGGTGTTCTCGCAGGTCCGGCCCGTTGTCAGTGCCGGGGTGCAGGATGGGGGCATGCCCGGCTCCGCGCTCGAATCGTTCTCCCCAGCGACCCGCTCCTGGTTCACGGGGGCCTTCGTCAGGCCCACCTCCGCGCAGGAGGGCGCCTGGCGGGCGATCGGTGCCGGCTCGGACGTGCTGGTCGTGGCGCCCACCGGCTCCGGCAAGACCCTGGCCGCCTTCCTCGCCGCCCTCGACCAGCTGGCCTCGACCCCGCCGCCCGCCGAGCCGAAGAAGCGCTGCCGGGTGCTGTACGTATCGCCCCTGAAGGCCCTGGCCGTGGACGTGGAGCGCAATCTCCGCAGCCCGCTCACCGGCATCCGCCAGGAGTCCGTCCGGCTCGGACTGCCCGAGCCGGAGATCCGGGTCGGGATCCGCTCCGGGGACACCCCGCCGGCCGAGCGGCGGTCGCTGGCCACCCGGCCGCCGGACATCCTCATCACCACGCCCGAGTCCCTCTTCCTGATGCTGACCTCGGCCGCCCGCGAGGCCCTGGCCGGGATCGAGACCGTGATCCTGGACGAGGTGCACGCGGTCGCCGGGACCAAGCGCGGCGCCCACCTCGCGCTCTCCCTGGAGCGGCTGGACGAGCTGCTGCCCCGCCCGGCGCGCCGGATCGGGCTGTCGGCGACGGTCCGGCCGGTGGACGAGGTGGCCCGGTACCTCGCGCCGCGCGGCAAGGTGGAGATCGTCCAGCCGCCGTCGACCAAGGAGTTCGACCTGTCGGTGGTCGTCCCCGTGCAGGACATGGGCGAGTTGGGCGGCTCCCCGGCCACCGAGGGCAAGGAGGGCGGCGACAAGCCGTCCATCTGGCCGCATGTGGAGGAGCGGATCGCCGATCTGGTCCAGGCCCACCGCTCGACGATCGTGTTCGCCAACTCCCGGCGCCTCGCGGAGCGGCTGTGCAACCGGCTCAACGAGATCGCGTACGAACGCGCGACGGGCGAGCAGCTGGCGAACGGCGCACCGCCCCCCGCCGAGATCATGGCCCAGTCGGGCGCGGCCCACGGCGCACCCCCGCTGCTGGCCCGCGCGCACCACGGCTCGGTGTCCAAGGAGCAGCGGGCGCTGGTGGAGGAGGACCTGAAGGCGGGCCGGCTGCCCGCCGTGGTCGCCACCTCCAGCCTGGAGCTGGGCATCGACATGGGCGCGGTGGACCTGGTGGTCCAGGTGGAGTCCCCGCCGTCGGTGGCCTCCGGGCTCCAGCGCGTGGGCCGGGCCGGGCACCAGGTGGGCGCGGTCTCCACGGGTGTGGTCTTCCCCAAGTACCGGGGTGATCTGGTGCAGGCGGCCGTGGTCACCGAGCGGATGCGCACCGGGTCGATCGAGTCCCTGCGGATCCCCTCCAACCCCCTCGACGTCCTCGCCCAGCAGCTCGTCGCGATGACCGCCATGGACACCTGGCAGCTGGACGACCTCCTCGCCCTGGTCCGCCGGGCGGCGCCCTTCGCGGCGCTGCCGGAGTCGGCGTTCACGGCGGTCCTCGACATGCTGGCGGGCCGCTATCCCTCGGACGCGTTCGCCGAGCTCAGGCCGCGGGTGGTGTGGGACCGCGTCGCCGGGACGATCACCGGCCGGCCCGGTGCCCAGCGCCTCGCCGTGACCTCCGGCGGCACCATCCCGGACCGGGGCCTCTTCGGCGTCTTCCTCGCGGGCTCGGACCCGAAGAAGGGCGGCGGCCGGGTCGGCGAGCTGGACGAGGAGATGGTCTACGAGTCCCGGGTCGGGGATGTCTTCACCCTCGGCACCACCTCCTGGCGGATCGAGGACATCACCCGCGACCGCGTGCTGGTCACCCCGGCGCCCGGGGTGCCGGGGCGGCTGCCGTTCTGGAAGGGCGACCAGCTGGGCCGCCCGCTCGAACTGGGCCGCGCGGTCGGCGCGTT
This sequence comes from Streptomyces sp. NPDC059989, assembly GCF_042736975.1. Lineage (NCBI taxonomy): Bacteria > Bacillati > Actinomycetota > Actinomycetes > Kitasatosporales > Streptomycetaceae > Streptomyces > Streptomyces sp. NPDC059989. Next base: position 2,902 of record NZ_JBHWUO010000077.1, read on the forward strand.
CCTGCGCGAGCTCGGCGCGCTGACCGAGGAGGACGGCCGCCTGCGCCTGCTGGCGGCCGGCCTGGACGCCTGGGCCGCCGAGAACGTCCTGGCGTACCTCGCCGAGCAGCGCGAGGCCTGCGGCCACGTGCCGGACGACCGGACCATCGTCGTCGAGCGGTTCCGCGACGAGCTCGGCGACTGGCGGGTCGTGGTCCACTCCCCCTTCGGCGCGCAGGTGCACGCCCCGTGGGCGCTGGCGCTGAGCGCCCGCCTCGCCGAAAAGTACGGCATGGACGCGCAGGTGATGCATGCCGATGACGGGATCGTGCTCCGCCTCCCCGACGCCGACCTGCTCAGCATGGACCTGCTCGACCACGACCCCTCCGCCACGCAGTCCTTCGAGTTCGACGACGAGCAGGCCCCGCTCGGCGCGGCCGATGTCGCCTTCGACCACGGCGACATCAACCAGATCGTGACCGACCAGGTCGGCGGCTCGGCGCTGTTCGCCTCCCGGTTCCGCGAGTGCGCGGCCCGCGCCCTGCTGCTGCCGCGGCGCAGTCCGGGCAAGCGCACCCCCTTGTGGCAGCAGCGCCAGCGCGCGTCGCAACTGCTCCAGGTGGCCTCGGAGTTCGGTTCGTTCCCGATCGTGCTGGAAGCCGTACGCGAATGCCTCCAGGACGTCTTCGACGTGCCCGGCCTGACCGAGCTGATGGGCGACATCGAGGCGCGCCGGGTCCGCCTGGTGGAGGTCACCACCCCCGAACCGTCCCCCTTCGCCCGGTCGTTGCTCTTCGGGTACGTCGCCCAGTTCCTCTACGAGGGTGACTCGCCCCTCGCCGAGCGCAGGGCGGCCGCGCTGTCGCTGGACTCCCGCCTGCTGGCCGAGCTGCTCGGCCAGGCGGAGCTGCGCGAACTGCTCGACGCGCAGGTGCTGGAGGAGCTGGAGCGGGAGCTCCAGTGGCTCACCGAGGACCGGCGGGCGAAGGACGCCGAGTCGGTGGCGGACCTGCTGCGGCTGCTGGGCCCGCTGACGGACGCCGAGCTGGCCGAGCGCGGGGCGGATCCGTCCTGGGTGCGCGAGCTGTCCTCGGCCCGCCGCAGCATCCCGGTCCGGATCGGCGGCGCGGACCACTGGGCGGCGATCGAGGACGCGGGCCGGCTGCGGGACGCGCTGGGCACGGCGCTCCCGGTCGGGGTGCCGGAGGCATTCACCGAGCCGGTCAAGGATCCGCTGGGCGATCTCCTCGCCCGGTACGCCCGTACGCACGGACCGTTCACCACGGCCGCCGTGGCCGGCCGCTTCGGTCTGGGAGCGGCGGTGACCGAGGGCGCCCTGCACCGCCTCGCGGCCGCCGGCCGGGTGGTCCAGGGCGAGTTCCATCCTGCGGGCATCGGCCAGGAGTGGTGTGACGCGGCGGTGCTGCGCAGGCTCCGCCGCCGCTCCCTGGCCGCGCTGCGCCAGGAACTGGAGCCGGTCCCGCCGACTTCGCTGGCCACCTTCCTCCCGCAGTGGCAGCACCTGGGCGGGGCCCTGCGCGGGATCGACGGCCTGGCCCGGGCGATCGAGCAGCTCCAAGGGGCGCCGGTGCCGGCCTCCGCGCTGGAACGCCTGATCCTGCCCTCGCGGGTGAGCGGGTACTCCCCGGCCCTGCTGGACGAGCTGACCACCACGGGCGAGGTGGTGTGGGCGGGCGCGGGCGCCCTCCCGGGCAAGGACGGCTGGGTCTCGCTCTACCTGGCGGAGGCGGCCCCGCTGCTGCTGCCCCCGCCGCATCCCTTGGAGCAGAGCCCGCTCCACCAGGCGGTCCTGGGGTCCCTCTCGGGCGGGTACGGCCTGTTCTTCCGCCAGATCGCCGATTCCGTCCGCGCCGGGCTGCCCGAGGTCTCCGACATGGCCCTGGCGGAGGCGCTGTGGGATCTGGCCTGGTCGGGCCGGCTGACCAACGACACCCTGGCACCGCTGCGCTCGCTGCTCGGCTCGGGCCGTACCGCGGGGTCCACCGCCCACCGGGCCCGGCGCACCATCCCCCGCGGCCGCTACGGGACGCTCGGCGCGACCGTGTCCCGGACCGGCCCGCCCACGGTGTCGGGCCGCTGGTCGGTGCTCCCGGCGCAGGCGGCCGACCCGACCCACCGGGCCCACGCCCTGGCCAGGATCCTGCTGGACCGGCACGGCGTGGTGACGCGGGGCGCGGTGGCGGCGGAAGGGATCGAAGGCGGCTTCAGCGCGGTCTACCGCGTCCTGTCGGCCTTCGAGGACAGCGGCCAGGCCCGTCGGGGCTATGTGGTCGAGGGGCTGGGCGCGGCCCAGTTCGCGATGGACGGCGCGGTGGACCGGCTCCGGGCCGCCGAGCGGACCCCGCCCCCGCTGGCGGCGGTGGTCCTGGCCGCCGCCGATCCGGCGAACGCGTACGGCGCGGCGCTGCCCTGGCCGGAGCCCCCGGCCGGGGCCACCCACAAGCCGGGCCGCAAGGCGGGCTCGCTGGTGGTCCTGGTCGACGGCGAACTCACCCTGTACCTGGAGCGCGGCGGCAAGACCCTGCTGGCCTGGCCGGATGCCGAGGACCAGCGGCTGACGGCGGCGGTCGCGGCCCTGGCCGCCGCCTCCCGCGCGGGCACCCTCCCGGCCCTCACGGTGGAGCGCATCAACGCCACCCCGGCCCTGACCTCCCCGCTGGGCGCCGCCCTGGAGTCGGCCGGCTTCCACGCCACCCCGAAGGGCCTGCGCCTGCGCTCGTGACCTGGCCCTGACTCCGGGGGCCGGGCCCCGGGTCAGCGCATCACCTTCATGCCGAAGCGGGCGCCGCCGAGCGCGAACTGGATCGCGCTGTGCATGTGGGAGTACATCTCCATGCCCCGGGAGCTGACCAGCGGGCCGAGGTCGAGGATGTCCCGCCAGCCGTAGGACCGCAGCAGCGCGGTGACCTCCGCCTTGGCGTCCTCGTGCTCCCCGGCGATGAACATCGTGTGGTCGCCGCCGGCCACGGCCTGCGGGTGGACGACGGTCTCCTGCTCCTGGGTGACGCAGGCCTTGACGACCTTGGCCTGCGGCAGGGCGCGCTGGATCCGTTCCCCCAGACTGTCGTGGTCGACGGGGTCCAGTGCCGGCATCACCCCCCAGGGGGTGGGCCAGGGGTGGGCCTGTTCGGGGTTGTAGATGAACGGGACGGCGTAGTCCATCAGGGTCTTGCCCGCGAGGTGCCTGCCGATGCCGCTGAGCACGCGCACCGCGTTGGCTCCGTCGATCCCGTTGATGACGAAGTCGGCCGAGGCCGCGGCCTCGTCGAAGTTCATGAGCTCGATGCCGGGATAGTCGGCGACCCACTGCCCGAAGGGTTCGATGCCCATGAAGTCGGGCTCGGTGCGGCCGAGGGTGACCTGGGAGTCCCGGGTGCCGACGTACACCTCGTGACCGAGTTCCAGCAGCCGGACCGCGTGCGCGCGGCCTCCGCCGCCGGTGCCGAGGACTGCGACCTTCATGCCGATGCTCCGCTCTCTCCGTTGTTTCCGCCCTGGCCGTCCACGCCGGTCTCGGCGGTTGCGCCGGCTTCGGCGGTTCCGCCGGGCCCACCGGTCTCGCAGAGGAACCACTCATTGCCCCACGGGTCCGCGAGGACGGCGACCTTCACCGGCCCGGTCTGCCGTGGCGCGGCGAGCGCCTTCCCTCCGTGCGCCTCGACGGCGGCCAGGGTGGCCTCGATGTCCTCGGTCCCGAGGAAGGGCACGGCCTTGCCGGTCCGCCAGAACTTCGACAGGTCGCCGGACTGCGGGTTGCCCTCCCACATCAGCCCCACCTGGCTGCCGCCGTCGCCGGTCCCCATGATCGGATAGCCGGGAATGTCGACATCCACGGTCCACCCGAACGTCTCGGTGTAGAAGCGGCGGGCGTCTTCGTGCGCTTCCTGCGGGACGGTGACGTCCACCAGGTTCAGGGGATGTGCGCCGGTCATGTTCTCTCCTCGTTTCCCATCCCCCCTGGCTTCCTCTCCACCATAACATCAGTACGGACGTCCGTACCAATACATCTGTGCGAGGCTGACCTCATGCACGCAGAGACTCACGAGGAGGCCGCCCCCCGGCGGCGGACGCGCAGGCACGACCCGAACCGGCGCGAGCGGATCGCCCAGGTGGCGGAGGAGCTGATCGCCGAGCGCGGCCTGGAGGGGCTGACGCACCGGGCCATCGCCGAGCGCGCGGACGTATCCCTCAGCTCGACCACCTACCACTTCGCCGACCGCGAGGCGCTGATCCGGGCCGCGCTGGAACGGGCCTCCGAGCGCTTCGCCGCCTTCGTGCGCCAGTGGGCCGAGGACCACGCCGACGCCACCCCGGAGCGGCTCGCCGAGGCCTTGACCGACAGCGTCATGGCCTGCCTCGGCGAGGGCCGCACCCCGGCCGTGGTCGAGTACGAGCTCCACGTCGCCGCCCTGCGCCGCCCCGACCTGCGCGAGGCGGCGAGCCTGCCCGCCCGGACCAGCACCGAGGTGATGACCCCCCTCCTCGGCCCGGTCGTCGCCGCGACGATCCCCCCGCTGATGACGGGCCTGTGCCTGCACGCCATGACGGCCCCGGTCCCCCCGACGCGCGCCGAAATCCTGGCCGTCCTCACCCACGCCCTCAGTCCCGCGCGCTAGGCCCCACCGGCGGGCCGCCGCGGGGGACGGACAATGGGGCCATGCCCGAAGGAGACAGCGTCCGGCGCGCGGCGACCCGCCTGCACACCGCCCTGGCCGGCAAGCCCCTCACCCGCAGCGACCTGCGCGTCCCCCGCTTCGCCACCGCCGACCTCACCGGCCGCACCACCCTCGACGTCACCCCCCGCGGAAAGCACCTCCTGGCCCGCTTCGAGGGCGGCCTCACCCTGCACAGCCACCTCCGCATGGACGGCGCCTGGCACGTCTTCGCCACGGGCCACAAGTGGCACGGCGGCCCCGCCCACGAGATCCGGGCGATCCTGGCCACCGCCGACCACACCGCCGTCGGCTACCGCCTCCCCGTCCTGGAGCTGATCCGCACCGCCGACGAGGACCGGGCGGTCGGCCACCTCGGCCCCGACCTCCTCGGCCCGGACTGGGATCCCGACCGCGCCGCCGCCAACCTGCTCGCCGCCCCCGAGCGCCCCCTGGGCGAGGCCCTGCTCGACCAGCGCAACCTCGCCGGGATCGGCAACATCTACAAGGCCGAGCTCTGCTTCATGGCCCAGGTGACCCCCTGGACCCCGGTCGGCACCCTCCCCGAGACGACCCTCCCCCGCCTGGCCGCCGCCGCCCACCGCCTGCTGGTCGCGAACACCGGCGACCGGCCCGGCCCCCGCAACACCACCGGCAGCCGCCGCCCCGGCCAGGACCTCTTCGTCTACGGCCGCACCCACCGCCCCTGCCTGCGCTGCGGCACCGCCATCCGCGAGGCCCCGCAGGACGGCCGCCCGACCTACTGGTGCCCCCGCTGCCAGTCGGGCCCGACAGCCTAGTTGACGCTCCGTCAGATCCAGTCGTACCGTCCCGGCATGCCCACACCCACCGGTACAGCCGCAGCCTCAGCCTCGTACGACCTCACCGGGCGCACCGCCCTGATCACCGGGGCCGCCAGTGGAATCGGCCGCGCCACCGCCCTCCTCCTCGCCGAGGCGGGCGCGCACGTGCACTGCGCCGACCGCGACCCGCAGGGCCTCGCCGAGACGGCCGCCCTCGTCGCCAAGGCCGGCGGAGCCGCCACCGCGCACCCCCTCGACGTCACCGACCGCACCGCCCTGCGGGCCGCGGTCGCGGCCGCGGGCCCGCTCGACATCGCCGCCGCCATCGCCGGGGTCATGCACACCAGCAGCGTGCTGGAGACCACCGACGAGGACCTCGACCGGGTCCTCGACATCAACTTCAAGGGGGTCCTGCGCACCTGCCAGGAAGCCGCCCGCTCCATGATCGCGGCGGGTCGCCCCGGCTCGATCGTCACGATGGCCTCGGGCGCCGTGGACGCCGCCCAGCCCGGCCTGCTCTGCTACAGCGCCGCCAAGGCCGCCGTCGTCCAGCTGACCAAGACGCTCGCGACCGAGGCCGGCCCGCACGGCATCCGCGTCAACGCCGTCGCACCCGGCTGGATACGCACCCCGATGACCGGCCGCCACGCCCCCGAGGTCCAGGAGCAGACCGAGGCGATGATGGTCCGGATGTCCCCCCTGCGCCGGGTCGGCGAGCCCGAGGACATCGCCCAGGCCGTGCTCTACCTGGCCTCGGACGCCTCGTCCTTCATGACGGGTCAGATCCTTCGCCCGAACGGTGGAGTGTCGATGCCCTGGTAGCCCCGGCAACCACGGCGGCACCGGCATCCGGGGCCCCCGAATCCGCCGACCCCCGCCGGGCCCTGCGCTTCGGCTCCGGCACACAGTGCACCGGCAGCAGGCCCAGCCCCCACCCGCCCACGGCCACCGCACCCTCCACGGGCCCGGACTCCGCGGGCGCGAAGGCCAGCCTCAGCACGGCCCACCACCAGAGCACCCCCACCGCCAGCGCGAGGGCCGGCGGCACAGGTATGCGCAGGCGAAGGCGCGGACACAGGTGCGGGCACAGGCGCAGTAACCGCCGCACGGCTACCTCCCAAGGGCCGGGACCCGGACGGCCCCATCCTCCCGCACCCCCCTCGGCCCCGCACCCAGAACGGCCGGGAGCCCCGGCCGGTGCTTCACGCACCGGCCGGGGCTCCGGCCACACTCATACACTCACGTGCTCGCTCACGCGGCTACGACATTCACCGCTTCCGCAGGCGCCTTGATGGTCACCCGCTCCGGCCCACCCGTGACCGAAGCCATGGAGACCGAATTGAGCATCGGGCGGACCGGCACACTCACCGGTTCGCTTGCCGCGGCCGACTGTGCCAGCTCGGCCAGCGACAGTTCATCGCTGACTTCGCGCATCAGCTCGGACATCCGTACGTCCAACGCGTCGCAGATCGCGGAGAGCAGCTCGGAGGATGCCTCCTTCTGCCCCCGCTCCACCTCGGAGAGATAGCCGAGCGAAACTCGAGCCGACGAGGAGACTTCGCGCAGAGTACGGCCCTGGCGCTGGCGCTGCCGACGCAGCACGTCACCCAGCAGGCGACGGAGCAGAATCATCGGTGGCTCCCTCCTCTGACCGTGTAGCCGCATCCTTCACGCCCCACCGTACCGCCTCGCGCCGCGGCCGTGCGGGGAGCGATGTCGTGTTCACTCAGGGCTGTAAACATCAAATCCCCCCGTTCTGTTCCGTATCCTGCCCCCGCAGATTCTCGCGGAGTTCGCTCGAGAGAAGTTCGAGCACTGTCCGTGCACTCTCCCTACGGATTTCCGCACGGGAGCCGTTCAACCGCAGCCGGGCCGTTTTCCTGCCCCCCGGACCCGCCACGGCGACGAAAACGGTGCCCACCGGCTGCCCGTCCTGCGGGTCCGGACCGGCCACTCCGGTGGTCGCGATGCCCCAGGAAGCGCCCATCACCCGTCGTACTCCGGCCGCCATCTCCTCCGCGACCTGCGCGTTCACCGCGCCTTCGGCCGCAAGCAGGCCGGCGTCCACTCCCAGGATCCGGTGCTTGAGCTCCGTCGCGTACGCCGTGACCGAGCCGCGGAAGGACCGGGACGCCCCGGGTACGGCCGTGAGCTCGGCGGCCACCATGCCGCCGGTCAGGGATTCCGCGACGGCGAGGGTCTGGTCACGCTCCGCGAGCAGCGCCAGCACGTCCGCGGCCACGCCGGCCGCTTCCGCAACCCCGGCTTCACCTTCAGGCACCGGAAGAATCCCCCGCCGCGTATGTCACGTCGCGGCCCGCTCCGCCGCCCGCTCCGCCGCGATGCCCTTGCGGCGCAGTACGACCGCCTGCCGGATGTAGTCCAAACCGGTGACGACGGTCAGCACGACGGCGAGCGCCATCACCCAGAAGCGCAAGGTCGCCAGCGGGCCGGTCAGCGCGAGCACGTACATGCCCACGGCCGTGCCCTGCGCCAGGGTCTTCAGCTTGCCGCCCCGGCTGGCCGGAATCACTCCGTAGCGGATCACCCAGAAGCGCAGGAGCGTGATCCCGAGCTCCCGGCCCAGGATCACCCCGGTCACCCACCAGGGCAGGTCGCCCAGCCAGGAGAGGCAGATCAGCGCGGAGCCCATGATCGCCTTGTCGGCGATGGGGTCGGCGATCTTGCCGAAGTCCGTGACCAGGTTGTACGTCCGGGCCAGGTGCCCGTCGAAGATGTCCGTGATCATGGCGACGGCGAAGGCCGCCCATGCCCACGCCCGCCAGGCCGGGTCGTAGCCGCCCTCGGCGAGCAGCAGGAAGACGAATCCCGGCACCAGGACGAGCCGGATCATCGTCAGGATGTTGGCGATGTTCCACAGGCTGGCCTGATCGACCGCCGCGGCTCCCAGCTTCGCGCCGGGCGCGGGCCGGCGGCCGGTCCCGCCCGCCGCAGATGCCGGGACTCCGGTCATCCGGCCGCCTCCTCAAGATCCAGGCCCAGGGGCTCGGCCACCAGGTCCACACCGAGGGAGCCGACCACCTTGGCCGTGACGATACGCCCGGGGACCAGCCCCGTGCCGTCCGTGAAGACGACCTGGCCGTCGGTCTCGGGGGCCTGGTGGGCGGCGCGCCCGTAGGCACCCTCGCCGTCCTCCGCCTCATCCAGCGGCACGACCGTCTCGACGAGTACCTCCAGGGTCTCCCCGATCCGCTCCTCCGCGCGCTGCGAGGTGAGCTCCTCGGCGAGCCGCTGCATGTGCGCGAGCCGCTCGGCGATGGTGTCCTCGTCCAGCTTGTTCTCGTAGGTGACGGCCTCGGTGCCGTCCTCGTCGGAGTAGCCGAAGACGCCGATGGCGTCGAGGCGCGCGTGGGTGAGGAAACGCTCCAGCTCGGCGAAGTCCGCTTCCGTCTCGCCGGGGAAGCCGACGATGAAGTTGGACCGCACGCCGGCCTGCGGGGCCTTGCTGCGAATGGTGTCCAGCAGCTCCAGGAACCGGTCGGTGTCACCGAAGCGGCGCATGGCGCGCAGCACGTCGGGGGCGGAGTGCTGGAAGGACAGGTCGAAGTACGGGACGACCTTGGGGGTCGAGGTCAGTACGTCGATCAGGCCGGGCCGCATCTCGGCGGGCTGGAGGTAGCTGACGCGGACGCGCTCGATGCCGTCCACCGCCGCCAGCTCGGGCAGCAGGGTCTCCAGCAGGCGGATGTCGCCGAGGTCCTTGCCGTACGAGGTGTTGTTCTCGGAGACCAGCATGACCTCCTTGACGCCCTGCTCGGCGAGCCAGCGGGTCTCGCCCAGCACGTCGCTGGGGCGGCGGGAGATGAAGGAGCCGCGGAAGGACGGGATGGCGCAGAAGGAGCAGCGCCGGTCGCAGCCGGAGGCCAGCTTGACCGAGGCCACCGGGCTCTTGTCGAGACGGCGGCGCAGCGGCGCGCGCGGCCCGGAGGCGGGCGCGAGCCCGTCCGGCAGGTCGGCGGGGGCCTCGGCAGGCTCCTCGGCGGGCGCCGCCTGGGCGTGGCCCGGGAGGGCGACCGCGGTGTTCTGGCGCTCCGCCGGGCTGATCGGCAGCAGCTGGCGCCGGTCGCGCGGGGTGTGGGCCTCCACGCTGCCGCCGTTGAGGATGGTCTGGAGGCGGTTGGAGATGTCGGCGTAGTCGTCGAAACCGAGGACTCCGTCGGCCTCGGGGAGCGCTTCGGCGAGTTCCTTGCCGTAGCGCTCGGCCATACAGCCGACGGCGACGACGGCCTGGGTCTTGCCGTGATCCTTGAGATCGTTGGCTTCCAGCAGGGCGTCTACGGAGTCCTTCTTTGCGGCTTCGACGAAGCCGCAGGTGTTGACGACGGCTACGTCCGCATCGGCGGCGTCCTCGACGAGCTCCCAGCCATCCGCCGCCAAGCGGCCTGCGAGCTCCTCCGAGTCCACCTCGTTACGGGCGCAGCCAAGAGTGACAAGGGCGACGGTACGGCGTTCGGGCATGGACTCAAGACTACTTCGTCCCGGCGCCGGCCCCCGCCCCAAGTCCCCCCAGTACAAGATCCCCGGGGCCGGCGGCAGATGCCGCGCGACGCCCCGGGGATCCGGATTCAAGCCTTCCGCCCTAGGGCGGCCCCGCCTCAGCCCGCCTGGGGCTGATTCTGGACGGGGTCTTCCTTGGTGTATGTGAGACGTTCCACCTGACCCGGCTGGAAGTCGTCCTTGATCTCCTTGCCGTTCACGAAGAGCTTCACGGCCCCGGCATCGCCGAGCACGAGGTCGACGGACTCCTTGTCCGTGAAGGTCTTGGACTCGCCCTGCGCGAGGGTGCCGTCGAAGAGCAGGCGGCCGCTGTGGTCCTTCGCGGAGATCCAGCTCTCCCCGGTGTCGGCCGTCAGGACGACCGTGACGAGATCCTTGGGCGCTGCCGCGATGGCACCGTCGTCGGAAGGCTTCGGCGGCTGCGGGGCCGACGGGGTCTGCTGGGGCTGGGCGACCGGCTTCCCGCCGGTCTGCTTGGGGGCGGGCTTCGGCGCGGCGGAACCTTCCGCCACCGGCCGCTTGTCCTTGTCGTCGCCGCCGCTGAAGGCGGTGAAGCCCACGAAGCCGATCACGGCGACGATGGCGGCGACCATGGCGGCGGTCCAGTTGGGCCGCTGCCGCTCGGGGCGGATGCGCTCGGCATCGAACATCGGCGCGGCGGGGGTGGGTGCCGGCCGGCCGCCGTGGGCCGCGTCGTAGGCCTCGACCAGGGGTGCCGGATCGAGGTGGACGGCGCGGGCGAGCGTACGGATGTGACCGCGGGCGTAGACGTCGCCGCCGCACCGCGTGAAGTCGTCCTCTTCGATCGCGTGCACGATCGGGATGCGCACGCGGGTGGTGGAACTGACCTCGTCGACGGTGAGCCCGGCAGCGATCCGGGCCTTCTTGAGGGCCGTCCCGATGGACGGTCCTTCGACGGGACGTTCGACGATGCGGTCCTCGGACCGGTCGTCGGTCGAAGGCCGCTCTTCTTCGGGGGAGTTGGAGTTGCCGATGGACACGTGGGCGCCTTTCGAGCGTGTAGCCACCTGCTGGATGTCCAGTCTAGGGGGGTGACGAAAGGGTGGAGCAACCGGAGGGTGCACTTCCTACGCCATCCGAATGGCGAGGGGAGGTCGCTCCGGTGCGGCGGCCCGGCGCCGTACGCGATGCCGTGCGCAGTGCCGCCACCTCCCTTCAACTGGACGCGGCCCCAGGGGAAACGGTTGCCCGGAAAATCGTCGGGAACACGTGCCCGTCACGGGTGGGCCTCTCCCCGGATGACGGCGAGCACCCCGTCCAGGTCATCGGCCTTCAGCAGGACGTCCCGCGCCTTCGAACCCTCGCTCGGACCCACGATTCCCCGTGACTCCATCAGGTCCATGAGCCGGCCGGCCTTGGCGAAGCCCACCCGCAGCTTGCGCTGGAGCATCGAGGTGGAGCCGAACTGGGTGGAGACGACGAGCTCCGCCGCCTGGCACAGCAGGTCCAGGTCGTCGCCGATGTCCTCGTCGATCTCCTTCTTCTGCCTCTGCCCGACGGTGACGTCGTCGCGGAAGACCGGGGCCATCTGGTCCTTGCAGTGCTGAACGATCCCGGCGATCTCGTCCTCGGTGACGAAGGCGCCCTGGAGGCGGACGGGCTTGTTGGCGCCCATCGGCAGGAACAGCCCGTCACCCTTTCCGATCAGCTTCTCGGCGCCCGGCTGGTCCAGGATGACCCGGCTGTCGGCGAGCGAGGAGGTGGCGAAGGCGAGCCGCGAGGGCACGTTCGCCTTGATCAGACCGGTCACCACGTCCACCGAGGGCCGCTGGGTGGCGAGCACCAGGTGGATGCCGGCCGCGCGGGCCAGCTGGGTGATCCGGACGATCGAGTCCTCGACGTCCCGCGGCGCCACCATCATCAGGTCGGCCAGCTCGTCGACGATCACCAACAGGTACGGGTACGGGCTGAGCTCCCGCTCGCTGCCCGGCGGCAGTTTGATCTTGCCGTCCCGGATCGCCTGGTTGAAGTCGTCGATGTGCCGGTAGCCGAAGGCGGCCAGGTCGTCGTAGCGCAGGTCCATCTCGCGCACCACCCACTGCAGCGCCTCGGCGGCCCGCTTCGGGTTGGTGATGATCGGCGTGATCAGGTGCGGGATCCCCTCGTACGCCGTCAGCTCCACCCGCTTCGGGTCCACGAGGACCATCCGCACGTCCTCCGGCGTGGCCCGCACCATCACCGAGGTGATCAGGCAGTTGATGCAGGAGGACTTGCCGGAACCGGTGGCACCGGCGACCAGCACGTGCGGCATCTTGGCCAGGTTGGCCATGACGTAGCCGCCCTCGACGTCCTTGCCCAGCGCCACCAGCATCGGGTGGTCGTCCTCGGCCGCGTCCGCCGGCCGGAGCACGTCCCCCAGGTTGACCATCTCGCGGTCGGTGTTCGGGATCTCGATGCCGACCGCGGACTTGCCCGGGATCGGGCTGATGATCCGGACGTCCGGCGAGGCCACGGCGTAGGCGATGTTCTTCGCCAGCGCCGTGATCCGCTCGACCTTCACCGCAGGGCCGAGCTCCACCTCGTAGCGGGTGACCGTCGGACCCCGGGTGAAGCCGGTGACCTTCGCGTCGACCTTGAACTCCATGAAGACGTTCGTCAGCGAGGCGACCACCGCATCGTTGGCGGCACTGCGCGTCTTGCCGGGACCGCCCTTCTCCAGCAGGTCCAGCGAGGGCAGCGCGTACGTGATGTCCCCGCGCAGCTGGAGCTGCTCGGCGCGGGGCGGCAGCGGCTGGCTCTCCGGCGGGGCCTTGGTCAGGTCGGGCACCGACAGCGTCCCGGAGGCGGCGGCGGTCGTGGCGTGCGGGGGTTCGGTGGGCTCCGCGGGGCCGGCCGGCGCTACGGGGCGCTCCTCGCGGGCGGGCGGCACGGGAGCCGTGATCTCCACGCCGTCTCGCCCGACACCGATGCCCTGGGTGAGGTCGGCGACGAGCGGGGAGGGCGGCAGCCCTCCGTAGACCGCCCCGTCCAGCGCCGCGGCGGCCGCGGCGGCCACGTCGACGGCGTCCATCTCGCGGTCCATGGCCGGCCGGGCGGTGGCCCGGCGCGGTCGGCGCCGCCGGGCGAGGGCCTCCTCCTCGGCGGCCTCGGCCGGGTCGGCCGGGCCCGCGCCGGCTCCGGTACGGGCCCGCCAGCGCTCGGGATCGTGCCGGTCGGCGGCGCCGCCCGCCGCCTCCTCCCCGTATCCCTCGTCGTACTCTCCCCCAGACTCCGTCCGGGGGGACCCCCAGGGGGCGATGATCCCGAGCTTGATGCCGAGCCGCCGCAGCCGCTGCGGGATCGCGTTGACCGGGGTCGCGGTGACCACGAGCAGCCCGAAGATCGTGAGGAGCACCAGCATCGGCACGGCCAGCGGCGCGCCCATGGTGAAGATCAGCGGCTTCGAGGCGCCCCAGCCGATGAGCCCGCCCGCGTTCTGCATCGCGGTGGTGCCCTCGTCGCGGCCGGGCGCCCCGCAGGCGATGTGGACCAGGCCCAGCACCCCGATGACGAGGGCGGACAGCCCGATGCCGATGCGGCCGTTGGCGTCGGTCTGCTCGGGATGGCGGATGAAGCGCACCGCCATGACGCCGAGCAGGATCGGCACGAGCAGATCCAGTCGCCCGAAGGCACCGGTGACCAGCATGGTGACCAGATCCCCGACGGGACCGCTCAGATTCGACCAGGTCCCGGCGGCGACGATCAGCGCGAGGGCGAGCAGCAGCAGCGCCACGCCGTCCTTGCGGTGCGCGGGATCGAGGTTCTTGGCGCCCTGGCCGATCCCGCGGAAGATCGCGCCGACGGCGTGCGCGCAGCCGAGCCACACGGCGCGCACCAGCCGCACCACGCCCCCGGTCGGGGACGGCGCGGGCTTGGCCGCGACCTTCTTGACCGGGCCGCGCTTGGCGGCCGCGGCCTTCTTCGCCGGGGGCTTGCGCGCGGGAGCCGCCTTCTTCGCCGGCCCCGTCGTACGGCCGGTGCGGCTCTTCGCGGTGCCCGCGGTGCTCTGGGAACCCTTGCCGGACGTACTTGAGGCCATGGGGCCGAGGTTACCGGGGACCGCACCGGTGGACACGCGTGCCCACCCCTTCACCCGTTCGTGTCGCCCGCCCCACATCGACTTTGACGCCCCACCAGACCTGACGGTCCGCCAGGAAATTCCAGCCCGCCCGGCGTTTGAGGGCACGGGCGCGGAGCGCACGTAGGGGGTCCGGGGCGGAGCCCCTGGGGGCACCTCCCAGCGGTAGCCGGGGGAGAAAGGCCGGGCAGGGCAGGGCAGCGGATCCGCTCAGCCCTGCGCAGGCAGCACGGCTCCGCCGCCCGCCCCCGGCTCCAGCGCGTCGAGCGCCCGCCGCAGGCCGGTCAGTTTGCGTTCCAGATGGGCCGCGGTCGCCACCACCGCCGCGTCGGCCGAATCCTCGCCGAGCTGCTTGGTCAGCGCCTCGGCCTGCTCCTCGACCGCCGCGAGCCGCGCGGACAGCTCGGCCAGCAGTCCGGCCGTCTCCTTGCTGCCGTCCACGCCGTTGGTCCCGCCGCCCTCCAGCTGGAGCCGCAGCAGGGCCGCCTGCTCCCGCAGTTGGCAGTTCTTCGTATACAGCTCCACGAAGACCGAGACCTTGGCCCGCAGCACCCACGGGTCGAACGGCTTCGAGATGTAGTCCACCGCGCCCGCCGCGTAGCCGCGGAAGGTGTGGTGCGGACCGTGGTTGATCGCGGTGAGGAAGATGATCGGGATGTCCCGGGTCCGCTCCCGCCGCTTGATGTGCGCGGCCGTCTCGAACCCGTCCATTCCCGGCATCTGCACATCCAGCAGGATGACCGCGAAATCGTCCGTCAGCAGCGCCTTGAGCGCTTCCTCCCCCGACGACGCCCGGACCAGTGTCTGATCGAGCGCGGAGAGGATGGCCTCCAGCGCCAGCAGATTCTCCGGCCGGTCGTCGACCAGGAGGATCTTGGCCTTCTGCACCATGCCCTGTCCTCCTCGCCCCGGCATGGGGCCTCCCCGGCTCCAGGCGCCGGCCTGTACGCCGGGCCCCGCCCCAGAGGACGGCATCCTTGCGCCGTCCGTCCTTGTGCCGGTCATCGTAGCCCCAGTCCCGAGATCGCCACACCCTGTCACCAAGATGTCACTGTGCACGAAGCAGAAACGTGGTGGAAGGGCAGAAGGTTCCCTCTGCGCCGCCCGATCACACCTGTCCGCTCTTCACTTGCCCCGCATATGCCCTTCCATGACCGACAGTAGGTAATCGGGTTCCACGGGCTTGGTGACATAGTCGGACGCACCGGACTCGATCGCCTTCTCCCGGTCCCCCTTCATCGCCTTGGCCGTCAGCGCGATGATCGGCAGCCCCTCGAACTGCGGCATCCGCCGGATCGCCTCGGTCGTCGCATACCCGTCCATCTCCGGCATCATGATGTCCATCAGTACGACCGCCACGTCGTCGTGCTGCTCCAGGACCTCGATCCCCTCCCGCCCGTTCTCTGCGTAGAGCACCGCCAGCCCGTGCTGCTCCAGCACGCTCGTCAGCGCGAAGACGTTGCGCACGTCGTCGTCCACGATCAGCACCCGCTCGCCGTGGAAGTCGTACGAACGCGGCCCGGCCGGGAGCGCGTCCTCCACGCCCCACGCGTCGGCATGCGGCTGACCGGGCACCTCCACTCGCGGCACGGGATCCGTCAGGGACTTGCGGCGCCGCCGGAACAGCGCCGAGGACGCCCCCTGCCCGGCCGGCTCACCGCCCCGCACCGGGGCCGCGGACTGCGGCGGCGCCGGCGGCAGGGGCGCCGCCGGGGCCTCCGGCAGCGCGGGGCGCGAGGCCCCGTCCGACGGCCTGCGGTACAGCTCGCCGCGACCGCCGCCGGGCGTGGGCGGCGCGTACCCCTGCGGGGGCAGCTCGCTCGGGTGCAGCGGCAGGTACAGCGTGAAGGTGGACCCGCGGCCGGGCTCGCTGGCCGCGTGGATCTCCCCGCCCAGCAGCCGGGCGATCTCCCGGCTGATGGACAGCCCCAGGCCCGTGCCGCCGTACTTGCGGCTGGTCGTGCCGTCCGCCTGCTTGAACGCCTCGAAGATCACCAGCATCTTGCTCGCCGCGATCCCGATCCCGGTGTCCGTCACCGAGAAGGCGATCAGGTCCCCGTCGGCCTCCCGCAGCGAACCGGCCTCCAGCAGCTGCTCCCGGATCGCCGTCGGCACATCGGCCCCGGCCGGCCGGATCACCAGCTCGACGGCGCCGTTGTCCGTGAACTTCACCGCGTTCGACAGCAGGTTGCGCAGCACCTGGAGGAGGCGCTGCTCGTCTGTGTGCAGGGTCGCCGGCAGCTCCGGGGAGACCCGGACCGAGAAGTCGAGCCCCTTCTCCGCCGTCAGCGGCCGGAAGGTCGCCTCCACGTAGTCCACGAGCTGGACCAGCGCGATCCGGGTCGGCGAGACGTCCATCTTCCCGGCCTCGACCTTCGACAGGTCGAGGATGTCGTTGATCAGCTGGAGCAGGTCCGAGCCCGCCCCGTGGATGGTCTCGGCGAACTCCACCTGCTTCGGAGAGAGGTTCTCGTCCGCGTTGTCGGCGAGCAGCTTCGCCAGGATCAGCAGCGAGTTGAGCGGCGTCCGCAGCTCGTGCGACATGTTCGCCAGGAACTCGGACTTGTAGCGCATCGAGACCGCGAGCTGCTCGGCGCGCTCCTCCAGGACCTGCCGGGCCTCCTCGATCTCGGTGTTCTTCACCTCGATGTCCCGGTTCTGCCGGGCCAGCAGCTCGGCCTTCTCCTCCAGCTCCGCGTTGGCGGCCTGCAGGGCCTTCTGCCGGTTCTCCAGCTCGTCGGAGCGCTCGCGCAGCTGCTCGGTCATCTCCTGCGACTGCTTCAGCAGCATCTCCGTCTTGGAGTTGACGCTGATGGTGTTGACGCTCGTACCGATCATCTCGGCGATCTGGCTGAGGAAGTCCTTCTGGATCTGCGTGAAGGGCGTGAAGGACGCCAGCTCGATCACACCGAGCACCTTGCCCTCGAAGAGCACCGGCAGCACGATCACGTGCGCCGGCGGCGCCTCGCCGAGACCCGAGGAGATCTTCAGGTAGCCGGGCGGGGTGTTCTCGACGAGGATCGTCCGCTTCTCCTCCGCGACGGTCCCGATCAGCCCCTCCCCCGGCCGGAAGGAGGTGGGCATCTGGCCTCCGGCGTACGCGTAGCTCCCGCGCATCCGCAGCTCGTACGAGCCGTCCGCGCCGCCCTCCGTCCCGATCTCGGTGGTGCCGCCGGCCGGCAGCGCCAGGAAGAACGCTCCGTGCTGCGCGGAGACCACCGGGGTGAGCTCGCTCATGATCAGCGAGGCCACGTCGTCGAGCTCGCGGCGGCCCTGCATCAGGGCCGAGATCCGGGCCAGGTTGCCCTTGAGCCAGTCCTGCTCCTTGTTGGCCAGGGTGGTGTCGCGCAGGTTGACGATCATCGTGTTGATGTTGTCCTGGAGGACCTGGATCTCGCCCGCCGCGTCCACGTCGACCTTCAGGCTCAGGTCGCCGCGGGTCACCGCGGTGGCCACGGCCGCGATCGCGCGCACCTGCCGGGTGAGGTTGCCGGCCATCTCGTTCACGGACTCGGTCAGGTCCCGCCAGGTGCCGTCGACGTCCCGGACGCGGGCCTGGCCGCCCAGGATTCCCTCGGTGCCCACCTCGCGGGCCACCCGGGTCACCTGGTCCGCGAAGGACGACAGCTGGTCGACCATCGTGTTGATGGTCGTCTTGAGCTCCAGGATCTCGCCCCGGGCATCGATGTCGATCTTCTTGGTCATGTCGCCCTTGGCGATGGCGGTCGTGACCATGGCGATCTGCCGCACCTGGCCGGTGAGGTTGGAGGCCATGAAGTTCACCGAGTCGGTGAGGTCCTTCCAGGTCCCCGAGACACCGGGCACGTGCGCCTGACCGCCCAGGCGGCCCTCCGTACCCACCTCGCGGGCCACGCGCGTGACCTCGTCGGCGAAGGAGGACAGGGTCTTCACCATCGTGTTGACGGTGTCGGCGAGCTGCGCGACCTCGCCGCGCGCCTCGACGGTGACCTTCTTCGTCAGGTCGCCGTTGGCGACGGCCGAGGAGACCTGGGAGATGTTGCGCACCTGCGAGGTCAGGTTGTTCGCCATCAGGTTGACGTTGTCGGTGAGGTCCTTCCAGATGCCGGTCACCCCGCGCACCCGGGCCTGGCCGCCGAGGATGCCCTCGGAACCCACCTCGCGGGCCACCCGGGTCACCTGCTCGGCGAAGGAGGACAGCTGGTCCACCATCGTGTTCACGGTGGTGACGAGTTCGAGGATCTCGCCCTTCGCGTCGACGGTGATCTTCTTCGACAGGTCACCCGTCGCGACCGCCGTCGTCACCTCGGCGATGTTGCGCACCTGGGACGTCAGGTTGTTCGCCATGAAGTTGACGGACTGGGTGAGGTCCTTCCAGGTGCCGGAGACACCCTTCACCTCCGCCTGACCGCCCAGGATGCCCTCGGTACCCACCTCGCGGGCCACCCTCGTGACCTGCTCCGCGAAGTTCGAGAGCTGGTCGACCATCGTGTTGAGGGTGTTCTTCAGCTCCAGGATCTCGCCCCGGGCGTCCACGTCGATCTTCTGGGAGAGGTCACCGCGGGCCACCGCCGTCGCGACCTGCGCGATGTTGCGCACCTGCGAGGTCAGGTTCCCGGCCATGCCGTTCACCGAGTCCGTCAGGTCACGCCATACGCCGGCCACCCCGGGCACCTGCGCCTGACCGCCGAGGCGGCCCTCCGTACCCACGTCCCGGGCTACCCGGGTCACCTGCTCGGCGAAGGCGGAGAGCTGGTCGACCATCGTGTTGATGGTGTTCTTCAGCTCCAGGATCTCGCCCCGGGCGTCCACGTCGATCTTCTGGGAGAGGTCGCCGCGCGCCACCGCCGTGGTCACCTGGGCGATCTGCCGCACCTGGGAGGTCAGGTTGCCGGCCATGAAGTTGACGGAGTCGGTGAGCTCCTTCCACGTGCCGGACACCCCCTCGACCCGGGCCTGACCGCCGAGCCGGCCCTCCGTGCCCACATCCCGCGCCATCCGCGTGACCTGGTCGGCGAAGGAGGACAGCTGGTCGACCATCGTGTTGACGGTGTTCTTCAGCTGGAGCATCTCGCCGGAGACGTCCACGGTGACCTTCTGCGACAGGTCGCCGTTGGCCACCGCCGTCGTCACCTGCGCGATGTTGCGGACCTGTCCGGTGAGGTTGCGGAAGGCGGTGTTCACCGAATCGGTGAGGTCCTTCCACGTCCCCGCGGCCCCCGGCACCTGCGCCTGGCCGCCCAGCTCACCCTCGACGCCGACCTCACGGGCCACTCGCGTCACTTCCGCACCGAAGGACTGGAGCTGGTCCACCATCGTGTTGACGGTGTTCTTCAGCTCCAGCATCTCGCCGGCCACATCGACGGTGACCTTCTGCGACAGGTCGCCGTTGGCCACCGCGGTCGTCACCGTCGCGATGTCCCGCACCTGCGTGGTCAGGTTGCGGAAGACCGTGTTCACCGAATCGGTGAGGTCCTTCCACGTGCCCGCCGCCCCCGGCACCTGCGCCTGGCCGCCGAGCGTTCCCTTGGCCCCGACCTCGCTGGCCACACGCGTGACCTCGTCCGCGAAGGTCCGTAGCGTCTCGGTCATCTGGTTGATCGTTTCCGCCAGCTGCGCCACCTCGCCGCGCGCGCTGACCCGTACCTTCTGCGACAGGTCGCCGTTCGCGACCGCCGTCGTGACCTGCGCGATCCCGCGCACCTGGGCCGTCAGATTGCCGGCCATGGTGTTGACGGAGTCGGTCAGGTCCTTCCACACACCCGCGACCCCGGGCACCTTCGCCTGACCGCCCAGCTCACCCTCCGTACCCACCTCGCGGGCGACGCGGGTCACCTCGGAGGAGAAGGAGGACAGCTGGTCCACCATGGTGTTCACGGTGTTCTTCAGCTGGAGCATCTCGCCGGCCACGTGCACCGTGACCTTGCGCGACAGGTCGCCCTTCGCCACCGCCGTCGTAACGAGAGCGATATCACGCACCTGAGCGGTGAGCCGGTACGCCATCGTGTTGACGGAGTCGGTCAGATCCTTCCAGGAACCGGACATTCCGCGCACCTGGGCCTGACCGCCGAGCTTGCCCTCGGTACCCACCTCCAGCGCCACGCGCGTCACCTCGTCGGTGAACGCGGACAGCTGGTCGACCAGGTTGTTGACCGTACGCCCGACCTTCAGGAACTCCCCGCGCAGCGGATGCCCGGACCCGTCGGCCGTCTGCGTCCGCAGGTCCATCCGCTGGTCCAGATCGCCCTCGGCCACCGCCGAAAGCACCCGGCCCACCTCGGACACCGGCCGGGCCAGATCGTCCACCAGTTGGTTCGAGGCATCGATCGCGGCCGCCCAGGAGCCCTCGCAGGCACCGGTTTCCAGCCGTTCGCTGAGCTTGCCCTCACGGCCCACCATCCGCCGGACCCGGGACAGCTCCCCGGTCAGGTGGAGGTTGCGGTCGGCGACCTCGTTGTAGACGGCGGCGATCTCCGCCATCACGCCCTCGCCGGACACCGTCAGCCGCTTGCGGAAATTACCGTCCCGCATCGACACCAGGGCCGTGAGCAGCCTGTTCAGTGCGGCGGTATCGACCTCCGTCGTGCCACCGCGCCGGGACCGTCCGCCCTTAGGCCGCGTTCCCGTACGCCGCACCGCTGCGCCAGACTCCACCGTGTCCCTCCCGAAAGGGTCGACCGCTGTTCCACCGGACACCTGACTCTTCACAAGCCGGCTCTGCAAGCCTGCCCAGTGTTTCACTCTGGCCGAACCCGGCCATAACACTTCGGCACCATCGCACACCCGCCGTACCCTGCGGGTGGATTCCCCGACGACGGCAACATGCCGACCGTGAAGGTAAGTAACCTGGCAACCGATGTCCAACCGCGTCGAAGGAGACTCGTGATCACGGCACGGGCGGCTGCCAGTTTCGATCCCCTAGGGCGCTCGGTCGCCGCCGCTCGCGCGTTCGTCCGCGACACCCTGCAGGGCTGGGGCTTCGCGGACATCGTCGACGACGCGGTGGTCCTCACCAGCGAGCTCGTCACCAATGCCGTGGTCCACGCCGGAACCCGGGCCGAGGTCCTGTGCCTGCGCGCCGAAGACGGCGTACGGGTCGAGGTCGCCGACCGGTACCCGGAGCGCGAGCTCCCGCTCCAGCACCCCGGTGAGCGCCCCTACGCCGACCCCGACCGCGAGAACGGCCGCGGCCTCATGCTCTGCGCCGCCCTCGCCACCCGCTGGGGCGTCGAGTACACGGCCACGCACAAGCACGTGTGGTTCCGCCTCGACCTCCCGGACCGTCCGGTCGGTACCCGCTCCTCGGGCCCCGTCGTCCCCGACCAGCTGCTGCCCCTCGCCGACAGCCGGGTCCGCGTCGCCGTCGTCCAGATCGATTCCGCCGACGCGATCTCCGCCTGGAACGAGGACGCCGAGCACATCTTCGGCTACGCCTCCGAGAAGGTCGTCGGCCGCCCGCTCGCCGAGCTCGCCGCCTGGCCCCAGACCCCCGGCACCGGCACCGGCATCGCCGAGGCCCTGCGCCTGTCCCGCTGGGAGGGCAGCTACGGCATCCGCGGCGCGGACGGCCGGGTGATCCCCGTTTACGCCTCACACCTGCGGGTACGCGATGCCCACGGGGAGCCCTCCATCGTCTGCCTCCTCGTCCACGACGACGAGCGCGCCCTGCTCCAGACCCCCGTACGCATCCCCACCAACGACAGCGGCCACCTGACCGAATCCCGCCCGGACCCCTTCGAGGTCTTCATCGGCTCCCCCGCCCCCGACGACCTCGACGGCCTGCTCCAGCGCACCGTCGAACGGGCCCGCGACCTCCTCGACGCCGACTCCGCCTTCCTCCTCCTGGCCACGGACGACGAAACGGAACTCGAAGTCCGCGCCACCACCGGCCTGCCCTCCACCCGCCAGCGCTTCGCCCGCGTCCCCGTCGAGGCCGGCACCAACCGGTACGGCTCCGCCCGCATGCCCGCCGTCCACGACGACCTCACCGCCGTCCCCGGAGCCGTCCCGCTCCTGGAATCCACCGGCATGCGCTCCGCGGTCACCGTCCCGCTCAAGGTCGAGGGCCGCCTCACCGGCTCCCTCGGCGTCGCCGCCGAGGTACCCGGCCGCTACTCGAACGCGGAGGCCCTGCGGCTCCAGTTCGCCGCCGACCGGATCGCCCTCGCCGTCGAGTCCGCCCGCCTCGGCGAGCTGGAACGCCTGCGCCGCGGCTCCCTCTCCTTCCTCGTCGAGGCCTCCGACCTGCTGGCCGGCACCCTCGACCGGGACCAGACCCTGGCCCTCATGGCCCAGATGACCGTCCCCACCCTGGCCACCTGGTGCGCCGTCTACACCATCGCCGACCAGGCCTCCGACCCGTACCTCTCCTACGTGCTCCACGAGGACGAGGAGCGCATCGACGGGCTCAAGGCCCTCCTCTCCCGGGTCAGCCCGCCCGAACCGGTCCGCGAGGCCGGCGCCCGCCCCTGGCCGGAGACCGCCCTCGCGGTCGGCGGCGAGACCGTGGTCCTCCCGCTCCTGGCCCGCAACCGCGTGATCGGCCTGCTCACCCTGGGCAAGCCCAGCGAGGAGCACTTCCGCCAGGAGATCCTCGAACTCGCCGAGGACCTCTCCCGCCGGGCCGCCCTCGCCCTGGACAACGCCCGCCTCTACTCCGAGCGCACCGCGATCAGCCGCTCCCTCCAGCGCAGCCTGCTGCCGCCCGGCTCCCCCGCGATCCCCGGCATGGAGGTCGAGGTCATCTACCGCGCGGCCGGCGAGGGCAACGAGGTGGGCGGCGACTTCTACGACGTCTTCCCGATCCGCGACGGCGCGTACGGCTTCGCCATCGGCGACGTCTGCGGTACGGGTCCGGAGGCCGCCGCGGTCACCGGCCTCGCCCGGCACGCCCTGCGCCTGCTGGCCCGCGAGGGCCTCGGCGGCCCGGCGGTCCTGGAACGCCTCAACGCGGCCATCCTCGACGAGGGCGCCCGCAGCCGCTTCCTCACCCTCCTCTACGGGGAGCTCCACCCCCAGCCCGACGGCGGCGCCCTGATGAAGGTCGTCTGCGCCGGCCACCCGCTCCCGCTCCGCCTGCGCCCGAACGGCGAGGTCACCCCGGCCGCGGACCCGCAGCCGCTGCTCGGCGTGCTCGAAGACCTGGAGCTCTACGAGCAGACGCTCACCCTCGACCCCGGCGACGTCCTGCTCTGCGTCACGGACGGCGTGACGGAACGCCGCGAGGGCACCCGCATGCTCGGCGACGACGGCCTGACCGAGGTCCTCACCACCTGCACCGGCCTCACCGCCGGCGCGGTCGCCTCCCGCGTCCTGCGCGCGGTGGAACGCTTCGCGGCCGAACCCGCCTCGGACGACATGGCCATCCTCGCCTTCCGCGTCCCGCAGCAGCGCGAGGGCGACTGAGGACGCTGTCCTCCCGTCACCGCCGGGGCAGCGTCGACACGATCATGAACGACGGGGCTGCCATCTCTCCGCTCCAGGGCACCCTGCGGGTGTCGAAGATCGAGTCGGGGTCGGCGGCGGCATCGCAGGCGCCACTCCTTCGCGCGGAGGAAGCATCGGCGACGGAGGACGGGCCGGAGGGAACGGCTTCCGACTCCAAGGCCTTCACGATCATGAGGGCGAGGCGTCGGATTCTTGAGAGGCTCATGGGACGGTCCTTCCGCTGATCGGGGAGCAAGGGCTGTGATCCCATTGCGCCCCGCGCAGCGGCCCTGGTCATGGCCCGGAAAGTCGGGACTTGACAGAGCGCCGACGCTGCCTTCCTTGGCCCGAAAACGCAAAAAGGCCCCCGCCATGAGGCGGGGGCCTTTTCTGCTGAGCCCTTTAACGGAATCGAACCGTTGACCTTCTCCTTACCATGGAGACGCTCTACCGACTGAGCTAAAAGGGCGGGTTGTTCGGCGGCGTCCTACTCTCCCACAGGGTCCCCCCTGCAGTACCATCGGCGCTGAAAGGCTTAGCTTCCGGGTTCGGAATGTAACCGGGCGT
>NZ_JBHWUO010000078.1:0-26785 GCF_042736975.1 Streptomyces sp. NPDC059989
GGGCTATAGATAGCCCCGCCGGCGTTTGAGGCGCGGGGTCTGGGGCGGAGCCCCAGGTCTTTGAGCCGCGCGGGGGGTCCGGGGCTGAGCCCCGGGGAACGGTGGAAGGGCGGGTAGGGGAGGGCTCCGCGCAGCGGCAGGCGCGCACCCCGCCGCGGCGCGGCTACCGCTCGGCGGCGACGGCCCGGAGCGCGGCCAGGACATGCGCCACCGCCGGCGCGGCCTCGGCCCCCCGCCGCACCGCCGCGATCACGTGCCGGGTCGGCCGGTCCCGGGCCAGCACCCGGACCGCCACCCCCGAGGCCCGGCTCGACACCATCCGCGGCACCAGCGCCACCCCCATCCCCGCCTCGACCATGGCCAGGATCGCCGTCCAGCCGGACGCCGAGTGCGCCTGCTCGGGCACGAACCCCGCCGCCTCGCACGCGCCCACGGCGATCTCCGACCAGGGCCCGCTGCCCCCGTAGATCCACGGGTCCCCGGACAGGTCCGCCAGCCGCAGACCGGCCGCGGCCGCCAGCGGATGGCCCGGCGGGAGCGCCACGTCCAGCGGGTCCTCCAGCAGCGTCACCCGGGTGAACCGGGCATCGCGCGCGGTCGGCGCATGGGCGGCCAGGGACAGCGCCAGGTCCACGCCCCCGGCGGACAGCAGCTCGTAGGACTCGGCGGCCTCCGTCTCCCGTACCCGGACCTCCACCCCGGGGTGGCTCCGCCGCAGGGCCGCCACCGCCGGGACCACGAGGGCCGGTACGGCGGTGGAGAAGGCGCCGACCCGCACCTCCCCCGCGTCTCCGGCGAGGTACCCGGCCAGCTCGGCGTCGGCCCGCTCCAGCTGGGCGAACACCGCCTCCGCGTGCCGCAGTACGAGGTGCGCGGCGTCGGTGAGCCGGACCCGGCGGCCCTGGGCCTCCAGCAGCGCCACCCCCAACTGCCGGGCGAGGTTCGTCAGCTGCTGCGAAACGGCCGAGGGCGTCATGTGCAGCGCCTCGGCCGTCGCGGTCACGGTCCCCTGTTCGGCGAGGGTCCGCAGGATCCGCAGCTTCTTGATGTCCCACTCGGTCATGGGGCCGAACCTACCGCCGGGCACCGAGCCCGACACCGCCGAGGATCAGCGCCATGCAGAGCAGCTGCGCCGGTCCGGTCTGCTCGCCGATGAGCAGGAAGCCGAGGATCGCCACGCAGACCGGCTGGAGGTAGTAGACGACTCCGGCGCGGGCCGCTCCGATGATCGAGATGGCCTTGTTCCAGGCGAAGAAGGCGACGGCCGAGGAGAACACCCCGACGTACAGGAGCGGTCCGACCGTTCCGGTGCCGATCTCGAAGCCGCCCTGGACGGAGAGGGAGACCGCGTAGGCGGGGGCCAGCATCAGCGCGCCGAGCACGAAGGTGGTGAGCAGGAAGGCCAGTCCGCCCAGTTCGGCGGGCTTGCGCTTGAGCAGGGCGCTGTAGGTGGCGAAGGAGAGGGCCGCGCCGAACATCCACAGGTCGCCGGCGCCGAAGTCGAAGCCGAGGGAGCCGTCGCCGACCAGCAGCAGCACCCCGAAGGCCGCGAGCAGCAGTCCGAAGGTGCGCCGGGCGCCGAGCCGTTCGCCGCCGAGGCGGGCGTACAGCGCCATGATGACGGGCGAGGCGGCCATG
Source organism: Streptomyces sp. NPDC059989 (assembly GCF_042736975.1). Lineage (NCBI taxonomy): Bacteria > Bacillati > Actinomycetota > Actinomycetes > Kitasatosporales > Streptomycetaceae > Streptomyces > Streptomyces sp. NPDC059989. The sequence goes on from NZ_JBHWUO010000078.1 coordinate 1,639, forward strand.
ATCATGCCCATGTTGGAGGCGGAGGTGGTCAGTCCGGCCTGGTGCACGAGGGTGTTGTAGAGGGCGACGCCGAACAGCGTGGCGAGGGCGATGAAGCCGAGGTGCTTGCGGATCAGCGCCCGCTGCTGCCAGGCCTGCCGGGCGGCGAAGGGGGCGACGGCGAGGGTGGCGATGATCCACCGCCAGAAGACGGCCTGGACGGGCGGGACCGAGTCGGCCATCCCCCGGGTGGCGACGAAGCTGCCGGACCAGACGACCGTCGCGAGCAGGGCGAGGAGTACGCCGAGTCCGGCGGCCCCCTTCTTCCCCGTGGTGGCGGGCTGTGCCTGCGAAACGGTACGGACGCGGTCCATGACGGCCACTGTGTGTCTCCCCCTCGGGGTCGGTCGGTGTGTCGTGGGACTACCGTCGCACCCGCTCATCGCTCAGGTCTATCGAAATGTTTTGATTGATCTGTTCAGTAGAACTGAACGATTTGGGTGCGGTGCGGGCGGCCGCGAGCTGGCCGGCGACGGTGGCCGCGAAGGCGATCGCCATGCCCGCCAGCTGTACGGGGCTCAGCGCCTGCCCGAGGGCGGCCCAGCCGATGACGGCGGCGGTGAGCGGGGAGAGCGGGCCGAGCAGGGTGACCGAGGTGGCGGTGAGCTGCCCGATGCCGCGGAACCAGAGCCAGTACGCGATCCCGGTGTTGATCAGCATCATGTAGCCGTAGCCGAGGAAGGCCTTGCCGTCGAGCGCGGGCGGCGCCCCTTCGACGAGGGCGGCGACCGGGATGATGACCAGCCCGCCCGCGGTGAGCTGCCAGCCGGTCATGGCCAGCGGTCCGACGCCCTCGGGGCGGCCCCAGCGCTTGGTCATGACGGTGCCGGCGCCCATGGAGGCGGAGGAGATCACGCCGGCGATGATCCCGACGAGGTCGAGCTTCGCCTCGGCGGTCAGGACGACCATGCTCACGCCGAACGCCCCGACGACGGCGGCCAGTACGGTGCGCAGGCTCGCCCGCTCCCCGAGGACGAGGGCGGCGAGTCCGACGACGAACAGCGGGCCTGCGGCGCCGAGCACGGCCGCGACCCCGCCGGGCAGGCGGTAGGCGGAGAGGAACAGCAGCGGGAAGAAGGCGCCGATGTTGAGCGTGCCGAGGACGGCGGACTTCCACCACCACGCGCCCTTGGGCAGGGTGCGGGCGAGGGCGGTCAGCAGCAGTCCGGCGGGCAGGGCCCGCATCACGCCGGTGAACAGGGGCCGGTCGGGCGGCAGCAGTTCGGTGGCCACGGCGTAGGTGGAGCCCCAGGAGACGGGGGCGAGGGCGGTCAGGGCGACGGTGGCGATGCGCTTCACGGCGGGTTGCTCCTCGGGCAGGTGAGGAAGGGGTGAGGTTCAGACGGCGGGCACGGAGGGGCGCGGCGCCGGGGCGGCGTCCGAGGCCGCGACCGGGGCGGGCGGCTCCGCGTACACGGCCTCGGCGGGCAGGTGGCGCTCCAGCCGGAGCAGGGCCAGGGCGGCGCCGAGCGCGGTGACGGTGAGGACGGCCCAGGGCAGGCGGCCGTCGACGGCGAGCAGGGCGGTGAAGAGGGAGGGGGCGAGGGCGCCGGCCAGCGAGTACGAGAGCTGGTAGGTGGCGAGGTAGCGGCCGCGGACGGCTTCGGGGGCGGCGGAGACCGACAGGGCGCCTCCGGAGGGGCTGTGCACCAGTTCCCCGAGGGTGTAGACGACCACGATGGCCAGCAGGACGACCAGGGTCGCGGTCTGGCCGGGGCGCAGCGTGCCGAGCACGATCTGCCCGACGAACGCGGCGGCGAAGAGCAGGGCGCCGAGGGCCGCGGAGCGGGTGCGGCGGGCTCCGGAGCGGCGGACCCGGCCCGCGACGAGCACGCCGACGCCGGCGCACAGGACGGTGTTGACGGTGAAGGCGGCTCCGGTGAGGGAGTCGGGGGCCATCAGCCAGGTGGAGAGGTACAGGGGGAAGAGGACCGAGAGGGCGGAGTAGCCCAGCGCGGTGAGGAAGTTGGCGGCGGTGAGACCCAGGAAGGGGCGGTCCCGCAGGACCATCCGGTAGCCGGCGGGGGCGCGCCCGGCGGAGCCGGCGGCGGCGGTGGCGTCGGTGTCGCGGACCGGGCGGACCCGGCTGACGAGCAGTCCGGCGAGGGCGAAGGCGAGGGCGTTGCCCCAGGCGGTGTACGTGAATCCGCCGGTCCCCCACATCGCCAGCACTCCGGAGACGAGGAGGGCGCCCGCGCCCATCCCGGCGTTCTGCAGGGCACGGATGGAGGCCTGGAGCCGGTCGCGGGCGGCGCCGCGCGCCACCTCCCCGATCAGGGACTGCTGGACGACGGAGAAGGAGCGGTCGGCGAGGGCGGTGACGAGGGAGACCGCGGCGAAGGCGGGCAGGCTGCCCGCGAAGGGGTAGAGGGCGAAGCCGAGCGCCCGTATCGCGTAGAGGACGAGGTTGACCTTCTTGGCGCCGAACCGGTCGACGGCCGTGCCGGCCAGCGGCATGAAGGCCAGTCCGGCGACCCCGGTGACGGTCATGACCAGGCCGACCATGGTGAAGGAGAGGCCCGTGACGTGGTGGAAGAAGACGAGCGAGAAGGGGACGTACATGCCGATCCCGACCGCGCTGATCCCGACGCCGACGAGGAGCGACCGCTCCCCCGCCACCCGCGCGCCGGCACTTCCCTTGGCTGTGCTCATCACGTCTCCCCCGAAGTAGGTCACTGGAAAGTAGCTTACTCCTAAGCTACTTTCCGTCAAGCAACTTTCTTGCGAACGAACAAGTGGAAGCTGGATACTGCGCTCATGACCGAGGCCAACAAGGACGCCGTCGACGCGATCACCGCGCAGTGGTACGCGGTACGACCGGACCTGGACACCGCCCCCATGGCCGTCTTCGGCCGGATCTACCGGATCACCAAGGCCATGGGCGACGAGATGGAGCGGACCTACAACCGCTACGGGATCTCCCGCGGGGAGTTCGACGTCGTCGCCACCCTGCGCCGGTCCGGAAGTCCGTACACCCTCTCGCCCCGCCAGCTGTCGGCCACGCTGATGCTCACCACGGGCGGCATGACCGGGCGTCTGGACAAGCTGGAGAAGGCCGGGCTGCTCGCCCGCAAGCCCGATCCGCACGACCGGCGCGGGCTCCAGGTGACGATCACCGACCGCGGCCTCGCCCTCATCGACGAGGCCGTCACCGCCGGGCTGGAGGTCCAGCGCGCCGCGCTCACCGGCTTCAGCAAGGAGGAGGTCGACGTGCTGAGCGGCCTGCTGCGCAAACTCCTGGCCGACATGCCGTAAGGCTGTCGGCGGGGCGCCATGGGGGTCTCCGGCCCCGGCGGCCGTGGGGCGGGCTCCTCAATGGCCGACACGACCCATGTCGCCGTCAGGACCCGCCCGGGCCCTGACATGCCGAAGCGCCCGGGGTCGGCGGACGGCACCTGTCGGTGCCGTCACGGACCCCCGGCGCCCCGGAAGTGAAGTGTGGGATCAGCCCTGGTTCGGCTGCTTGCGCGACTTGTCGCCGACCATCACCAGGCCCGCGATGACCAGGAACAGCACGATCGGCGCGGCCACGTACAGGCCGAGCGTCTCGCCAATGCTCAGGCCCTTACCCGGGTCGTCGCCGTCGTCGCGGGTCACCGCGAGGGCGGGAGACGTCATCAGCAGCATCATCAGCGTCGTTCCGGCCGTGACGGCGCCGGCGCGCAGAGCGTTCTTCTTGTCCACGGTGCAAACGTAGCGAACGCCCGAACGACCCGCGCGCCCGGGGGTGCCGTACGGGGTCACCCGTCCCCGGCGGCCCCCGCCCGTACCGCGCTCAGCAGGGCGTTCGCCCGCGGCGATGCGGCCAGTTCCTCCAGGGTCAGCGGCCGCCCCCCGGCATCGGCGACCGGGAGCCGCCAATTGGGGTACTGGTCCCAGGTCCCCGGCAGGTTCTGCGGCCGCCGGTCCCCCACCGCGTCCGGCAGCCATACCCCGACCAGCCGGGCCGGGGTGCGCAGCAGGAACCCGTACAGGGCCCGTACGGCGGCCTCCTCGCCCTTGGTGTCCAGGCCGAGGCGGTCCAGCAGCTCCAGCCATTCGGCGGTGTCGGCGGCGTCCTCGGCCCGTTCCTCCTCGGCCGGGCGGGTCAGCAGGCCCAGCCGGTCCCGCAGTTCCACATGGCCGCCGGCCAGCTTCGCGGCCGTCGGCGGCAGATCGTGGGTGGTGGCGGTGGCCAGGCAGTCGGCCCGCCAGGCCTGCGGCGCGAGGGGGTTCCCGGCGCCGTCCCAGTCCCGCTCGAACCAGAGCACCGAGGTGCCGAGCACCCCGCGCCGGGCCAACGCGCGGCGGACCCGCGGCTCGACCGTCCCGAGGTCCTCGCCGATGACCAGGGCCCCGGCCCGGTGGGCCTCCAGCACCAGGATCGCCAGCATGGCCTCGCCGTCGTACGAGACGTACGTGCCCTCTGCCGGCGGGGAGCCCTCCGGGATCCACCAGAGCCGGAAGAGACCCATGACATGGTCGATGCGCAGGGCACCGGCGTACCGGAACACCCCGCGCAGCAGGGCCCGGAAGGGGGCGTACCCGGTGGCGGCCAGCCGGTCCGGGCGCCAGGGCGGCAGCCCCCAGTCCTGGCCGCGCGCGTTGAAGGCGTCCGGCGGGGCGCCGACGGAGGTGTGCCGGGCGTGGAAGGGGCCGGTCCTGGCGTCCGAGCCCTCGGGGTGCACGCCGACGGCGAGGTCGTGCACGATGCCCACGGCCATGCCGGCCTCCCGCGCGGCCCGCTGGGCGGCGGCGAGCTGAGCGTCGGTCAGCCAGACCAGCCAGCGGTGGAAGTCGCCGCGCTCCCCGGGGTCCCCGGCCGCGGCGGCGCACCAGGCGGCGTGCCGATCGAGCGCCGGCCCCTGCTCGGCGCAGAACCGCCGGTAGTCGGCCTCGCGTTCGACGCTGCGCGGAACGACGTAGAGCAGCTCCAAAGCCTGCCGCTTGAGGTCCCAGACGGCATCGCGGTCGATCAGCGCACCCTTCTCCAGCACCTCACGGCGCAGCTCCCCACCCCGGGCGGCGAGTTCGGCGAGGGCCTCCCCCTCCGGGCAGCGGCCGTACTCCGGAACGTCCTCGACGCGCAGGTGCACGGGGTCGGGGAAACGCCGCGAGGAGGGCCGGTAAGGGGATGGATCGGTCGGCGTACCGGGCACCGCCGCGTGCAGCGGATTGACTTGAATAAACCCGGCACCATGGGTCCGACCGGCCCAGGAGGCGAGCGCGGCGAGATCACCGAGGTCACCCATCCCCCAGGACCGCTCGGAAAGCAGCGAATACAGCTGCACGAGCAACCCATGGGCCCGCTCGGGTGCGGCGGGAGCCCGTTCCGGAGCCAGAATCAAGGTCGCCTCTGCGCCCCGACCGTCGGGCAGGACGACGTCAATCCGATGCACCCCCAACGGCAGCCCGTCGGGCAGCGATCCGGCAGGACCGGTACGCCACTCGACCGCAGCCGAACGCCGCCGGGGCCGGGTGTGTGCCGGGGCGCCCCCGCAGGGCGCCGAACGCACTTCGGCTGCACTCTCCGACCCCTGGCCACGTTCGGCGCCCGAGGAGGTGCCCCGGCGCGCGCCCGGCCCCGGCGCACCGGAACCGCCCCCAGCGGCACCCCCGAGCCCCGCCTCGGCAAGCCCCGACTCCCCGAGGTCCGCCTCCCCGAGGTCCGCCTCCTCGAGGTCCGCCTCCTCGGCCTCCGGCTCCAGCCGGATCCGCGTCCCGGCCGGCAGCGCGGCCAGGGCCGCCGGCGCCGGCCCGCCCGCCCACCGCACCAACACGGGCGGCAGCAGCCGCGCCGCCGCCGACCGTTCGGCCTCGGTCAGGCTCCCCCGAATCTCCTCCGGCGTCTCGGCGGCCACCCCCAGCAGCCCGAGCACGGTGGCGACCGTGCCCCGCGGCACCTGGACGGTGACGTCCGCGGCGGGATGGTAGGCGGTGGCGATGCCGTGCAGGGCCGCGAGCCGGGCGAGGTCGTCCATCTACGAGCACTCCTTCGTGCGTGAGGGTGGATCAGAAGGGTGGTGCAGAAGGGTGGGACGCCGCCGGGAAACACCCGAGCCATACCCACTCGGGGGCATCGCATTCCTGGCGTATCCCGGTCAGATCACCCACCTGCATTGACACCCCACCCGCACTGGTGGTGGGCTCGGGCTCATTCGTACGAGCGGGGGACGTCTCGGGACGAGGAGGCTCTGTGCAGCTCAGGGGCAGGAAGCGGGCGACGGCCGCCGCCGTCGCGGTGATCGGGACGCTGCTCGGCGGCGCCGTGGCCGCCGCGCCTCCCGGGGCCTTCGCGGCACCCTCCGCACCCACCGCCCCCGACGGCCCGGCCCAGGACCCGGCGCCCGGCACCGTCCCCGTGTCCGACCCCGGAGCCGACACCCCGCGCACCGCGGCCGAGGGCCCGGCCGTGTGGCCGCGGCCGCGGTCGATGGCGGCCGATCCGGCGCGCGAGGTCGCGCTGGAGGCGGAGGCCGTCCTCGTGGCCCCGTCGGACGCCGACCCGTACGCCGTCCAGCTGGTACGGGACGCCCTGCGCGGGGCGGGCGTACGGACCCTGCACGAGCGGGCCCCCGGGCAGCCGCTGCCGGAGCGAGGCACGGTCGTACGGCTCCAGGGCCAGGACGCGCAGGAGGCGCTGCGGGCGCTGGGCGCGGCCGAGGCCGGCGATCTGCCGGACGGGGGCTACCGGCTGGCCGTCGGGCGGCCCGGCGGCCGGGACACGGTCACGCTCGCCGGCGTGGGCGAGGACGGCCTGTTCCACGGGGCCCAGACGCTGCGCCAACTCCTCGAAGCCGGTGCGGGGAAGGTGCCCGGGGTGCAGGTGCGGGACTGGCCCGCCGCGCCCGTCCGCGGGATCGTCGAGGGCTTCTACGGGCAGCCGTGGACGCAGGAACAGCGTCTCGCGCAGCTGGACTTCATGGGCCGCACCAAGCAGAACCGGCTGCTGCTCGCGCCCGGCGACGACCCGTACCGGACGACGAGCTGGCGCCAGGAGTACCCGCGGGAGCGGCAGGAGGAGTTCCGCGCGCTGGCCGAACGGGCCCGCGCCAACCGGGTCGTGCTGGCCTGGGCGGTCACCCCCGGCCAGTCGATGTGCCTGTCATCGGCGGCCGACCGGACGGCGCTCGCGCACAAGCTCGACGCGATGTGGGACCTCGGCTTCCGCGCCTTCCAGGTGCAGTTCCAGGACATCAGCTACACCGAATGGGGCTGCGGCGCGGACCGGGCGCGCTTCGGGAAGGGCCCGGCGGCGGCCGCGAAGGCGCACGCGGAGGTCCTGAACGAACTGGCGGCGCACCTGGCCGCCCGGCATCCGGGGGCGGCCTCGCTGTCGCTGCTGCCGACGGAGTTCTACCAGGAGGGCGCCACCGCCTACCGGACGGCCCTGGCGGGCGCGTTGGACGGCCGGGTGGAGGTCGCCTGGACGGGCGTGGGCGTGGTGCCGCGCACGATCACCGGCAAGGAGCTGGCCGGGGCCCGCTCCGCGCTCAGCCACCCACTGGTCACCATGGACAACTACCCGGTGAACGACTGGGACCCGGGCCGGATCTTCCTCGGCCCGTACGTGGGCCGCGAGCCGGCGGTGGCGGGCGGCTCGGCGGCGCTGCTGGCCAACGCGATGCCGCAGGGCACCCTGTCGCGCATCCCGCTGTTCACGGCGGCTGACTTCGCCTGGAATCCGGGCGACTACCGGGCCGGGGAGTCGTGGGCGGCGGCGGTGCGCGAGCTGGCGGGCCGCGATCCCCGGGCCCGGGAGGCGGTGGCGGCGCTGGCCGGGAACACCGCCGCGTCGGGGCTCAAGCAGGAGGAGTCCGCGTACCTGGCGCCGCTGGTCGACCGGTTCTGGAAGGCCCGCGCCGCGGGCGACCCGGCGGCCGGGGCCGAGCTGCGGCGGGCCTTCACGGTGCTGCGCGAGGCCCCCGACCGGCTGCCGGCCCTGGCTGCCGAGGCGGGGCCCTGGCTGCAGCGGCTGTCGCGCTACGGAGCGGCGGGCGAGCTGGCGGTCGACGTGCTGCAGGCCCAGGCCCGCGGGGACGGGGCGGCCGCCTGGCAGGCCTCCCAGGCGCTGGCGCGCGCCCGGCAGACGCTGGCCGTGCCGGGGAACGCCCGGGTGGACCAGGCCGTGCTGGACCCCTTCCTGAAGCGGGCGGCGGACGAGGCGGACGCCTGGACCGGGGTCGCGCGCCGGACGGGCACGGTGACGCGGGACGCGGGCGCCTGGACGGTACGGCTGGACGCGGAGCGCCCGGTGTCGGCGGTGACGGTGATGACGGACCCGCTCCCGGCGGGCACCCGGGGCGCGGCGGTGGAGGCCCACGTGCCGGGCGAGGGCTGGCGCAAGGTCGCCGAGGCGGCGGCCTCGGGCTGGACCCAGGTGGACACGGCGGGGCTGCGGGCCGACGCGGTGCGGCTGTCCTGGGCGGGGCCCGGGGCCGCGCCCGCGGTGCACCAGGTGGTCCCCTGGCTGGGGGACGGCCCGCAGGCCCGCTTCGAGCTGGCGGACGGAGCCCGGGCCGACGCGGAGATCGGCGGCGCCCCGCGGCGGGTCTCGGCGGAGCTGTCCGCGCTGGGCGCCGGCGAGGTCCGCGGCCCGCTGTCGGCGCAGCCGCCGGCGGGCATCGAGGTCCGCCTCCCGGCCCAGGCCGTGGTCCCGCGCGGCGGGCGGGTGTCGGTCCCGTTCGAGGTCGTGGTCGCACCGACGACCCCGCCGGGCAGCTACGAGATCCCGGTGTCCTTCAACGGGGAGTCCCGCACGCTGACGGTCCGGGCGGTGCCGCGCACGGGCGGCCCGGACCTGCTGCGCACCGCGCGGGCGAGTTCCTCGGCGGACGAGACCCCCGACTTCCCGGCCTCGGCGGCCGTGGACGGCTCCTCGGCGACCCGCTGGTCCTCCCCGCCGGTGGACGGCGCGTGGTGGCAGGCCGAACTCCCGGCCCCGGCCCGGCTCGGCCGCCTGGAGCTGCACTGGCAGGACGCCCATCCCTCGGCGTACCGGGTCCAGACCTCCGCGGACGGCGTGACCTGGCAGCCGGCCGCGGCCGTCCCCGCGTCCCGGGGCGGCCACGAGTCCCTCCGGGTGGACGCGCCGAACACGCGGTTCGTCCGGGTCACGTGCGATGTCCGCGCGACGCGGTACGGGTGCTCCCTCTGGTCGGTGGAGGCCTACGCGGTGACGGGCCCGTAACCCTGCGGCGCCGCTGTCGGGGGCTCCGCCCCAGGAAGCGGCGCCGCGCCCGGGCTCGGACAGGACCCCGGGCGGGAGCCCAAGGGTCAGGAGGCCGCGACTCCGATCCGGTCCAGCGCGTCCTCGGCCCCGTACGGCTGGAGATACGGCATCCAACGGGGGTCCCGGTGCCCCGTCCCGATGATCCGCCACGCCAGCCCGGAGGGAGGGGCCGGCTGGTGGCGCAGGCGCCACCCGAGTTCCAGCAGGTGGCGGTCGGCCTTGACGTGGTTGCACCGGCGGCAGGCGGCCACCACGTTGTCCCAGGCGTGCTGCCCGCCCCGGCTGCGCGGGATCACGTGGTCGACGCTGGTGGCGACCGCGCCGCAGTACATGCAGCGGCCGCCGTCCCGCGCGAACAGAGCGCGCCGGGTGAGTGGAACGGGCCCCCGGTAGGGGACCCGCACGAAACGCTTGAGCCGGACCACGCTGGGCGCGGGGACGGCTCTCGTCGCGCTGTGCAGATAGGCGCCGGATTCCTCCAGGGAGACCGCTTTGTTCTCCAGGACGAGGACGAGCGCGCGGCGGAGCGGTACGACGCCGAGGGGCTCGTACGACGCATTGAGGACCAGGACGTGCGGCACGGACTGCCTCCTTGTACGCCGGCGGCGCGTGGCTCGCGCCGGGACGATCTGCTCTCCAGTCTCTCCTTACGGCTGGTCGAAGCGCCACCACGAGCTCGTAACGGGCTCGGGGTGTTTTCAACCACACCCACTACATCCCCGGGTGAGCCTGGTCTCTCCCTCGAACACCGCGCCGGAGTGAAGGCAATGCCCCGTTAGTGTGGTTGGTCTGCCCCCACATCCGCCCCCGGACTCCGTCCGGGGGGACCCCCGGGCGGCAGACCGCTCTACCGGGAGGTTCCTGTCGTGCCCTGGCCCGCCGCTCTGCTGCCGCTCGCAGCCGACGTACCCGACGCGCCCCCCTCGGTCAAAGAGGCACAGGAGAGCGTCACCGAGGCCGCGAGCTTCATCGAGGAGAACTGGGCCACCTGGCTGAGCATCGGTCTGCGGATCCTGCTGATCGTCGTGATCGCGGCCGCGCTCCGCTCGGTGGTCCGCAAGGCGCTGACCAAGCTGATAAACCGGATGAACACCAGCGCCGAGGCGGTGGAGGGCACCGCGCTCGGCGGGCTGCTCGTCAACGCCGAGCGGCGCCGCCAGCGTTCGGAGGCGATCGGCTCGGTGCTCCGTTCGGTCGCCTCGTTCGTGATCCTCGGCACCGCCGCGCTGATGGTCCTCGCCGCGCTGAAGATCGATCTGGCCCCGCTCCTGGCGAGTGCCGGTGTGGCCGGTGTGGCGATCGGTTTCGGTGCCCGCAACCTGGTGACCGACTTCCTGTCCGGCGTGTTCATGATCATGGAGGACCAGTACGGCGTCGGCGACAAGATCGACGCGGGCGTGGCCTCGGGCGAGGTCATCGAGGTCGGCCTGCGGGTGACCAAGCTCCGCGGGGACAACGGCGAGATCTGGTACGTCCGCAACGGCGAGATCAAGCGGATCGGCAACCTCAGCCAGGGCTGGGCGACCGCGGCCGTGGACGTCCAGGTCAAGCCGACGGAGAGCATGCCCCGGATCCGCGAGGTGATCCAGGAGGTCGCCGAGGCCCTGGCGAAGGAGACCCCGTGGGACGAGCGCCTGTGGGGTCCGGTGGAAGTGCTGGGCCTGGGCGAGGTGCTGCTCGCCTCGATGACGGTGAACGTCTCGGCGAAGACGATGCCGGGCAAGCAGTTCGCCGTGGAGCGGGAGCTGCGCTGGCGGATCAAGGAGGCCTTCGACGCGGCGGGCATCCGGATCATCGGCGGGCTCCCGGCCGCCGACGACGCGGAAGAGGCCCCGGCGGACCCGGCGGCCGCGGTCGCCCCGCCGTCGGCGCTGGCGAACCCGACCTCCCCGCAGTCGCTGGCCACCACCCCGATCCCGCCCCCGACGGGCCCCCGGATCACCAAGTAGCCCCGATCGCCCCACCCCGCTGCCCCGCAGGTCACATCCTGCGGGGCAGCGCCATTGACACGGCCCGAACGGTGATAGGAAACTTACTTAACAGTTCACCTCGGTGAGGGAGAGATCGCGCCATGCCCGCCGCCACCCCCGGAACGCCCAGCCTGCTGCGTGCCATGAACGACCGGGCCGCACTCGAACTCCTGCTGACGCACGGCCCCCTGTCCCGGACCCGGATCGGCCACCTGACCGGGCTCTCCAAGCCCACCGCCTCCCAGCTGCTGGCCCGCCTGGAGGCCGCCGGACTCGTCGTGGCCACCGGCACCGACGGCGGCCGCCCCGGCCCCAGCGCCCAGCTGTACGCGGTCAACCCCCGGGCGGCGTACGTCGGCGGGCTCGACGTCACCCCCGGGCGCGTCCTGGCGGCCGTCGCCGACGTCACCGGCACGGTGATCGGCACGCACGAGGTCCCGTACGCCGAGGGCACCGATGCCGTCCGGCAGGTCACCGAGGCCCTCGGCGGAGCCGTCAAGGCCGCCGGGCTGCACGGCTCCGACCTGCACCGGGTGGTCATCGCCACCCCGGGCGCCTTCGACCCGCAGACGGGCCGGCTGCGGTACGCCAGCCACCTCCCCGGCTGGCACTCCCCCACCCTGCTCGAAGAGCTGGCGGCGGCCCTGCCGATGCCGGTCGAGTACGAGAACGACGTCAACCTCGCCGCCGTCGCCGAACAGCGCCTCGGCGCGGCACGCGGCCACGAGGACTTCGTCCTGCTGTGGAACGAGGAGGGCCTCGGCGCCGCCCTGGTGCTCGGCGGCCGGCTGCACCGCGGCTGGACCGGCGGCGCGGGCGAGGTGGGCTTCCTGCCCGTGCCGGGCCACCCCCTGGTCCGGCAGGTGACCCGGGCCAACACCGGCGGCTACCAGGAGCTGGCCGGCGTACAGGTGGTCCCCGGGCTCGCCGCGGAACTGGGCGTCGAGGCCGAGCCGCGGCCGGACGCCGACGGCCCGCACAGCGCGGAAGTGGCCGCCGCCGTCGCGCTGCTCGCACAGGCCGCGGCCGCGCCCGAGGGCCCGCACCTGCGCTTCCTCGAGTCGTACGCCACCCTGCTCGCGACCGGTCTCGCCTCGCTCGTCGCCGTGCTGGACCCGGAGATCGTGGTGCTGTCCGGGGCGGTCATCGACGCGGGCGGGGACCCGCTGCGCCGCCTGCTGGAGGCCGAGCTCGCCGAGCTGGCCCCGTCCCGGCCCCGCCTGGTCTCCGGCGCGGTACGGGAACGGCCGGTCCTGCACGGCGCGCTGGAGAGCGCGCTGGCCACCGTCCGCGAAGAGGTGTTCGACACCTCCCGCTGAACCACCTCAGCGAACCACCCCTGCGTACCACCGCCGCGTACGAACCCTGCGCACCACGCCGCTGAACCGCACCGCCCCCCACACCCGTTCCGTCGTTCGCCCCTTCTGCAACCTCCGAGGAACTCCCCCCGCGCAGAGAGTGACATCGCCATGCCCAGAACCCCCCGCCTGACCACCGCAGCCGCCGCCCTCGCCGCGATATCCGTGCTCGCCACGGCGTGCACGGGCCAGAGCGGCAACGAGGCCTCCGACGACCCGAAGGCGGACGTCACCCTCAACTTCTGGCACGGCTGGTCCGCGCCGAGCGAGACCAAGGCGATCGAGGAGAACATCGCCCGGTTCGAGCAGGCCCACCCGAACATCAAGGTCAACGTCACCGGCAACATGACCGACGACAAGATCAACCAGGCCCTGCGCGCGGGCGGGGACAAGGCCCCCGACGTGGTCTCCTCCTTCACCACCGACAGCGTCGGCAAGTTCTGCAACTCCAAGGCCTTCGCCGACCTGAACCCCTTCCTCCAGAAGTCCGGCGTCGACAAGGCGAAGGTCTTCCCCAAGACCCTGCTGGAGTACACCCAGTTCAACGGCAACCAGTGCACGCTGCCGCTGCTCAACGACGCGTACGGCCTCGTCTACAACAAGACCGCCTTCGCGGCCGCCGGCATCACCGAGCCCCCCAGGACCTGGAGCCAGTTCGCCGAGGCCGCGCAGAAGCTGACCAAGCCCAGCGGGGACTCGTACGAACAGCTCGGCCTGATGCCCACCTTCCACGGCTACGAGACCAAGCCGACGCGGCTCGCCGCACAGTGGGGCGCCACCTACTTCGGCGCCGACGGCAAGTCCAACCTGGCCAAGGACCCGGGCTTCGCCAAGATGCTGACCGCGCAGAAGGACCTGGTCGCCCGGCTCGGCGGCTACGAGAGGCTGGAGAGGTTCCGCAACACCTTCGGTGACGAGTGGAGCGCCGAGCACCCCTTCCACCTGGGTCTGGTCGCGATGCAGATCGACGGCGAGTGGCGGGCCCCGATGGCCAAGGACGCCGGGGTGAAGTTCGAGATCGGCACCGCGCCGCTGCCCGTTCCGGACGACCAGGCCGCCGACTACGGCAAGGGCTACGTCTCGGGCACGATCATGGGCATCGCCTCGGGCAGCAAGAAGCAGAACGCCTCCTGGGAACTGGTCAAGTACATGACCACCGACACAGAGGCGGTCGTGGCCTTCGCCAACGCCATCCACAACGTGCCCTCCACGCTGGCGGCCCTGGAGTCCCCGAACCTCCAGGTGACCCCGGAGTTCAAGACCTTCCTCGACATCGCCCGGCACCCGAAGTCCAGCACCACCCCGGCCCGGGCCGACGGCGGCACCTACCAGCTGACCTTCGAGGACTTCGCCTACGCGGTCGAGAAGGGCGACGTCACCGACATCCCGGCCGGTCTCGCCAAGACCGACCAGCAGATCGACACGGACATCGCGAAGGCCGAGTAGCCACCGATGACCACCCACACTCTGCGGGCGAAGCGCCGCCGGACCGCCCTGCGGACCGCGGCCTTCATGTCCCCCTGGCTGATCGGGTTCGCGGTCTTCTTCGCCTACCCCCTGCTGTCCACCCTGTACTTCTCCTTCACGAAGTACGACGGCTTCCGGCAGCCCGCCTTCAACGGCCTGGACAACTGGAGCTACGTCTTCACCGACTACCCGCTGTTCTGGCCGGCGATGCGCAACACCCTGTGGCTGGTCGTGGTGATGGTGAGCTGCCGGGTCGTCTTCGGCCTCGGCGTCGGCCTGCTCATCACGAAGGTCAAGACCGGGGCCGGGGTCTTCCGGACCCTGTTCTACCTGCCCTACCTCGCCCCGCCGGTCGCCGCGACCCTGGCCTTCGTCTTCCTGCTCAACCCCGGCACCGGCCCCGTCAACAGCCTGCTGGACGCGGTGGGGCTGCCCACCCCCGGCTGGTTCACCGACGCCGACTGGTCCAAGCCCGCGCTGACCGCCCTCGCCCTGTGGGGGGTGGGCGACCTGATGGTCATCTTCATGGCCGCGCTGCTCGACGTACCGAAGGAGCAGTACGAGGCCGCCGAGCTGGACGGGGCGGGCGCCTGGGCGCGGTTCCGGCACATCACCCTGCCGAACATCTCGCCGATCATCCTGTTCGCGGTGGTCACCGGGGTCATCCAGGCCATGCAGTACTACACCCAGCCGCTGGTGGCCGGGAAAGTGGCGGCCGGGGTGATCGGCGGCTCGGGCCAGCAGTTCGAGCCCGGCTACCCGGACAAGTCCACCCTGACCCTGCCCCAGCTCGTCTACAACCTCGGGTTCCAGCGCTTCGACTACGGCACCGCGTGTGTCGTGGCGCTGGTCCTGTTCGTCCTCTCCATGGCCTTCACCGCGCTCCTGATGCGCCGCCGTGGCGGACTGATCGGAGCCGGCGAATGAGTACGCGCAGCCGCAGTCACAGCCGCAGGGCCGTACTGCACTGGATCGGGGTGCACTCCCTGGGCGTGGCCGCCGCCCTGTTCTTCGTCCTCCCCTTCGTCTTCCTCTTCCTGACCTCCCTGATGGGCGACCGGCAGGCGCTGACCCGCGACCTGTGGCCGGACACCTGGGAGTGGGGCAACTACGCCCAGGTGTGGAACACGCCCGGCTTCCTGACCTGGTGGCGCAACACGCTGCTGTACGCCGGACTGGGCACCCTGTTGACCGTGGTCTCCTCGGTGCCCGTCGCGTACGCGCTCGCCAAGTTCCGCTTCCGCGGGCGGCGGCTCTCCCTGCTGCTCGTGATCGCGATGATGATGCTGCCGCCGCAGGTGGTGGTCATCCCGATGTACCTCTTCTGGGCCAAGCAGCTCGACCTGTCCGGCACCCTGTGGCCGCTGATCATCCCGATGGCCTTCGGCGACGCCTTCACCGTCTTCCTGCTCCGCCAGTTCCTGCTGACCATCCCCGGCGAGTACCTGGACGCGGCCCGCGTCGACGGCTGCGGCGAGCTGCGCACCCTGCTGCGGGTGGTGCTGCCGATGGCGAAGCCCGGGATCGCCGCCGCGGCGCTGTTCCAGTTCTTCTCCGCGTGGAACGACTACTTCGGCCCGCAGATCTACGCCTCCGACAACCCCGCCGCCTGGACCCTCAGTTACGGACTGGAGTCCTTCAAGGGGGCGCACCACACCAACTGGAACCTGACCATGGCCGCGACCGTACTGGTCATGGCCCCGGTGATCGTCCTCTTCTTCTTCGCCCAGAAGGCGTTCGTCGAGGGAGTCACCCTGACCGGAGTGAAAGGCTGATCACGATGAAACTGGCAGTGGTGGGCGGCGGTTCCACCTACACCCCCGAGCTGATCGACGGCTTCGCGCGGCTGCGCGACACCCTGCCCGTCAGCGAGCTGGTGCTGATCGACCCGGCCACCGAGCGGCTGGAGCTGATCGGCGGCCTGGCCCGGCGGATCTTCGCCCGGCAGGGTCACCCGGGGCTGGTCACCACCACCTCCGACCTCGACGCGGGCGTGGACGGCGCCGACGCCGTCCTGCTCCAGCTGCGCATCGGCGGGCAGGCGGCCAGGCTCCAGGACGAGACCTGGCCGCTGGAGTGCGGCTGCGTCGGGCAGGAGACCACGGGCGCGGGCGGCCTCGCCAAGGCGCTGCGCACCGTCCCCGTGGTCCTCGACATCGCCGAGCGGGTCCGGCGGGCCAACCCGGACGCGTGGATCATCGACTTCACCAACCCGGTCGGCATCGTCACCCGGGCCCTGCTGCGAGCCGGGCACAAGGCGGTCGGGCTCTGCAACGTCGCCATCGGCCTCCAGCGGAAGTTCGCGGCCCTGCTCGACCTGGCGCCGGCCGACATCCACCTGGACCACGTGGGGCTCAACCACCTCACCTGGGAGCTGGGCGTGCGCAGGGGCGGCCCGGGCGGCGAGGACCTGCTGCCGGGCCTGCTCGCCGCGCACGGGGAGGCCGTCGCCGCGGACCTGCGGCTGCCGCGCGCGGTGCTGGACCGGCTCGGCGTCGTGCCCTCGTACTACCTGCGCTACTTCTACTCCCACGACGAGGTCGTCCGGGAGCTCGGGACCAAGCCCTCGCGGGCCGCCGAGGTCGCCGCGATGGAGCAGGAGCTGCTCGCCCTGTACGGGGACCCCGCGCTGGACGAGAAGCCGGCGCTGCTGGCCAAGCGGGGCGGGGCCTTCTACTCGGAGGCGGCGGTGGACCTGGCGGCCTCGCTGCTCGGCGACGGCGCCGGTGGCGGCCCGGCGGTGCAGGTGGTGAACACGTACAACAACGGCACCCTGCCCTTCCTCCCGGACGACGCGGTCGTCGAGGTGCAGGCGTGCGTCGACGGCTCGGGGGTGGTGCCGCTGGCCGTGCCGGAGCTGGACCCGCTGTACGCCGGGCTGATCTCGCACGTGACGGCGTACGAGGACCTCGCGCTGGACGCGGCGCTGCGCGGCGGCCGGGAGCGGGTCTTCAGGGCGCTGCTGGCGCACCCGCTGGTGGGCCAGTTCGACCTCGCCGAGGGGCTGACGGACCGGCTGCTCGCGCACAACAAGGAGCACCTGTCGTGGGCGTGACGCTCTCTTCCGTACTGGCCGTCGACGCGGGCAACAGCAAGACGGACGTCTCGCTCATCGCCCCGGACGGCTCGGTACTGGTCACCGGGCGGGCCGGCGGGTTCCAGCCCTTCCGCACGGGCGTGCCGGCGGCCGTCGACGTGATCGCGGAGGCGATGGCCTCGGTCGGCCTGTACGTGAAGGGGGAGGTGGGGCCCTGCGCCGACCACGTGTCGGCCTGTCTGGCGAACGCCGACTTCCCGGTGGAGGAGTTCACGCTGGCCCGCGAGATCAAGCGCCGGGGCTGGGGCCGCACGACGACGGTGCACAACGACACCTTCGCCCTGCTGCGGGCCGGGCTGCCCGCGGGCGCCGAGCCGCGCGGTGTGGCGGTGGTGTGCGGGGCGGGCATCAACTGCGTCGGGATGACCGCGGACGGGCGGACCGCCCGCTTCCCCTCGATCGGCCGGATCTCCGGCGACTGGGGTGGCGGGGGCGGACTGGCCGAGGAGGCCCTGTGGTTCGCGGCCCGCGCCGAGGACGGGCGGGGCGGGGCGACGGAGCTGGCCCGGGCCCTGCCCTCCCACTTCGGCCTCGACTCGATGTACGCGCTGATCGAGGCCCTGCACCTGGACCGGATCCCGGGCGGGCGGCGGCACGAGCTGACCCCGGTGCTGTTCGCGGTGGCGGCCGCCGGGGACCCGGTGGCGCTGTCCCTGGTGCACCGCCAGGCGGAGGAGATCGCGACCATGGCCACGGTGGCGCTGCGGCGCCTGGACCTGCTGTCCGAGGAGGTCCCGGTGGTCCTGGGCGGCAGCGTCCTGGCGGCCCGCCACCCGCAGCTCAACGACCGCGTCGGGGAACTCCTGGCCGAACGCGCCCCGCGCGCCCGGGTTTCGGTGGTGACGGCCCCGCCGGTCCTGGGCGCAGCCCTCCTGGGCCTGGACGCCCTCGGCTCCCCGCCCTCGGCCGACGCGAAACTCCGTGCCCATTTCGGTTGACTACTCCCTCGCCCATAGGGAAGGGGACTTCTAGCTCACGCTGCCTGACGGCACTTCGTTCCGTCAGGTCTTCCGCGATCAGCGCTAGCCGGGTCCAGACCTGCCCGGACGAGCATCACGTGGGCCGAGTTCTTGTCCCGAGAGGACATGGCTCCGCACGCGGTGCAGGTGTAAGTGCGCATACCCAGCGGCAGTGCGTGCTTGGCTCTTGCTCCGCACTGCGCGCAGTCCATCGTGGTGTGCGCGGGATGTACCAAGTGCACGGCACGGCCGTGCTTGCGGCCCATCTCGATCAGAGCCGTCTTGGTGGCGCCGATGGCAGCGTCAGCAGCCTTCCTGGCCATGGTGGTCCTGGCCAGGAAGGCTGGTCGAAAGTCTTCGACGGCAATCGCGTCGTGGTCGCGGACAACCGACTTGGCCCATTTGCGGGACGTGTCCTGGCGCTGCCGGGCCGCCTTCTTGTACAGCTTCGCGGCCTGCTTCTTCGCTGCCTTGTAACGCTTCGATGCGGCCTTCCCTTTCATAGGCCTCCGGCGGGCCATCATCCGCTGGTAGCGCGCGAGCTTCGCAGTCACCTTCCCGCCATGTTGTGCGTGCGGCAGGTCGTGCGCATCGCTGGTGGTGGTCGCGGTCTCCTTCACACCCCAGTCCACGCCAATTACCCGCGCGGTGACGGGCAGCAACTCAACCTGCGCGGGTACGACGAATGAGCAGTACCAATGCCCCAGCGTGTCCTGGTAGACGCGAACACTGGACGGATCGGCGGGCAGGTCCCGCGACCACACCACCGTCAGGCTGATGCCGCCCGCCAGGTGCAGCCGGCCGTCCTTGATCCGAAAGCCGCGCCTCGTGTAATTCAGGGACGGGCCGGACCCTCGCTTCTTCTTCCACTTCGGCATCCCTGCCCGGCGCGCCATCGGCAACCGATCCCGGATGTCCTTCTGCGCCTTGGCTTTCGACTTGCCGAAGTCACGTATCAACTGCTGCTGCGGAACCGAGCTGCCCTCGCGCAGCCAACCCGTACGAGCACGGGCCTCGGTCAGCATCCTGTCGAGTTGGGCAGGACCACAGGTCTGCTTGTCTGCGCCCTCGGGCCTGGTCCGGTTCCAAGCGTTAACCTGCTTGGACTTCGCCACGCACTCGTTCCAGATCCAGCGACACCGGTCCCACTCGGCGAGCAACGCAGCGCCGGCAGTGGACGACACACGAAGCCGGTAGGTGTACCGGGCGTGCCCGGCCTCCCCGGCAGTCTGCGGTGTCGTCATGACGCGACCGTAACGCGGCGTTCTTCGCCGCTTCGCCCGGATTCCCGACGATCCCACGAACGAGTGACCGACGCCGCACACTCCCCGCGGAAAGCCAGTTGGACCGCACCTGGAGGCTGCGGATCTGGAACCGTGGGGGTCGTGCGCGCGTATTGACGTTGAAGGGGTGGCGGGCGCGGCGGCAGGAGGTGGATCACCCGAGATCGGACACCGGGTGGTGTGGTCGACCGTCGCTAAGGCCATACTGCTGCGGAGCATGAGACCGAGGGGGAGGTCACGGTGGCCATCACATCACGCGCGCCCGCGCCGGAGGGCGGTGTCTCCGTGCCGTCCCCGGGGCCGCCGGCCGGGCCGCCGAGGCGGGGTACCGCCTGGGCCGAGGGCGTGGAGCAGCTGCGTGAGGCGGCGACGACCGAGCCCGGCCGGCTGCGGATCATCGGAGCGGCGCTGGCCGCCCTGATCGTGCTGTTCGGTGCGGTGAGCGTGTGGGAGATCTCCGGCCGGTCCACCGCGGCCGAGGACGTCGTGGGCCGCAGCCAGCCGCTGAGCGCGGACGCGGCGAGCATCTACCGCTCCCTCGCGGACGCCGACACGACCTCCTCCAGCGGGTTCCTGCTCGGCGCCCAGGAGCCGCGGGAGGTGCGCCAGCGGTACGAGAAGGACATCGCCAACGCCTCCAGGCTGCTGGTGAGCGCGGCCGCCAACGCCGGCGGCAACAAGGACTCCCGTGAGCAGATCGCCCTGTTGAGCGAGCAGCTGCCGCGCTACACCGGGCTGATCGAGCAGGCCCGGGCCGCCAACCGGCAGGGCCTGCCGCTGGGCGGCGCGTATCTCCGGTACGCCAACGAGCAGATGACCACCCAGCTGCTGCCCGCCGCGCAGCGGCTGTACGAGGCGGAGACCGGCCGGCTCTACACGGACTACGACGACGCCCGGTCCTGGCCGCTGGCCTCGCTCGCCGCGGGCCTGTTCGCTCTCGCCGCCCTGGTGTGGGCGCAGCGGCGCAACTACCGGCGCACGAACCGGGTGTTCAACCACGGCCTGTTGGCCGCGACGGCCGCGTCCGTCGTGGTACTGCTGTGGCTGGCCGTGGGGCACACGGTGGCGCGGTCCTCGCTGAGTGAGGCGCGGGCGGATGGGCAGGAGTCCCTGAAGGTGCTCAACGATGCGCGGATCGCCTCGCTCCAGGCGCGGGCCGGTGAGAACCTGACGCTGGTCGCGCGGGGCGCGGTGCTGGCCGAGGACAACAAGTCCGACAAGTACGACGTGGACTTCACGAACAACATGAAGGAGCTCGACGCGGGGCTGGCGACCGCGCTGCGCTTGGCCGACGACGCGGCCGGACGGTCGCCCGTGACCCGTGCTTCGGACGGTGTGAAGCAGTGGAAGCAGCGCCACACGGCGGCCCGGGAGGCGGACTTGAAGGGGGACTACGAGTCCGCGCTGCCCCAGGTGGTCGGGGACAAGGACCACAAGGACAGCAGCGGGGCGGCCTTCGACACGGTGGACGCCTCGCTGGAGCAGGCCGTGGCCCACGAGCAGCAGCAGTTCACCCGGGCGGCCCGGGACGGGCTCGGGGCTCTGGGCGGTCTGGTGATCGGTGCGGCGGCCCTCGCGGTCGTCGGCGCGGCGGCGGCGCTGCTCGGTATCGGGCGCAGGCTTTCGGAGTACAGGTGAGAGCGATGCGGATACGGGCGATGCGAGCCTCCGAAGGCGAAGGCCATGGGGACGGGGCCGAGCGGGAGGGCGGGCCGGGTGCGGCGGTCGCCGTCGGCGTGCGGCGCCTGACGCGGCGGCTGCGCGGCTGGGGCGGGGTGAGCGCGATGGCCGCCGCCTGCGCGGTGACGGCCGCGGCGGTGCTGGTGCCGCTGGCCCGGGCGACACCGGACACGGCCCGCCCGGTGACGGTCCGCGAGCCGGCCTCGATGGTGGCGGCTCCGGCGGCTCCGGCCGACACCTGTCAGGACCCGGACGCCAGCCTGCGCCCGTCCGGGCTGGACGGTGCGTCCATCGCGCGGATCAAGGCGGCGGGCAAGCTCGTCGCGGGCGTGGACCAGAACAGCTTCCGCTGGGGGTACCGCAACCAGTCCGACGGGGGCCGCCTCGACGGCTTCGACATCGACCTGGTCAAGGCCATAGCGCAGGACATCCTGGGCGACCCGAACGCGGTCATCTACCGGGCCGTGCCCACCAGCCAGCGCATCCCGGCGCTCCAGGAGGGCCGTGTCGACATCGTCGTGCGGACCATGACCATCAACTGCAAGCGGCTGGAGGACGTCGCCTTCTCGACGGCCTACTTCGAGGCCGGGCAGCAGGTGCTGGCGCCCAAGGGTTCGCCGATCACCGGCTACGACACCTCGCTGAAGGACAAGCGGATCTGCTTCGCCGCCGGTTCCACGGCGGAGGCCACCTTGAAGGCCCAGTCGTACAACTCGGTGCCGGTCACCGTGCCCAACCAGCTGGACTGCCTGGTCCGCCTCCAGCTGGGCGAGGTGGACGGCATCATCACGGACAACGCCCTCGCCGCCGGCCAGGCCGCGCAGGACCCGTCGGTGCAGCTGGTCGGCTCGCCCTTCACCCGCGAGTTCTACGGTGTGGCGATGAACAAGGACTCCGCCGACCTGGTCCGCCGGGTCAACAAGGTGCTGGAGAACTACCGGGCGGGCGGCAACGACAGCCCCTGGATGAAGTCGTACCTCAAGCACCTCCAGCCCGTGCTGCCCGGCGTGGCCGCGCCGCCGCCGCCCAAGTACCGGGACGGCTGAGGCCGGTGGATTCCGGTGCGGAGACAGAATCGGAAGCGGAGGCACAGTCGGTGGAGCCAGGGTCGGCGGGGGCGCAGTCGGCGGTGATGGACCGGGACGGCGTCGACCGCGCCCTGGCCCGGCTGGGCGCGGAGCACGAGGCCGTCGAGACCTCGCTGCTCGCCCTCCAGGACCACGCCGGGCGCCGGCTGCTGGAAGGGGCCGCGCTGGCCGGGGTCACCAAGGAGCGGTGGGCGGCGGCCGACGCGGACATCACCCGGCTGTGGACGTACTTCGACGCCTACAGCGGGGCCCTGGCCGCCGCCCGGGAGATCCGGGACCGGCGCCGCTGGCCGAACCGCGAGGACCTGGTGGAGCTGACCGAGCGGCTGCGCGGGCCCGGTGTGCTGATCGCCGGGGCGGCCGCGGAGGGCGCCGCGCTGGCGGAGCGGCTCTCCCTCGCCGAGCTGGTGGCCCGGATGAACGGGCTGTACGCGAGCTCGCTGGACGTGGTGGTCGCCGCCGACGCGGTGTGGTCGGCGCTGCCCGCCCGGATCGATCTGCTCGCGGCCGAGCTGCACCGCACCCGCTCGCTGGCCCACTCGGTGGGGGTGCGCCCGGGTGAGCACCCCTCGGGCGACGACCTGGAGGCCATCACCGCCGAGCTGGCGGAGCTGCGGGCGCAGGTGATCGCCGATCCGCTGGCGTTCTGGCTGGCGGCGGCGGGGAGTTCGGCGCCGGGCGGGGGCCGTCCGGACACCGGGCGGTACGACCGGGCCGCGCTCGCGCTGGAGGACGTACGGCGGGAGGTCGAGGCCGTGCTGGACGTGCGGCAGGACGCCGAGCAGCGGCTGATCGCCCTGCGGGACGTGCTGTCGCGGGCCGACCGGACCCTGGCGGAGGCGCGGACGGCCCGCGGCGAGGTGCTGGCGAAGATCGCCGCGTCGGAGGTGCCCGCGGTGAGCGGGCCGCCGACGGTCCTGCAGGAGCAGCTGGCGGCGGCGGCCGAGCACCGGCGCCAGTCGCGCTGGCACCGGCTCTCCCCGCTGCTGGAATCGCTGGAGGAGCGGGCCGAGGAGGAACTGCGCAGGGCCCGTGAATCGTTGACCGCGGTGACGGCGCCGCTGGCGGTCCGGGCGGAGCTGCGCGGGCGGCTGGACGCGTACAAGGCGAAGGTGGCCCGGCACGGCATGGCGGAGGACCCGCTGCTGATCGAGCGGTACGACACGGCCCGGCGGATGCTGTGGAGCGCGCCCTGCGACCTGCGGGCCGCGGAGCAGGCCGTGCTGCGCTACCAGCAGGCGGCGGCGGAGTCGTTGCAGGGCACGGGAAGTGGCGCGGGAACGCCTGGAAAGGAGGACGCATGAGCCTGATCGGAACCGCGTGCGTTCGCCCCGGCTGCCCGGGGACGTACGAGGACATGGGCGGCGGCGAGCTGTACTGCGACACCTGCGGGCTGGCGCCGATCGGCGCGGTCTCGGCGGGTGCCGAGGAGCTGGTGTCGCCGCCGACGGGGATGACCAGCGCGGCGCGCGGCGGCTCGCTGGGCTCCGGCGGGTCCCGGGGGTCGATGGGCTCGCAGGGTTCGCACGGTTCGGCGCGGTCCTCGGCCTCGGCCAGGTCCTCGCGCTCGTCCCGCTCCTCGGGGTCTCGGCGCTCCGTATCGGGCCGGCTGTCGCGCTCGCTGTCGGGTACGGCGTCCACCCGGTCGGTGTCGGTGCGCAGTTCGGGCTCGGCGGCCTCGTCCTCGGGGCGCGGCCGGCTCGGGGCCGGGCTGGTCACCGTGCCGGAGGTGCCGCGTCCGGATCCTTCGGCGGCGGTCCTGGAGAACCCGGAGGTCCCGGAGCGCAAGCGGTTCTGCTCGCGCTCGGACTGCGGGGCTCCGGTGGGCCGGTCCCGGGGCGAGCGGCCCGGGCGGACGGAAGGGTTCTGCACCAAGTGCGGGCACCCGTACTCCTTCGTGCCCAAGCTGAACGCGGGCGATGTGGTGCACGGCCAGTACGAGGTCGCGGGCTGCCTCGCGCACGGCGGGCTGGGCTGGGTGTACCTGGCGGTGGACCGCGCGGTCTCCAACCGGTGGGTGGTGCTCAAGGGCCTGCTGGACACCGGGGACCAGGACGCGATGGAGGCCGCGATCTCGGAGCGGCGCTTCCTCGCGGAGATCGAGCACTCCAACATCGTGCGGATCTACAACTTCGTGGAGCACCTGGACCAGCGGACCGGTTCGCTGGACGGGTACATCGTCATGGAGTACGTGGGCGGCAAGTCGCTGAAGGAGATCGCGAACGAGCGGCGCCGGCAGGACGGCCGGCGGGATCCGCTGCCGGTGGAGCAGGCGTGCGCGTACGGGATCGAGGCGCTGGAGGCTCTCGGCCACCTGCACAGCAGAAACCTTCTGTACTGCGACTTCAAGGTCGACAACGCGATCCAGCAGCAGAACCAGCTGAAGCTGATCGACATGGGTGCGGTGCGGCGGATGGACGACGAGGAGTCGGCCATCTACGGCACGGTGGGCTACCAGGCGCCGGAGGTCGCGGAGCTGGGGCCGTCGGTCGCCTCCGACCTGTACACGGTGGCGCGCACGCTGGCGGTGCTCACCTTCGACTTCCAGGGCTACACGAACGTGTTCGTGGACTCGCTGCCGGACCCCGAGCACATCGAGGTGTTCCGGCGGTACGAGTCCTTCTACCGGCTGCTCGTACGGGCGACGGATCCCGATCCGGGGCGGCGGTTCGCGTCCGCGCAGGAGATGGCGGACCAGCTGACGGGCGTGCTGCGGGAGGTGGTCGCCCTGCAGACGGGCCTGCCGCGGCCGCAGCTGTCCACCCTCTTCGGCCCGGAACTGCGCGTCCCGGACGACCGCCTGTTCGCCGATCCGGCGGGCACGGCGGTGTCCCGCCTCGGCGAACGGGTGGTCGCCTCCCGGCGGGGCGGCCCGGCCGCCTCCCGGCTGGGGGGACGGTTCGGCCTGCAGGGCCGGGGCTCCGGCCTTGGCATCGGCCCGGGCGCCGGAGCCGGAGCCGGCCCCGGCCCGGCGGCCGCCGCGCCGGGACTGCCC
>NZ_JBHWUO010000079.1:0-26676 GCF_042736975.1 Streptomyces sp. NPDC059989
GCCGGCGAGGCTGGAAATGCCCCCGGCACCCCAAGAGGTCTTCCGGATGGCCCGCCGCAGGCGACGGGCGCGCAATCCCGTCACGCGGTCCGCGTAAACCGTCCCGTCCAGGTGATCGCACTCGTGCTGCAGGCACCGCGCGAAAAACCCGCTCCCCGAAATCCGCACGGCCGCACCGTCCGACGTGACCCCCTCCACCACCGCGTGGTCGAAGCGGGCCGTCCCCGCCTCCAGCCCCGGCAGGGACAGGCACCCCTCGGGCCCGAGGAACTCGTCCCCGTCGGCGGAAACCAACCGCGGGTTGACGACGTGCCCGACGTGCCGCACGTCCTCGTCGTCGGGGCAGTCGTAGACGAACACCCGCTGCCCGACGCCGATCTGGTTCGCCGCGAGGCCGACGCCCTCGGCCGCGTACATCGTCGCGAACATGTCCTCGATGAGCCGGTCGAGGGCCGGACCGAATTCGGTGACCTCGGCGCAGGCCGAGTGGAGCACCGGATCGCCCAGCAGGCTCATGGTGCGGACGAGGCCGGTGGTACCGGGAATGGGGCGCTGTCGCATGGCCGTAAGGGTACGACGGGCGGTTATATGAGGAGATCTGCCGTGGCGTGGGGGCGCCGCGGTCAAGGCTCCGGCAGGTACTGGATAGGCTGGGGCCGACCGACGCAAGGAGGACAAGGGACGATGGCAGGCAACACAGAGCCGCTTTCGCCGCGGGCCAAGCTGGCCGTGACGGCGGGCAAGGCCGCGGCGGCGGTGTCGCGGGCCGCGGGACGCGGAAGCGGATCGGTGATCGGTGGCAAGGTCGCACTCAAACTCGACCCCGATCTTCTCGGCGCGCTGGCGCAGCACCTCGACGTCGTCCTCGTCTCCGCGACGAACGGCAAGACCACGACGACCCGGCTGATCGCCGAGGCCCTGCGCGCCAGCGGCCCCGTCGTATCGAACGCGCTGGGCGCGAACATGCCGGCCGGCATCACCTCCGCCCTCGCGGGCGGCTCGGACGCCAAGTACGGCGTCATCGAGGTCGACGAGAAGTACCTGGCCGGGGTGGCCCGGGACGTCACCCCCAAGGTGATCGCCCTGCTGAACCTCTCCCGCGACCAGCTGGACCGCGCCGCCGAGACCCGCATGCTCGCGGAGAAGTGGCGCGAGGGCCTTCAGGGATCCAAGGCCGTCATCGTCGCGAACTGCGACGACCCGCTCATCGTGTGGTCCGCCTCCTCCTCCCAGAACGTGGTGTGGGTCGCGGCCGGCCAGGAGTGGAAGGACGACGCCTGGTCGTGCCCCTCCTGCGGTGGTGTGATGCAGCGCCCCGGCGACGACTGGTTCTGCGGCGAGTGCGGTTTCCGCCGCCCGACGCCGACCTGGGTGCTCTCGGGCGACCACGTCCTGGACCCGCACGGGTCGGCCTGGCCGATCCACCTCCAGCTGCCCGGCCGCGCCAACAAGGCCAACGCCGCCACCTCGGCGGCCGTGGCCGCGGTCTTCGGCGTCCCGCCGCAGGTCGCGCTGGAGCGCATGTACCAGGTGCAGGCCGTCGCCGGCCGCTACGACGTGGTGAGCTTCCAGGGCCGTGAACTGCGGCTGCTGCTCGCGAAGAACCCGGCGGGCTGGCTCGAAACGTTTTCGCTGATCGACCCCCCGCCCACCCCGGTGATCCTTTCGGTGAACGCGCGCGGCGCCGACGGCACCGACACCTCGTGGCTGTGGGACGTGGACTACCCGCGCCTGGCCGGCCACCCGATCTTCGTGATCGGCGACCGCAAGCTGGACCTCGCGGTCCGCCTCGAGGTCGCGGGCCTGGACTTCCGGGTGTGCGAGACCCTCGACGAGGCCGTGCAGCTCGCGCCGCCCGGGCAGATCGAGCTGATCGCCAACTACACCGCCTTCCAGGACGTGCGCCGCCGCGTCGGCAACTAGTACCCATAAAGGACAAGAGCATGAGCGACAACAGCCTGCGTCTGGTGTGGGTCTACCCCGACCTGCTGAGCACGTACGGAGACCAGGGCAACGCCCTCGTGGTGGAGCGCCGGGCGCGCCAGCGCGGCCTGGACGTGCAGCGCGTGGACGTGCGCAGCGACCAGCCGATCCCCACCTCGGGCGACATCTACCTGATCGGCGGCGGCGAGGACCGGCCCCAGCGGCTGGCCGCGGAGCGTCTGCTGCGCGACGGCGGTCTGGAGCGCGCCGTCTCGAACGGGGCGATCGTCTTCTCCGTCTGCGCCGGGTACCAGATCCTCGGCCAGGAGTTCGTCAACGACCAGGGACAGCGACAGGAGGGCCTCGGCCTGCTGGACGTGGTCACCGTGCGCGGTGAGGGCGAGCGGTGCGTCGGCGACGTCCTCGCCGACATCGACCCGCGGCTCGGCCTGCCCCAGCTGACGGGCTTCGAGAACCACCAGGGCGTCACCCACCTCGGCCCGACGGCCCGTCCGTTCGCCCGGGTGAGCATGGGCCGCGGCAACGGCACCGGAGACGGCACCGAAGGCGCGTACAACGACACGGTGTTCGGCACCTACATGCACGGCCCCGTGATGGCCCGCAACCCGCAGATCGCGGACCTGCTGCTGAAGCTGGCCCTCGACGTGAACGCGCTGCCGGCCATAGACGACCGGTGGTACGAGGCGCTGCGCGCGGAGCGCATCGCGGCGGCGACGCAGCCCGCGTAGCGCGCTGCGGGCCGCTCATCGGGGCGGCCCCGTCATCATGTGTTCGGCCCGGTTTTCCCTAGGGGGAACCGGGCCGACGTCGTTTCGTACGACGAGTGCGACCAGCATGTGGAGGATGGTTCAGTCCACCGCTCCACCGCTTGTAGGGTGGCCGTAGTTCCAACCGGACGACGTGGTCCGGTCGCCGGCCCACGTTGCAAAGGTCTTTTCTGCCATGCGCATAGGTGTGCTCACTTCCGGTGGCGACTGCCCCGGCCTCAATGCCGTCATCCGCTCCGTCGTGCACCGTGCCGTCGTCGACCACGGCGACGAGGTGATCGGCTTCCTCGACGGCTGGAAGGGCCTGCTGGAGGCGGACTACCGCAAGCTCGACCTCGACGCGGTGGGCGGCATCCTCGCCCGCGGCGGCACCATCCTCGGCTCCTCCCGGGTCCAGCCCGCGCACCTCCGCGACGGGGTGGAGCGCGCCCGCGGCCATGTCGCGGACCTCGGCCTGGACGCCATCATCCCGATCGGCGGCGAGGGCACCCTGAAGGCCGCGAACCTGCTCTCGCAGGCCGGTCTGCCCATCGTCGGCGTCCCGAAGACCATCGACAACGACATCGCGTCCACCGACGTCACCTTCGGCTTCGACACCGCCGTCGGGGTCGCCACCGAGGCGCTGGACCGGCTGAAGACCACCGCCGAGTCGCACCAGCGCGTGATGGTCGTCGAGGTCATGGGCCGCCACACCGGGTGGATCGCCCTGCACTCGGGCATGGCGGCCGGCGCGCACGCCATCGTCGTACCGGAACGCCCCTTCGACATCGACGAGCTGACGGCGATCGTCGGCGAGCGCTTCTCCGCGGGCAAGCGGTTCGCGATCGTCGTCGTCGCCGAGGGCGCCAAGCCGCGCCCCGGGTCGATGGACCTGGAGGAGGGCGGGGTCGACATGTACGGCCACGAGCGGTTCGCCGGCATCGGCAACCGGCTCGCCGTCGAGCTGGAGCACCGCCTGGGCAAGGAGGCCCGGCCGGTGATCCTGGGCCACGTCCAGCGCGGCGGCACGCCGACCGCGTACGACCGGGTGCTCGCCACCCGCTTCGGCTGGCACGCCGTGGAGGCCGCGCACCGGGGCGAGTTCGGCATGCTGACCGCGCTGCGCGGGACGGACATCGAGATGGTGCCGCTGGCCGAGGCGGTCCAGACCCTCAAGACGGTCCCGGCCGAGCGGTACGAAGAGGCGCAGACGGTTCTGTGACCTCCGCGACTTCCGTGACGCCCCTTTTGTGACAGGCCGCCCCCGCGCGCAGATGCGTCCGGGGGCGGCACTACTGTGGTGGGGCACCACGGTCAAGGGAGTGAACAGATGGATCACAGCGGGCACGGCATGGGCATGAACATGGACCTGCCGCCGTTCACTCTCGGGCGCGGGCTCGAGTTCTCCTTCGACGCCTTCTTCCTCTTCGGCTCCCTGATCGGGCTCGCCCTGTACGGATGGGGCGTGCTGCGGCTTCGCCGGCGCGGGGACTCCTGGTCGGCCGGCCGGACCATCGCCTTCACCACGGGTGTGCTGACGGTCGTCCTGGTGATGTGCACCAAGCTGAACGACTACGGCATGGTCATGTTCAGCGTGCACATGGTCCAGCACATGGTGATCAGCATGGTCACCCCGATCCTGCTGCTCCTCGGCGCCCCGGTGACGCTGGCGCTGCGCGCGCTGCCGCCCGCCGCGCGCGGCCACAAGGGCCCGCGCGAGCTGCTGCTGATGCTCCTGCACAGCCGCTACATGCGCGTGGTCACGCATCCGGCCTTCACGATCCCGATGTTCATCGCGAGCCTGTACGCCCTGTACTTCACCCCGCTCTTCGACTTCCTCATGGAGAGCCGGACCGGGCACATCGCGATGATGGTGCACTTCCTCGCCGTCGGCCTGATCTTCTTCTGGCCGATCATGGGCATCGACCCGGGTCCGCACCGCCCCGGCTACGTGATGCGGATGCTGGAGCTGTTCGCGGGCATGCCCTTCCACGCCTTCTTCGGCATCGCCCTGATGATGGCGAGCGAGCCGATGATCAAGACGTACGCGAACCCGCCGGCCTCGCTGGGCATCGACCCGCTGCTCGATCAGCAGTGGGGCGGCGGCATCGCCTGGGCCTTCAGCGAGATCCCCTCGGTGCTGGTGCTGATCGCGCTGGTCTACCAGTGGTACCACTCCGAGCAGCGGGCGGCGAAGCGCTCCGACCGGGCCGCGGACCGTGACGGCGACCAGGAGCTGGAGGCGTACAACTCGTATCTCGCCTCGCTCCAAGCGCGTGGCCAGTAGCGCGGGACGGCCTGCGCGCGCGACCATGGGGCATGACCGGATCCGTTAAGGCGATGGCTGTCATGACCTTCGCCGCTCTGGTGGCCGTCGCCACGTATTCCGTGGCCCTCGGCAGCAACGGCTGGCTGTGGTTCGGCTGGGTGGTGCTGGGGCTGCTGACCGCCGGGATGGCCGCCACCCGCGGCGTCTGACCAGGACGGCCCGATCAAGACAGTGTGCGATCAAGGCCGTCCCCGAGCTGCCGCTCCGGCACTGACTGTCCGTACGATGGCCGTGACAACGGGACATCGACGGGAGCGGCCTGGTGTTCTACCACTTGCTCAAGCACGTCTTGCTCGGTCCGCTGCTGCGCCTGCTCTTCAGGCCGCGGATCGAGGGTCTGGAGAACATCCCGGCGGAGGGCGCCGCGATCGTCGCGGGCAACCACCTGTCCTTCTCCGACCACTTCCTGATGCCCGCGATCCTCAAGCGGCGGATCACCTTCCTCGCCAAGGCCGAATACTTCACGGGCCCCGGGCTCAAGGGCCGGCTCACGGCCGCCTTCTTCCGCAGTGCCGGGCAGATCCCCGTCGACCGCTCCGGCAAGGACGCCGGGCAGGCGGCGCTGCGCGAGGGGCTGGGGGTACTGGCCAAGGACGAGCTGCTGGGCATCTATCCGGAGGGCACCCGCTCGCACGACGGTCGGCTGTACAAGGGCAAGGTGGGCGTGGCCGCGATGGCCCTGGGCGCCGGGGTGCCCGTCGTCCCGTGCGCGATGCTCGGCACCTTCGAGATCCAGCCGCCCGGGCAGAAGATCCCGAAGATCCGGCGGGTGACGATCCGCTTCGGCGAGCCGCTGGACTTCTCGCGGTACGCGGGCATGGAGGGCGAGCGGGCCGTCCTGCGGGCCGTCACCGACGAGATCATGTACGCGGGCATGGAGGGCGAGCGGGCCGTCCTGCGGGCCGTCACCGACGAGATCATGTACGCGATCCTCAACCTGTCCGGCCAGGAGTACGTCGACCGGTACGCGGCCGAGGTCAAGGCCGAGGAGGAGGCTCAACGGAAGAAGGCCCGGCGCACTTCGCGCTGAGCCTTCTCCCGTCATTGCGGCGTCATTGACGCTCCCGGCTAGCGGACGGCCGGGAGCTCCTCACGCGCCGGCAGGTCCGAGGCCGGGGCCTGCGCCGCGGAGTCGGCCAGCGACTTCGCGGCGGCCGGGGCCGGCGGGACCGGAGTGGCGTGCGGACCGCACTTCACGTCCTGGGCGTCGACCTTGCCGGTGAGCAGGTAGGCGTCGACCCGGGTGTTGATGCAGGGGTTCACCAGGCTGGTGACACCGTGCGAGCCGGCGTTCTGCTCGGTGATCAGGCGCGAGCCGGCCAGGCGCTTGTGCAGCGAGACGGCGCCCGCGTACGGCGTGGCCGCATCGCGCTCGGACTGGACGATCAGCACCGGCGGCAGACCGCGCTTGGCGCCGACCTCGATCGGGGTGCTCTGCTTGGACTTCCAGGTCGCGCAGGGCAGGTTCATCCACGCGTTGGACCAGGTCAGGAACGGGTACTTCTCGTGCAGCTTGCTGTTGTCCCGGTCCCACTTGGCCCAGCTGGTGGGCCACTTGGCGTCGGCGCACTCGACCGCGGTGTAGACGGCGTTGCTGTTCTCCGAGGCCGCGTTGCCCTTGAGGTCGGACATGTCCGGGGCGATCTCGTCGACCAGCGCCTGGGTGTCACCGGCGAGGTAGGCGGCCCAGGTCTGGGCGACGGGCACCCAGGAGGAGTCGTAGTACGGGGCGCCCTGGAAGAAGCCGATGAGCTCGGCCGGGCCGACGACCCCACCGATCGGGTTGGCCTTGGCGGCGGCGCGCAGCTCCTGGTACTTGGCCTCGACCTTGGCGCGGGTGTCGCCGATGTGGAAGACGGCGTCGTTCTTGGCGACCCAGTCCTGCCAGTCGTTCCAGCGCATCTGGAAGGCGACGTCCTGGCCGAGGTTGGCCTCGTACCAGATGTTGTCCTGGGCCGGGTCGACCACGCTGTCGACGATCATGCGGCGCACGTGGGTCGGGAAGAGGGTCGCGTAGACCCCGCCGATGTAGGTGCCGTAGGAGACGCCGAGGAAGTTCAGCTTCTTCTCGCCGAGGGCGGCGCGGATCACGTCGAGGTCGCGCGCGGTGTTCGGCGTGGTCATGTGCGGCAGCATCTCGCCGCTGCGCTCCTTGCAGCCGTCCGCGTACTCGGCGGCGAGCTTGCGCTGGGCGCGCTTGTCGGCCTCGCTCGACGGGACCGGGTCGGCCTTGGGCGCCTTGACGAACTCCTGCGGGTCGATGCAGGAGATGGGCGCGGAGTGGCCGACGCCGCGGGGGTCGAAGCCCACGAAGTCGTACGCCTTGGAGGTGTTGACCCACAGCGGGCTCTTGGTGGTGACCCGGCGCGGGAAGCGCATGCCGGAACCGCCGGGGCCGCCGGGGTTGTAGATGAGGGCGCCCTGGCGCTCCTCCGGGGTGCCCGTGCTGCCGATCCGGTCGACGGCGAGGTCGATGGTCTTGCCGAAGGGCTTGGTGTAGTCGAGCGGGACCTTCACCCAGCCGCACTGGATGGGCTTTTCGAAGCCCCAGTCGGCGGGACAGTCCTTCCACTCGATCCCGGTGCGGGCGGCGCGGGCGGCGGCGATCTGGACGCCGACGGCCTCCGCGGCGCCGTTGTCGCGGCCGGCCGAGGCCGCCGTGGCGGACGGGGCGAGCATCAGGCCCGCCGCCAGCGTGCCGGTGATCAGTGTGGCGGCGCTCCCCAGCGCCGCGTTGCGTATCACGTGGTTGTTCCCCCTGCGTCAGGTGCCGCCGTTGGCGGCCGGATGCGGTCGGTTCGGTCGTCCGCCTGCAGGGGGATCCTTGCGCCTGACCTGGACCCGGCAACAGAGCGGGGTCGAGTTCTTTGCCAACCCGATAACCGGAGAGGCGTGTACCGCTGAGCGGTGTCTGATTCGTCCCGTAACTACGCCTGTGGCGGCGGTCCGTGGGTACGGGCGGCTTCGTCCAGTAGTTCCCGTAGCCGCAGGGCGTCCGGGGCCAGGGCCGTGACGAGCACCGCGGGGCCGGCCAGCGGGGTCACCACGGCGAACTCCCCCAGTACCCCGGCCGAGGGCGGTGCCTGCTCGAAGGCCGGATCCACGATCAGGAGTTGGCCCAGCGCCCGGTGGCCCGCGAGTCCGGCCGGGCCGTCCCAGCCGCCGGGCGCGCCGGGGCCGCAGGTGAGCTCCTGGTCCAGCAGCGGGCGGCCGCCGCGGGTGGCGGTGAGCCGGCTGCGCAGCAGGCCCGGGGGCTCTCCGCAGCGGCCCAGTACCTGCTCCTCGCGCAGCAGCAGCCGGGCGGTGGGGGCCAGTTCGACCCGGGTGCGCACGCGCAGGTCGCTGCCGCGCACGGAGACCAGCGGCTCGGGCAGCCACCGCACCGACGCCCCGTCCTGCACGGTCAGCCGTACGTCGTACCGCGCGGGCTCGCCGCACCGGCCGGGCAGCGCCAGGGTGGCCGCCGCCGAGGCGAGGGCGAGGTGCGCCCCGGGCCCGGCGGTGGCCTCGACCGTCAGGTGGTCACCCCCCAGCGGGGCGGTCATCGCGCCGACCAGCATGACCCCGGCCTCGGCCCCCGTGCCCCGGGTGCGGCGCAGCGCGAGCGGCCCCTCCCCGGCCAGTAGCGGCAGGGCGGTGCCGCCCCGCCCGTCGGCGGCCGCGTGGATGCGGGCGGTGGCGCGCAGTCCCGCCGCCGGCGGGGCTGTGAGGTCGGCGGTCGGCGCGCCGGTCACCGTACGGTCCAGGCGGCGATCCGCTCGCGCACCCAGGCGGCCACCGGGGCCACCCCTTCGGGGCCGCGCAGCGACTGGAAGGCGACGGGCAGTTCGCCGCGCTGCTCGGCGGCGTCGCGGGCCATCCGGTCCAGGTCGGAGCCGACGTGGGGGGCGAGGTCGGTCTTGTTGACGACGAGCAGGTCGGCGGTGGTGACGCCGGGGCCGCCCTTGCGCGGGATGTCGTCCCCGCCGGCCACGTCGATGACGAAGATCTGGGCGTCGACCAGGCCCCGGGAGAAGGTGGCGGTGAGGTTGTCGCCGCCGGACTCGACGAGGATCAGGTCGAGGGGGCCGACCGTTTCCTCCAACTCCTCCACGGCCTCCAGATTGGCGGAGATGTCGTCCCGGATGGCGGTGTGGGGGCAGGCCCCCGTCTCGACGGCGGTGATCCGCTCGGGCGGCAGCACGGCTTCGCGGAGCAGGAACTCGGCGTCCTCCCGCGTGTAGATGTCGTTGGTGACGACCGCCATGGACAGTTCGGTGCGCAGGGCGCGGCACAGGGCGGCGACGGTGGCGGTCTTGCCGGAGCCGACGGGTCCGCCGAGTCCGATGCGTAGGGCGCGCCGGGTGCCGTCGGTGCGGACCGGGTCGGCGCCGTGGGTGTGCCGGTGGGGGTAGGCCACACCGTGGTCGAGGTGCATGGGGGTTCTCCTTGGGGGGTGGTCGGGAGGCCGGTCGGGGCGCTCAGGAGGCGAAGAGGCGTACCGGCCAGTCGGCATGGACCTCCGCCGCGATCTCCAGCAGGGGCGAGGAGGCCGCGGGCAGGCGGTCCGTGCCTTCGGAACGGGCCCGGTGCGCGGCCTCGGCCGCCCGGGCGGCCACGGCGTCGAGTTCGGGGGCGAGGCGGGCCAGGACCCCGCTCGCCTCGAAGGGGTCCAGGCCCAGCAGCCGCACGGTCGCGGTCGCCGGGCCGCCGATGCTCTCGTACGCCGCCACGTGCGCGGCGTCGAGCGGTCCGAGCCCGGCCGCCCGGGCCGTGAGGCCGAGCACCACGGGCTGGTGGGCGCCGCGCGGGAACGCGGCGGCCAGCGCCTCCAGTTCGGGGTGGGGCCAGGTGGCCCGGGCGGCGCGCAGCAGCTGCCGGCCGAGCCTCCGGGCCGCGGTGCGCAGGGCGGGCGAGGGGGTGCGGGCGTCGGCGGCGGCGTCGAGTTCCGCCGGGTCGAGTCCGAGGGCGCCGGCCGCGGCGAGGGCGGCGGCGGTGAGTCCTGCGGTGTGCAGCCGGCCCCGGCAGAAGTCCTCCAGGGTGGCGGCGTCGTGGATCCGGCCCGCCTTGCAGGCGGCCTCGGCCCCGCCGGAGTGGGCGTGGCCCCCGGCGGGGAATCGGCCGTCCGCGAGGACGAGCAGGGCGGCGAGGCTCATCGGGGCGCGCCCATCAGAAGAGGAAGTATCTCTGTGCCATGGGCAGTTCGGCGGCCGGCGCGGGCTCCACGGCCTCCCCGTCGATGGTCACGGTGAAGGTGTCGGCGTCGACCTCGACCCTCGGCATGGCGTCGTTGTTGCGCATGTCCGCCTTGCCCACCTTCCGGGTGCTCTCGATGGCCGTGAACTGCTTGCCGAGCCCGAGCCGTTCGGGCAGTCCGTCGTCGAGGGCGGCCTGCGCGGTGAAGTTGAGGGAGTTGAGGGCCGGTGCGCGCCCGTGGCTGCCGAACATCGGGCGGGGCAGGACCGGCTGCGGGGTGGGGATGGAGGCGTTGGCGTCGCCCATCTGCGCGTAGGCGATCTGGCCGCCCTTGATGACCACCTCGGGCTTGACCCCGAAGAAGGCGGGGTTCCACAGGACCAGGTCGGCGAGTTTGCCGGTCTCGACGGAGCCGATCTCGCGGGCGAGCCCCTGGGCGACGGCGGGGTTGATCGTGTACTTGGCGACGTAGCGGCGGGCCCGCTGGTTGTCGGCGGGGCCGTCTCCGGGGAGGAAGCCGCGCCGCTTCTTCATCACGTGGGCGGTCTGCCAGGTGCGCAGGACGACCTCGCCGACGCGCCCCATGGCCTGGGAGTCGGAGGAGATGATGGAGATGGCCCCGAGGTCGTGCAGGACGTCCTCGGCGGCGATGGTCGAAGGCCGGATCCGCGATTCGGCGAAGGCGAGGTCCTCGGGGACGGCCGGGTTGAGGTGGTGGCACACCATCAGCATGTCGAGGTGCTCCTCGACGGTGTTGACCGTGTGCGGCCGGGTGGGGTTGGTGGAGCTGGGCAGGATGTTGGGCTCGGAGACCACGGTGATGATGTCGGGTGCGTGCCCGCCGCCCGCGCCCTCGGTGTGGTACGAGTGGATGGTCCGCCCGGCGATCGCGGCGAGGGTGTCGCCGACGAATCCGGCCTCGTTGAGGGTGTCGGTGTGGATGGCGACCTGGGCGCCGGTCTCCTCGCAGACGCTCAGGCAGGCGTCTATGACGGCCGGGGTGGACCCCCAGTCCTCGTGGATCTTGAACCCGAGGGCGCCGCCGCGCAGTTGGGAGTGCATGGCCTCGCGGGACATGGTGTTGCCCTTGCCGAGGAGGCCGATGTTGACGGGGTAGGCCTCCAGGGCCGCGAACATCCGGGCCAGGTGCCAGGGTCCGGGGGTGACGGTGGTGGCCTTGGTGCCCTCGGCGGGTCCGGTGCCGCCGCCGACCAGGGTGGTGATCCCGGAGGCGAGCGCCGTTTCGATGACGGTCGGGGAGATGAAGTGCACGTGGGCGTCGATGGCACCGGCGGTGACGATCTTCCCGTTGCCCGCGATGATCTCGGTCTCGGGGCCGATGACCAGGGCCGGGTCCACGCCGTCCATGGTGTCGGGGTTGCCGGCCTTGCCGATGCCGCAGATGCGGCCGTCGCGGATGCCGAGGTCGGCCTTGACGATGCCCCAGTGGTCGAGGACGACCACCCCCGTGATCACGGTGTCGGGGGCGCCTTCGGCGCGGGTGGTGCGGGCCTGCCCCATGGACTCGCGGATCACCTTGCCGCCGCCGAAGACGGCCTCGTCGCCGGCCCGGCCGGGGCCGCCGCTGAGGTCCTGTTCGATCTCGACGAAGAGGTCGGTGTCGGCCAGCCGGATCCGGTCGCCCCGGGTCGGCCCGAAGAGGTCGGCGTACACCTGGCGGGAGATCTCAGCCATCGAGCGGCCCTCCGGTCTCCCCGCGCAGTCCCGGTACGGTGCGCAGCCCGCCGAGCGGTACGAGTTCCACGGCGACCGGGATGCCGGGCTCGAAGCGCACGGCGGTGCCGGCCGCGATGTTGAGCCGCTGCCCGCGGGCGGCGGACCGGTCGAAGTCGAGGCCGGGGTTGGCCTCGGCGAAGTGGTAGTGGGAGCCGACCTGGACGGGCCGGTCGGCGGCGTTGAGCACGGTGAGGCGGGTGACGGGGCGGCCCTCGTTGAGGAGCACCGGACCGTCCCCGTAGGCGATTTCGCCGGGGATCATACGGATTGCCCCTCTTCAGACGATCGGGTCGTGGACGGTGACGAGCTTGGTGCCGTCCGGGAAGGTCGCCTCGACCTGGACGTCGTGGATCATCTCGGGGATCCCCTCCATGACCTCCTCGCGCCGCAGCACGGTGCGGCCGGAGGCCATCAGCTCGGCCACGGTCCGTCCGTCGCGGGCCCCTTCGAGGATGTGGCAGGTGATGAGCGCGATCGCTTCGGGATGGTTGAGGCGCACCCCGCGCGCCCTCCTCTTCTCGGCCACGTCCGCAGCCACGTGGATGAGCAGTCTCTCCTGCTCGTGCGGTGTCAGTTGCACACGTATCACCAAGTTTCCGGGACAAGATCAACATCGCGCCGGGGCGACCCTACTGGCCGTCAACACTCTGTTGACCTGCACATATCCGAGCCAAGCGTGTCTTGCCCAACGCAGAGAAAGGCTTTTCGTCCCGACCACCGCCGCTTTACCGGATCATGGGTGATCATTGGCGGACGAGCGTGGTGCCACGCTAGGCGCTCCGCTTTTCCGCTGAGTTAACCCACGTTTCCGGGAGGTACCCGGTTCAACTCGGTTGCCGTCCGGGCCCGGTTCCGTATACGGATGGCCACTCGGAACACCGACCAAGGAGACGCATGTTCGTCAACCCCGTCCGGCACATCACGTTCGACGCCCTGGAGCCCTACCGGGTGGCCGAGTTCTGGT
This sequence comes from Streptomyces sp. NPDC059989, assembly GCF_042736975.1. Taxonomy (NCBI): domain Bacteria; kingdom Bacillati; phylum Actinomycetota; class Actinomycetes; order Kitasatosporales; family Streptomycetaceae; genus Streptomyces; species Streptomyces sp. NPDC059989. The sequence continues at coordinate 12,896 of NZ_JBHWUO010000079.1, forward strand.
CGCAGGTGACCGGCTTCCCGATCCACCCCGACGACGTCGAGACCGACGACGAGATCCTGCTGGAACCGGGGCAGGCGGGCGTCCCCGGACTGCTCTTCATCCGCGTACCGGACGCCAAGTCCGTCAAGAACCGCGTCCACCTGGACATCCAGCCGCCCACCGGCACCCGGGACGAGACCGTGGAGCGCCTGATCGGGCTCGGCGCGAAGATCGTGGACGACCGCCGCGACGAGGACGGCGTCATGGGCTGGGTCGTACTCGCCGACCCCGAGGGAAACGAGCTGTGCATCGAGCGCAGCGCGGCGGAGCGCGCCGCCTCCTGACGCCTCGCCCTCAGCAGCCGGTGGCCGTCCTCGCCCGCGCCGCGACCGTCCAGGGCAGGGCGATCCAGACCGTCTTGCCACCGTCCTCGGTGGGGCTGACCGAGAGGCGGCCGCCCGCCTCCGCGGTGAGCCAGCGGATGATGACCATCCCCCGGCCGTTGTCCTGCTGGACGGCGGCCGGGAGTCGCTTGGGCCAGCGCGGGTGGCTGTCCGTGACCCCAACGCGCAGCCACTCCTCGCGCTCCAGCCGGACGTCCACGGTGAAGGTCGGCGACTGGCCGAAAGTATGCTGTACGGCGTTGGTGGCGAGCTCCGAGACGATCAGCCGGACGCTGTCGGCGGTGTCGGCGTCATCGGGAAGTCCCCATTCGCCCAGCACCTCCGCGACGTAGCGTCGGGCGGCGGCGACCGAGGCGGGATCGCTCGGCAGAGTGACGGATGCTTCCTGGTGATCTGCCATGGCGACGGTCCCTTTCCCACCGGGGCCAAGCCGCCCCGGATCTGTGCTGGACGCCAGAGTGCCACCCATCGTGCCGCCGCATCTGCCGTTCCCCCAAGATATGCATATATCTGTCCCTCAATGCGGTGAACTCTGCTACGGAAGAGCGTATTTGGACGGCAAACTGGTGCGAGCTGTGCCGGTGGAAGGAGGCGGGTGTGCAGCACGGTCCCGCGGTACGCCGGCGCAAGCTCGGCGAGGAACTGCGTGCCCTGCGCGACCGGTCCGGACTCACCAGTGGTGAGGCGGCCCGGATCGTGGGATGGCACCAGTCGAAAATCAGCCGCATCGAGACAGGACGCAGCGGCGTCAAGCCCGAGGACATCCGCCTGCTCCTCGATGTCTACGGGCAGATCGTGAGCCCCGAGCAGCGCGCACTGCTGGAGGCCCTGTCGGCCTCGGCCGCGGGGCCGGGCCCGGGCGGCGACACCGGACGCGGCCGCCAGTGGTGGCACGACTACCGGGGGCTGCTGCCCCAGGAGTACCGGGACTTCATCAGCCTGGAGGCGGGGGCGAGGGCGGCGCGGACCGTGGAACTGTCCGTGGTCCCGGGGCTGTTGCAGACCCCCGGGTACGCGCGGGCCGTGACCCGGGCCGCGCTGGGCGGGCTGCCCGAGCCGAAGGTGGACGCGCTGGTCGACGTACGGCTGGCCCGGCAGTCGGTGCTGCGGGCCGACCCGCCGCTGGAGCTGAGCGCCGTACTGGACGAGGCGGTGCTGCGCCGGCAGATCGGCGGGCCGGGGGTGATGGCGGAGCAGCTGAGGCACCTGGTGAAGGTGGGGCGGCTGCCCCAAGTGCGGCTACAGGTACTGCCGTTCAGCGTGGGGGGTCATCTCGGCCTCACCGGACCGTTCGTCATTTTCTCATTTCCGAACATCGCCGATCTGGATGTGGTGGTACTCGACCATTTGACGAGTAGCCTCTATCTGGAGCGGAAGGAAGACCTAGAGGCGTACAGCGCCGCGTTCCGCATCATTCAGGAACACGCCCTCCCGCCCCAGGACTCGTCGGATCTCATCAGCTCACTTGCTGACGACGCGTAAGGAGGCACCCCCGTGTCCGCAACCCCCTTATCGATCAGCGGACTTCTGATCAGCGCGCGATGGCGGCGGAGCAGCCGCAGTACCGGTATGAACAATTGTGTGGAAGCGGCCGTCCTCGGCGACGGCCTGCTGGCCGTCCGCGATTCCAAGCGGACGGACGGCCCGGCCGTGCTCTTCACCGGGCCGGCCTGGGACGGCTTCCTGACCACCGTCCGGGCGGACCTGCTCCCGTAACTCCGCCTACCGGTCCGTGGCTCCGGCGGGTGCGGTCGCAAGGATCGTCCCGACAGCCCGGCTGATCTCGTCCCCCGTGAGATCGGCCCGTGCCGTCAGCCGCAGCCGGGAGATGCCGTCCGGAACGGACGGCGGCCGGAAGCACCCCACGGACAGACCTGCCTCGCGGCAGTCGGCGGCCCAGCGCAGTGCCGCCGAGGCCGACGGGGCCCGCACCGACACCACGGCCGCGTCCGGCCGGGCCGCGGTCAGGCCGGACGCGGTGAGCCGCCCGTACAGCTCGGCGGCCACCCCGCGGGCGCGGCCGGCACGCTCCGGTTCCCGCCGGAGCAGGCGCAGGCTCGCCAGCGCCGCGCCCGCGGCGGCCGGGGCCAGCCCGGTGTCGAAGATGAACGTGCGCGCGGTGTTGACCAGGTGGCGGATGACTTTTGCCGGACCGAGCACCGCCCCGCCCTGGCTGCCCAGGGACTTCGAGAGGGTCAGGGTGGCGACCACCCCGGGCGCGCCCGCGAGCCCGGCGGCGTGCAGTGCGCCGCGGCCGCCCTCCCCCAGCACACCCAGCCCGTGCGCGTCGTCCACGACCAGGGCCGCGCCCTCGTCCCGGCAGGCGGCGGCGTACGCGGCGAGCGGGGCGGCGTCCCCGTCGACGGAGAACACGGAGTCGCTGACCAGCAGCGCCCGTCCCTCGTGCGTGGCGAGCGTCTTGCGCGCGGCGTCCGGATCGGAGTGCGGGACGACGGCGGTCTCGGCGCGCGAGAGGCGGCAGCCGTCGACGATCGAGGCGTGGTTCCCGGCGTCGGAGACGACCAGCGTGCCCCGGTCGCTGAGGGCGGTGACCGCGGCCAGGTTGGCCGCGTATCCGGAGGACAGGACCAGCGCGGCCTCGAATCCGCAGAAGTCCGCGAGTTCGCGTTCGAGCTCCGTGTGCAGCTCGGTCGTGCCCGTCACCAGACGGGATCCGGTGGCGCCGGCCCCCCACCGCTCGGCCGCCTCCTGAGCTCCGCGGACGGTCTCCGGATGCCGGGACAGACCGAGGTAGTCGTTGCTCGCGAGGTCCAGCAGCGGCGACTGCGCCGGCCTCGGACGCAGCGTGCGGACGAGCCCGGCCCTTTCGCGGGCGCTCTCCGCGGCGTCGATCCAGGAGAAGACGTCCACGGGATCGGGAGTGGGCTCGGGCATCGGCACGTCCTCGTGTTTTGTCGGCAGTCCACAGACCCGCCCGACCCTAGCCGCCGGGCCTCGGCTCGACCCTAGCCCCCGGGACTTGAGTGTCAGGTGTGGCGATACACACACTCCCAACCGGCCATGTTGTGCGATCTCTCCTTGGCCGGGAGCGGTGGTGTGGTCCAGGATCGGCGTCATGGACCTGCTGAACACCCTGGTGGACAAGGGGCTGCGGCGTGAGCTGCCGACCCGCGAAGAGGCGCTCGCCGTACTGGCGACCTCCGACGACGAACTGCTCGACGTGGTGGCCGCGGCCGGCAAGGTGCGCCGCCAGTGGTTCGGGCGTCGGGTCAAGCTGAACTACCTGGTCAACCTGAAGTCGGGCCTGTGCCCGGAAGACTGCTCCTACTGCTCCCAGCGTCTCGGCTCGAAGGCCGAGATCCTGAAGTACACGTGGCTGAAGCCGGAGGAGGCCTCCCAGGCGGCCGCGGCCGGTGTCGCGGGCGGCGCGAAGCGGGTCTGCCTGGTCGCGAGCGGCCGGGGGCCGACGGACCGGGACGTGGACCGCGTCGGCAAGACGATCGCGGCGATCAAGGAGCAGAACGAGGGCGTCGAGGTCTGCGCGTGCCTCGGCCTGCTCTCGGACGGCCAGGCGGAGCAGCTCCGCGAAGCGGGCGCCGACGCGTACAACCACAACCTCAACACCTCCGAGGCGACGTACGGGGACATCACCAAGACCCACACGTACGCCGACCGGGTCGACACCGTGAAGAAGGCGCACGCCGCCGGCCTGTCGGCCTGCTCCGGCCTGATCGCGGGCATGGGCGAGAGCGACGAGGACCTGGTCGACGTCGTCTACGCGCTGCGCGAGCTCGACAGCGACTCCGTGCCGGTCAACTTCCTGATCCCCTTCGAGGGCACCCCGCTCGCCAAGGAGTGGAACCTCACCCCGCAGCGGGCGCTGCGCATCCTCGCGATGGTCCGCTTCGTCTGCCCCGACGTCGAGGTCCGGATCGCGGGCGGCCGCGAGGTGCACCTGCGCACCCTGCAGCCGCTGGCGCTGCACGTGGCGAACTCGATCTTCCTCGGCGACTACCTGACCAGCGAGGGCCAGGCCGGACAGGCCGACCTCGACATGATCGCGGATGCCGGCTTCGAGGTGGAGGGTGCCGGTACGACGACGCTCCCGGCCCACCGGGCCGACGTCGCCGAGGCGGCGACGGCGACGGCGGGCGGCTGCGGCTCGCACGGTGGCGGTGCCTCCCTCTGCGGTTCGGCGGGCTCCGGCGACACCGCGGGGGAAGCCGGGTGCGGTTCGGCCTGCGGCGGCTGCTCCGGCCACGCGGAGACCGCGCCCGTACCGGCGCAGGCGGATGCCGGCGAGGTGCGCCCGGACCTGGTGTCGGTCCGCCGGCGCGGCGCGGGAACGGACCTCGCTCCGAATGCCTGATCAGCTCGTAACGCCGGCGGCCGGCCCGGGGGAACTGCTCGCCCTGGACCGGCAGCACGTCTGGCACCCGTACGGTCCGATGCCCGGGCGGCAGGAGCCGCTGGTCATCGCCTCCGCCTCGGGCGTGCGGCTGCGGCTCGCCGATCCGGCCGGGCAGGGACAGGGCCACGACGAGCTCGTCGACGGCATGTCCTCCTGGTGGTCGGCGATCCACGGCTACAACCACCCGGTGCTGAACGAGGCCGCGACTTCGCAGCTGGGCCGTATGTCACACGTGATGTTCGGCGGGCTCACCCATGAGCCCGCCGTGCGGCTGGCGGCCCGGCTGGTGGAGATCACCCCGCCGGGGCTGGAGCACGTCTTCCTCTCGGATTCGGGCTCGGTCTCGGTCGAGGTCGCGGTCAAGATGTGCCTGCAGTACTGGCGTTCGCTCGGCCGGACGGGCAAGACCCGGCTGCTGACCTGGCGCGGCGGCTACCACGGGGACACCTGGCAGCCGATGGCCGTCTGCGACCCCGAGGGCGGCATGCACGAGCTGTGGCAGGGCCACCTGCCGCGGCAGGTCTTCGCGGATCCGCCGCCCGGCGGTTTCGACGCCCCCGTGGACCCGGCGTACGCCGACCACCTGCGCTCCCTGATCGCCGCGCACGCGGACGAGCTGGCCGCGGTCATCGTGGAGCCGGTGGTCCAGGGGGCGGGCGGCATGCGCTTCCACAGCCCGGCCTACCTCCGGGTGCTGCGCGACCTGTGCGACGAGTACGGCGTCCTCCTCATCCTGGACGAGATCGCGACGGGCTTCGGCCGTACGGGCGCGCTCTTCGCGGCCGACCACGCGGGGATCACGCCGGACGTGATGTGCCTGGGCAAATCGCTGACGGGCGGTTACCTCACCCTCGCCGCGACCCTGTGCACGGAGCGGGTGGCCGACGGCATCTCGCAGGGCGCGGTCCCGGTGCTCGCGCACGGCCCGACCTTCATGGGCAACCCGCTCGCCACGGCCGTGGCGCTCGCCTCGATCGACCTGCTGATGGGCCAGGACTGGCCGACCGAGGTCAAGCGCATCGAGGCGGGCCTGCGCGAAGGCCTGGCGGCCGCGGCGGAGTTGCCGGGCGTGCGGGAGGTACGCGTCCTGGGCGCGATCGGCGTGATCCAGCTGGACCACGACGTCGACATGGCGGCGGCCACCCGGGCAGCCGTCCGGGAGGGCGTCTGGCTGCGCCCGTTCCGCGATCTGATCTACACGATGCCCCCGTTCGTCACCGGCGACGACGATGTGGCCCGTATCTGCCGCGCGGTGGTCGCGGCAGCGCAGGAAGGCTGAGGAAGACGGACATGTCCGTACTGGTGGTGTCCGGAACGGGCACGGAGATCGGCAAGACGGTGGTCACCTCGGCGATCGCGGCCGCCGCGGTGGCGGCCGGCCGCACGGTCGCCGTGCTCAAGCCCGCCCAGACGGGTGTCGGCCCGGACGAGCCGGGGGACGCCGCGGAGGTGGCCCGCCTGGCGGGCCCCTCCGTCACGGCGGTGGAACTGGCCCGCTACCCGGAGCCGCTGGCCCCGGACACGGCGGCCCGCCGCGCGGGCCTGCCCACCGTCTCCCCGGCCGCCGTTGCGGAGGCGGCGAACCGGCTCGCCCTCTCCCACGACCTGGTCCTGGTGGAGGGCGCCGGCGGCCTCCTGGTCCGCTTCGACGAGGCGGGCAACACCCTGGCGGACGCGGCGCGCCTCCTGGGAGCCCCGGTCCTGATCGTCGCCCCGGCGGGCCTCGGCACCCTCAACTCCACGGCCCTGACGGCGGAAGCCCTCCGCGCACGGTCCCTGACCCCCCTGGGCGTGGTGGTCGGCAGCTGGCCGTCATCCCCGGACCTGGCCTCCCGCTGCAACCTGGCGGACCTCCCCAAGGTCTCGGACACCCCCCTCCTGGGCGCCATCCCGCAATCCGCGGGCACCCTCCCCCCACCCGTCTTCCGCACCACGGCCCCCACCTGGCTCTCCCCCACCCTGGCGGGCACCTGGTCCCCCACCACGTTCCTCGCAACGTGGCCCGCAGGTGACACACCCAGCGTCGCCGGGGGCACATCCAGCCCCGCCGGCGTTTGAGGCGCGGGGTCCGGGGCGGAGCCCCGATCGTGTAGCCGCACCCGCGCACTCGGACGGGCCAACTCCAGCCCCGCCGGCGTTTGAGGCGCGGGGTCTGGGGCGGAGCCCCGGAAAGCCCGGGCGCAGCCCGGGGCCGCCGCGACCGCAGCCGCCCCGCACGACACCGCCAGGCGTGAGGCGCAGCCGACCGGGCACGCTGGAGGTAACCGCCCCCGCCGCCCCGGAGGTCCGCCATGCCGCGCCAGCGCAACCACCCCCGCGACCCCGTCCACCACCCCCTCTTCGCCCGCTTCTACGCCCGCGCCAGCGTCACCGCCGACACCCGCGCCGGCGTCGCCGCCCTCCGCACCGAGCTCCTCCACGGAGTGACCGGCCGCGTCATCGAGATCGGCGCCGGCAACGGCCTCAACTTCGCCCACTACCCCCGCGCCGTCTCCGAGGTCGTCGCCGTCGAACCGGAACGCACCCTGCGCCGTCTCGCGGCCTCCGCCGCGCTCCGCGCCGAGGTCCCCGTGGACGTCGTACCGGGCGCCGCCGAAGCCCTCCCGGTCAAGAGCGAGGCCTTCGACGCCGCCGTCGCCTCCCTGGTGCTGTGCACCGTACGGGACCTGCCCCGCTCCCTCGCCGAGCTCCACCGCGTGCTCCGCCCCGGCGCCGAGCTCCGCTTCTTCGAGCACGGCCTCGCCCCCGGCCCCGGCATGGCAGCCGTCCAGCGCGCCCTGGACCGGACCGTCTGGCCCCACCTCTTCGGCGGCTGCCACACCTCCCGCGACCCGCTCGCCTCGATCGAGGCCGCCGGTTTCCGGATCGTCTCGCAGCGCAGCTTCCGGCTGCCCGAGCGCGGACCGGTCCTTCCGACCTCGTACTGCGTCATCGGTGCGGCCCGCCGCGTGGACTGAGCCCCGTACCTGCGCGAAGTACCTACGCGAACGGCTTCACCCAGCGCCGCCACCGGTCCTCCCGGTGGTACCCGGCGGCGGCCCACGCCAGGTGCGCCCGCTCGTTGTCCTCCAGCACCATCGCGTCGCCGCGCCGGCCACCCGCGGCCTGGAAGCGCCGCTCGGCCGCCTCCAGGAGCGCGGTGGCGATCCCCTGCCGACGCCGGGAGGGCAGCACGGCCAGCCGGTACAGCGAACACCGCCAGCCGTCGTACCCGGCGATCACGGACCCGACCAGGACCCCGTCCGCCTCGGCGAGGATCAGCGCGTCGGGATCGCGCGTGACGAGCCGGGTCACGCCGTCCACGTCGTCCGTGATCGACGTGCCCTCCGCCGCTTCCTTCCAGAAGGCGAGCACGTTCTCCGCGTCGGCCGGCACCGCGGTCCGGAGCTGGAGCTGAACCTGGGCCTGGGCCCGGGCCTGAAGCCGGGTCTCGAACTGATTCATGATCGGGAGCCAAGCACGCCCGAACCACGGGCCGCCACCGACTTCCGTCCTGCGAGACTGGACGAAAGAATGATCCGCTCCCTTTGCCCGTCCTTTACCCTGTAGGCACAGTTCCTCTCGAGTGAAAGGTGTGTGAGCGTCCGCCCATGGGCGAGCCCCCCAGTCCACGACATCGCCGCATGCGACATCGCGCGATACCCCTCCTCCTGGCTGATCATGGGACGGAGGTGATCGACCGATGACCGAAGTGCTGCTGCTCGTCGTGGCTCTGCTGCTCTGCCTTGCCTGCGGAGTCTTCGTCGCGGCCGAGTTCTCGCTGACCACCATCGAGCGCAGCGAGCTCGAGGAAGCCGTCGCGCGCGGCGAGCGCGGGGCCGACAGCGCGCTGGCCGCCGTCCGAACCCTGACGTTCCAGCTCTCCGGCGCCCAGCTCGGCATCACCGTGACCGGCCTGGTCATCGGCATGATCTCCAAGCCGTCGATCGCCGCCCTGCTCCAAGGCCCGTTCCAGTCCATGGGGCTGTCGGCGGGCGCGGCCTCCTCCACCGCCCTGATCCTGGGCACCGTCCTGTCGACCGTCGTCCTGATGGTCGTCGGCGAGCTGGTCCCCAAGAACTGGGCGATCTCCTCCCCGCTGGCCATCGCCAAGCGAGTGGCCACCTGGCAGCGGGTGTTCAGCCGGGCCTTCAAACCCCTGATCAGCCACCTCAACACCACCGCGAACCACATGGTGCGCCGCTTCGGCATGGAGCCCGCCGAGGAGCTGGCCTCCGCGCGCACCCCGCAGGAGCTGGTCGCGCTGGCACGGCACTCCGCGAAGGCGGGCGCCCTGGAGAAGGACACCGCCGAGCTGTTCGTGCGGACCCTGAACCTGGCCGACCTGACCGCGGAGAACGTGATGACCCCGCGCGTCCAGGTCACGGCCCTCGACGTGCAGACCACCGCCGAGGACGTCGCGAACGCCACGCTGGCCACCGGCCTGTCCCGCTTCCCGGTCTACCGGGGCAGCCTCGACAGCGTCGTCGGCACCGTCCACATCAAGGACGTACTGGCGCTGCCCGCCGCGGAGCGCCACCGCCACCCCGTGTCGCGGCTGCTGCGCGAGCCGCTGCTCGTACCGGAGTCGCTGACCGTGGACCGGCTGCTGGACCTGCTGGCCGGCAAGCAGACGATGGCCGTGGTCATCGACGAGTACGGCGGCACGGCCGGCGTGGCCACGCTGGAGGACATCGTCGAGGAGGTCGTCGGCGAGGTCCGCGACGAGCACGACCCGCACGAGACGCCGGACCTCGCCCCGGCCGGCACGGACGACTCCGGGCGCCGGCTCTACTCCGCCGACGGCGCCGCCCGCACCGACCAGCTCAAGCGGATCGGACTGCACGTGCCGGACGGCCCGTACGAGACCCTGGCCGGTCTGATAGCGACCGAGCTGGGCCGCATCCCGGCCGTGGGCGACAGCCTGGAGCTGGACGGCTGGCAGCTCGACGTCGTCGACGCGGGCGGGCGACGGGCCGCCCGGGTACTGCTGCACATGCCGGCCGAGCCGGCCGGCGACAAGGACGGGGAGGCGGGCCGATGACGGCGATCCAGCTGCTGATCGGCCTGGCGACCCTGGTCGTCAACGCCTTCTTCGTCGGCGCGGAGTTCGCGCTGATCTCGGTCCGGCGCAGCCAGATCGAGCCGTACGCCGAGCAGGGCGACCGGCGGGCCCGCGCCGTCCTGTGGGGCCTGGAGCACGTGTCGGCGATGATGGCCGCCGCCCAGCTCGGCATCACGCTGTGCACGCTGGTGCTGGGTGTGGTCGCCGAGCCTGCCATCGCGCACCTGCTGACCCCGCTGTTCGACCTCTTCGGGGTGCCGGACGGCCTGACGCACGTGATCTCCTTCGTGATCGCGCTGGCGCTGGCGACGTACCTGCACATGCTCTTCGGCGAGATGCTGCCGAAGAACGTGGCGCTGTCCGAGCCGGTGCGCACGGCGCTGCTGCTGGGGCCGCCGCTGGTGACCCTGACGCGGGCGCTGCGGCCGGTGATCTTCGCGATCAACGCCTTCGCCAACGCCCTGCTGCGGTTGCTGCGGGTGGAGGTGAAGGACGAGGTCACGGCGACCTTCACGGACGACGAGCTCGCGCGCATGGTCAAGGACTCCAGCAACGCGGGGCTCCTGGACGACCGGGCGAGCGAGCGCCTGCACGATGCCCTGGAGCTGGGCCGCCGGCCGGTCACCGATGTGGTGCTGCCGTCGGGCCGGGTGGTTTCGGCCCGGGAGGGCATCACTCCGGCCGGGCTGGAACGGCTGTCGGCCGAGTCCGGGTACTCCCGGTTCCCGGTGATCGACGCGCAGCGCAGGATCCTGGGCTACCTGCACGTCAAGGACGCCCTGGACGCGGACGTGGAGGCGCGGGACGAGCCCTTCCCGGTGTCGGCCCTGCGGCAGATCGCTCAGGTGCGCGCCGAGACCCCGCTGGACGACGTGCTGACCGCGATGCGGCGCAGCCGCACCCACCTGGCGGCCGTCCTCGGGACGGACGGTGCCATGACGGGCCTGGTGACGATGGAGGACGTGCTGCGCGAGCTGTTCGGACGGCCCGCCTCCGCCTGACCGGTGCGGACCCCGGCCCTGCGGGGCCGGGGTACCGCGCGGTAACATCGCTCCGCCATGGAGATGAATGCGTCTTACACCAGTTTCGTCGCGGTCGGCGACTCCTTCACCGAGGGCATGTCCGACCTGCTCCCGGACGGCTCCTACCGGGGCTGGGCCGATCTGCTGGCCGCCCGGCTCGCGGCGCGTGAGCCGGGCTTCCGCTACGCGAACCTCGCGGTCCGCGGCAAGCTCATCGGGCAGATCGCCGAGGAGCAGGTGCCGGTGGCCGCGGGCATGGGCGCCGATGTGGTGACCCTGGTCGGCGGGCTGAACGACACGCTCCGCCCCAAGGTGGACATGGGCCGTGTCCGGGCCCATCTGGAGTCGGCCGTGGAACTCCTCGCCCCTTCCTGCAAGCACCTGGTCCTGATGCGCTCCCCGGGGCGCAACGGGCCGGTGATGGAGCGCTTCCGGCCCCGGATGGAAGAGCTGTTCGCGCTCATCGAGGAGCTCGCTGCACGGCACGGCGCCCTGGTCGTGGACCTCTACGGGGCCGCCGCCCTCGCGGACCCGCGGATGTGGGACGTCGACCGGCTGCACCTGACGGCCGAGGGCCACCGGCGGGTGGCGGAGGCCGTCTGGCAGACGCTGGGCCTGCCCGCCGAGCAGGACTGGCGTGCGGAACTGCCCGCCTCGGTGCCCCCGGGCTGGGCGGCCCGCCGGGGCCAGGACCTCAGCTTCGCCCGACAGCACCTGCTCCCCTGGGTCGGCCGCCGCCTGACGGGCCGCTCCTCCGGGGACGGCCGCCCGGCCAAGCGCCCGGAGCTGCTGCCGTACGAGGGCTCGCCGGTCTCGTAGCAAGCCACAATCGCCAGCGGTGCCCCTACCTGCGTAAACACACAGCGGATGCCCAAGTAGAATCCCTCCACGTGACTGCCAAGCCCCGCATCCCCAATGTCCTGGCCGGCCGCTACGCCTCTGCGGAGCTCGCCGTCCTGTGGTCCCCCGAGTACAAGGTGACGCTGGAGCGGCGGCTGTGGCTCGCCGTGCTGCGCGCCCAGAAGGACCTCGGCATCGAGGTCCCCGACGCGGCCCTCGCCGACTACGAGCGCGTCCTGGAGACGGTCGACCTCGCCTCCATCGCCGAGCGCGAGAAGGTCACCCGGCACGACGTGAAGGCCCGCATCGAGGAGTTCAACGCCCTCGCCGGTCACGAGCACGTCCACAAGGGCATGACCTCCCGCGACCTGACCGAGAACGTCGAGCAGCTCCAGATCCGGCTCTCGCTGGAGCTGGCGCGCGACCGCACGGTCGCCGTCCTCGCCCGCCTCGGCAAGCTGGCCGGCGAGCACGCCGAGCTGGTCATGGCCGGCCGCTCCCACAACGTGGCCGCGCAGGCCACCACGCTGGGCAAGCGCTTCGCCACCGCGGCCGACGAACTGCTGGTCGCCTACGACCGCCTGGAGAACCTCCTCGGCCGCTACCCGCTGCGCGGCATCAAGGGCCCGGTCGGCACCGCCCAGGACATGCTCGACCTGCTCGGCGGCGACGCCGCGAAGCTGGCCGACCTGGAGCAGCGCATCGCCACGCACCTCGGCTTCGCCCAGGCCTTCACCTCGGTCGGCCAGGTCTACCCGCGCTCGCTCGACTACGACGTGGTCACCGCCCTGGTACAGCTGGCCGCGGCTCCCTCCTCCATCGCGAAGACGATCCGCCTGATGGCCGGCCACGAGCTGGTCACCGAGGGCTTCAAGCCCGGCCAGGTCGGCTCCTCCGCGATGCCGCACAAGATGAACACCCGCTCCTGCGAGCGTGTGAACGGCCTGATGGTCATCCTGCGCGGCTACGCCTCGATGACCGGCGAACTGGCCGGCGACCAGTGGAACGAGGGCGACGTCTCCTGCTCCGTGGTCCGTCGCGTGGCCCTGCCGGACGCGTTCTTCGCCTTCGACGGCCTGCTGGAGACCTTCCTGACCGTCCTCGACGAGTTCGGCGCCTTCCCGGCGGTCGTGGCCCGTGAGCTGGACCGCTACCTGCCGTTCCTCGCGACCACCAAGGTCCTGATGGGCGCGGTGCGGGCGGGTGTCGGCCGCGAGGCCGCCCACGAGGTCATCAAGGAGCACGCGGTGGCCTCCGCGCTCGCCATGCGCGAGCAGGGTGCCGAGCGCAACGAGCTGCTGGACAAGCTGGCCGCCGACGAGCGGATGCCGCTGGACCGTGCCCAGCTCGACGCCCTGATGGCCGACAAGCTGTCCTTCACCGGCGCCGCGGGTGACCAGGTCGCGGCGGTGGTCTCGCGCATCGAGGCGATCGCCAAGCAGCACCCGGAGGCCGCCGGGTACGCGCCGGGGTCGATCCTCTGACCCCCGACGAGCTGAACGCCGCCCGTGACCGCGTCCTCCCGGACGTGGTCGCGGGCGGTCTGCGTGTGCTCTTTTGCGGCATCAACCCCGGTCTCCTCTCCGCCGCGACGGGCCACCACTTCGCCCGCCCGGGCAATCGCTTCTGGCCCGTCCTGCACCTGTCGGGCTTCACTCCCCGCCGGCTGGCTCCCGCGGAGCAGGAGGAGCTGCTCACCTACCGCCTCGGCATCACCAACGTGGTGGCCCGGGCCACGGCCCGCGCCGACGAGCTGAGCGCCGAGGAGTTCCGCGAGGGCGGCCGCATCCTGACGGCAAAGGTGGAACAGCTCCGCCCCCAGTGGCTGGCGGTCGTCGGCGTCACCGCCTACCGCACGGCCTTCGGCGAGCGGAGGGCACAGATCGGCCCCCAGGAGCGGACCATCGGCGCCACCCGCATCTGGGCCCTCCCCAACCCCAGCGGCCTCAACGCCCATTGGACCGCCGAGTCCATGGCCCAGGAGTACGCCCGCCTCCGCGCCGCCGCCGAATCCCCCGACCGCCCCTAGGCAGTGTCTGATGGCTCTTTGATGAGATCGCGGAGCCAGATCACGATGGCTGCTGTGGCCAGGGTGCCGTTGAAGATGTAGTCGCGTTTGT
>NZ_JBHWUO010000080.1:0-25021 GCF_042736975.1 Streptomyces sp. NPDC059989
GCTACCTCGCCGGCCTCCACCTCCGCGCCGCAATGATCTGGATCGACGACCTGCTGAAAACCGCCGAATGATCACGACATCACACAGGCCCTAGTGCTGTGTTCCTTAAAGGCAGTAGATGTAGCGGCGGCGTAGGTGTCGGGTGGGTGGGGCGGGTCTGCCCCAGATCCAGGGCCGTGCACGCTGGTTGAGCTGGGCGGTTGCGAGTTTGGTGGCCTGGGTGATCTCCTCGGGGCCGGCGAAGGTCTGGCCGGCGAGGGCGGCTTTACGGAAGATGCGCCACCAGGCTTCCTGGAGGTTGAGCCAGCACGCGCCGACGGGTATGAACACGTGCTTGATCCTGGGGTGGTCCTCGAGCCAGGTCCGGGTGGAGACGCTGTTGTGGGAGGACAGGTTGTCGGTGATCACATAGATGTCCCCGGCCGGGTTCGCCTGCTCCAGCTGCTGTAAGAACTGTTGGTAGTAGACGCTGTTGCGGGACGGGGCGGTCATCGTGACCTGCTGTCCGTCCCGGACCCGCAAGCCGCCGTAGACCCATGTCTTCTCCGGACCGCGGCCGTAGTCGAGCTCCGCTTTGATGCGACGGCCGTCGGGTGACCAGCCCGGTGCGGGCGGGAAAGTGCGGGGGATCACCGGCCCGAGCTCGTCGGCGCAGACGACCGTCGCGCCGTCGGGCGGTTGGGTATAGAGGCCGATGATCCGCGTCCTTTTCCCTCGAAATCACGGTCCTTCGACCTCACCCAGGAACGGGTACGACGCCATCGGACGCCCTCGGCCAGCAGAATCCTGCGGACCTGGGATCTTCCCACGCCGATCCCGGCCTGCCGGGCGGCTTCGGCCAGTGCGTCGAGTGTCCACTCCGGTGCCCCCGCCTCGTCATCCGCGGCCAGTTCACCGTCCTCACCCCTGGTCAGACGCCCCGCAGGCGCCTGCCGGACCAGAGCCACGATCCTGGAGCGTTCAGCCTCGGTGATCCGCCGGGGACGGCCGCTGACCGGCCGGTCCTCCAGCCCTTCGAGCCCCAGATCGTTGAACCGGTGCAGCCACCACCGCACCGTCTTGGCATGACAGCCCAGCTCCGTCGCGATCCCCGCCACCCGCAGACCGTTCCAGCTCAGAGCGATAATCCGCGCTCTCAGAACCAGATCAGCCGGAGCCTTCCGGGCGCCCGCCAACCTCGCGATCGCCCTTTCCTCCTTCGGCCCCGAAGCGGCCCGGGCACGCAGCAACGCCGGCACAACCCACCCCCTGCCATCACCCCAACAGAGGAATAATGCCCACAACTTGAGGAATCAACCGCTAGCTCCTCAGTTGCGTACGTTTGAACGTCCCCAGCTGTTCGGCACTGTCCTGGCGATCACTGCGGGGCGTCTGCACCGTCTGCACTACGATCTTCGCAACTGGGAGGTGGTGGGTGATGGACGATGTGTTCGATCTGAGTGGGACGCCACCGCACGGCTGGATGCATGCCGTCTTCGGGGGCGGGCCATACGGAGATGACGTCGGCCGCTGTGTCCCCGGCCCTCCGGCGCCCGAGAGCATCACCGTGCCGCTGCCGGAGGGCCGCGAGCACGTGTATAGGCTGTCGACGGTTGGCTCGTGGTCGGCGCCCGACGATCCCGTGGCCGTCTATAACGACATCGGTCCTGCGCCCGAACCTCCGCTGTCGGAGTTGGAGATGTCGTGGGTCAACCGTCGCCGCGCCGGCTAGCTAGGCGATGTTTCTCGGATCAGGTGCGGAGCCAGATCGCTAGGGCTGCGAGGGTGACGGTGCCGAGGTAGATGTAGGCGCGTTTCTCGTAGCGGGTGGCGACCGCTCGGAAGCCCTTCAGCCGGTTGATGGCGCGTTCGACGGTGTTGCGTTTCTTGTAGAGCTCGCTGTCGAAGCCGGTGGGCCGGCCGCCTCGGGAGCCTCGATTGTGCCGGTGTCTTTGCTGGTCGAGGCCTTCGGGGATGGTGTGGGGGATGCCGCGTCGTCGCAGGTAGCGGCGGTTCTCCCGGGACGTGTAGGCCTTGTCCGCCAGGACGCGGTCGGGCCGGGTGCGGGGCCGTCCGACTCCGGTGCGAGGCACGGAGATCTGGCCGAGGACGTACTCGAGTTGGGGTCCGTCGCCGTGGTGTCCGGGTGTCAGGACGAGGGCGAGAGGCCGGCACCGTCCGTCGGCTGCGAGGTGGATTTTGGTGGTGAATCCTCCGCGGGAGCGTCCCAGGCACTCGCCGATCTGACCACCTCCTCCAGCCGGACGGCCAGTTTCCGTAGCACCGGGTCGACCTGGTTTGTCCCCCTGACGGCCCCCTTTTGAGGGGCTGCGGCGGGTGGTGTCTTCCTCGCGCCGGCGGCGTGCTGGTGGGCCCGCACCGCGGTCGAGTCCACCGACACGTCCCAGTCGATCCCGCCCGCAGCATCCTCGGCAGCCTGGATCCGCGACAGCAGCATCTTCCACGTTCCATCAGCTGACCAGCGGCGATGCCGCTTGTAGACGGTCTCCCAAGGCCCGAACCGTTCGGGCAAGTCCCGCCACTGGACACCCGTCCGGACTCGGTAGAGGACCCCGTTGATCACCCGACGGTGATCACTCCACCGGCCCCCACGCGCACCACCAGGAGGCAAGAACGACTCCAGCCGGTCCCACTCCGCATTCGTCAGATCCCCACGACCCATACAGCCAGGGTGACCCCAACACCCCACTTACGTCAGGAGATCCGAGAAACATCGCCTAGTCCTCGATCGGGGTTCCGGCGACCCCCTTGCCTGTGAGCGTGATCGCCAACGGCGTCCCGGACGCCTGCCCGGCCATCTCCATCGCCAACGGTTCCACGCCCGCCGGCGCCGGGAAGACCAGGAGACCGCTCACGCCGCCCGCCGAAGTGGCTGTCAGCCTGAGCTCCAGCTGAGCGAACCTGAGATCGTTGAAGTCGTCGACTGGCTCTGGCCTGTTGAGGAAACTCCGGTAGGTGTACGTGCCTGTCAGGTCTGTGGCCTGCACTGTTTCTCCTCGGTCAAGCGTCGTCTCCGGCGGCCGGATCGGCGACAGGGGTCCGTGATGAACCGCCCTTCACTGGGGGAAGTCCGGGCGAGCGGTCGACGGACGTGTTCAGTGCGCCTGAACGCCGGTGCTGTCATGGACGAACAAGGCCCGGGTGTCGGAAGCGCTGTAGCGTTCCTTGAGCTCGAAGTCATCGGCGGTACCGGCCACCGGGGCGTCGGGCGGTTCGAAGTACAGGACGTAGGTCTTCGCGGTGTCGGACTCGCTCTCCAGCTGGAGCCACCCCTGGTAGCCCGCGGCGGGGAACGTCCCGGTCGCTTTGACGGTGACGGAGCTGGGTGACCGGTTGACGGTAATCACCGCGGTGCCGACCTCCAGGCGCTTGAGACCGCCCTCCTTCCAGCGCCGGAAGACGTCGATCCACTCCTGCGGCCACGGCCCGCCGAAGGCCGTCGGCGGCATGCTCCCGGCCTCCAGACGGTCGAGGATGTGCTCGGCGTGCTCGACCACATCCTCGTACTTCCAGAGATTCAGCGAGTGAGGGATCATGTGGTCGCGGTCCGTCGCGGTGAACATGGGCCGGATGTGCAGCTCATACACCGGGGTGCGCATCAGGAGTACACCTCCATGCGCACGTCCTTGAAGTCCACCTCGTCGATCGGCGGCAGGGGATGCGGGGGCAGCCCAGTCTCGCTGGGCGCGGGAATGAACTGCAGGGAGAACACCAGGTCGGCGCCGTCCGCTCCCAGAGACTCCAAGACACGTCCCACGTCGAAGCGGGCCGTACGGGAAACGTCGTGGTGGTCGCCGTGGCCGTCGTGCAGGTCGCCGTGGCCGTCGTGCATGTGCCGGTGGGCCCGCCACAGCGCCACGTACCCTGCTCCGAACCGACGTGCGAACTCGCCGTCGTCGGGTTGGAAGGGCACCTCGGACGGATGCAGGAAGGCGCGCAGCATGTAGCTTCCGGTGGTCGGCACCTTGAGCTCGTCAAGTCGCACACGCAGTCGTTTCCCCGCGGTCTCGGGCACCTTGAGCGCGAGCTGCACGACCTCCTTGTCACGCAGTTCGCCTACGATGTCCGCGTTCCCGTCGAGCGGTGAGAGCAGCTCGGTCGCCAGGAGGTTGAGCGGCGCCGGGGGCACGGGCGCCGGCGGCACCCCGAAGGCCGCGTTGAGCTGCGTCGTGTACTCGTACTCGTAGTCGAGGTCCGCGGGGTTGGTGAACTCGGAGATCTTGTTCTTGGGCTGCGAGGCGAACCCCTGCAGCACCTCGTCCGGCGACGTCAGGGGCGGCGTGCCGTTGCGGCGCTGCCACTCCGCCCACATCAGATCGATGAAGGCGTGGAAGCTGAAGTAGATGGGGTCCTCGGCCGCTGCCGAGGGGTTCGCCATCGCCCCGCCGATGTAGAAACCGTGCATACGGTTGTGCGGGCCCCCTTCGAGCCGTCCGTCGTCCCCGGAGAGGTCACCGTCCGGATAGCCGGCGAACTCCTTCTGGTTCGTCTCCGTCGTGACGATCTCCAGCGTGTCCGGCGGCAGCGACGCCGCCGCGGAGCTGCGCGCGGCTTTCAGCCCTGGCTTCTTGAATGCGAGAGGGAACTTCTCGGGTGTCTGGTCGCTGATCCAGTCCCAGTACGGAATGGTGACGTTCTGGGTGCGCGGCGGGTCGGTCGCCTGGAGCAGCTTCTCGAAATAGTGCAGATGCGCCCGGTGCCACGGCAGGAAGCGGTCGTTGTTGTGTTCGCATCTGATGACGACGCCGTCCGGTCCCACGAAACCGTTGTGCAGCGCCGCCTGGAACACGTACCCGGCCGGATCGGCCTCGTTCACCTCTGAGCGCTGCCGCAGGATGTCGAGCGCGTGAATGTAGTCGTCCAGTTCCGCGTCGGTGAGGGCGTTGATGTCTTTGCGGACCTTGGGCATTTCGCCTCCATTGAGGGGACAGTCGAAGTGGGCAGGCCGCTGTTCTCATTCAGGTGCCAGAGTCAGAGGTTTGGAAGGACACTGCAAGCCAGCGGCGCGTCCGGAGCAACCAGTACCCCCATATGCCGTCTGTAGATGGCCTTTCGGCAGGGCGTGCCGTGGGGAGGTCAGGGCACCCGCCGGAGCACACGAGCCCCAGTGGGCGGCGCACCCCGGCACATCGCCCCCTGCATAGTTCAGACGCTGGCGGAAACACAGCTCTGCTGGGGGTGGCCGGAGGTGGGCAGGGTACGGGCCGCCACTGACACCTGGAGAACAGTTCCGGGGGCGGCCACACGGGGCTTTGCGCCGTAGGCCATGTCGTGGGTCAAGGGCCGCGCCTCCGCGGTGAGCTGGGAAGGATCACCAGCTCACCGACTGCACGCCCGCAAGAGCAGCCACATTCCAGGCGGCAGCCGTGAGCCGTTCGCGGGCCCGGCGTGGTCCACGCGGGCCCGCGAACGGCTACAAGGGTGTCGGACCGGGGTCAGTGGCTGTGGGAATGGCCGTCCTGTGTCGGCTCGGCGGGTGCCTTGGTCGGAGGGGCCGACTCGACGGGAGCCTGGTCCGGCGCGGGTGTCCCCGTCGTGGAGCCGTGGTCGTGGCTGTGGCCATCGGAGCTGATGGTGCCGGCCAGGGCGGTCATGCCCAGCCAGGCGAGGGCCGAGATGGCCACGACGACCGCCGCGAACGGGCTGACGAGGTGCTGCCAGCGGCCCTTGGAGTCCTTGGCGCCGAACGCGACGTACGACATGAGCAGGCCGATGGGGGTCATCCAGGCGCTGCGTTCGGGGAACTGTTCGAAGTGCTGGATGCCGCCGCCGACCATGCCGACACCGAAGGACAGCAGCAGGGAGAACGCCACCAGCGAGACTGCCTGGCTCAGCGCCGGCCGCTCGTCGGCCAGCACGAACTCGTTGACGATGGTGCCGAGGAGGAAGACGAAGGCGCCGACGACGCAGATGATCGCGTACAGCGGCGGATTGATCGGGTAGTGGACGACGGCGCCGGCGATGAGGGCAGCGCCCAGGAAGTAGAGCATCTGGCCGCTGTAGCGAGCCGGGAGCGACTTCTTGTCGAAGGCGGGGCGGCGATGTTTCGAGGCGGAAGTCTGGTGGCGCTCGGGCTCGATAACGGTGGTCACTCGGGTGATGCCTTTCGGATCTTGGTGGGTGAGAGCAGGCAGAAGCGCGCCGGCACCCGGTGGTGCGGCGTCACGCTGGTGCAGGTCTCAGCAGCGCAGGATCGAAAGTCGGTAAAGGCACGGTGGATCGCCGGCACGGGTGATCCAGGAGTGGGTGCGTTCTGCGCGTCGGCCGGGGATGCGGTTGGCGACCCGTCGCCTGAGGGCGAACGTGAACACGGCAGCGACGATGTACAGCAGCGCCAGGCAGCTCTCTCCGACTCCGCCGTGGTCGCATTCGCCGTCCGGGCTGTGCGGTGTTGTGGTGGCATCGGGGGGAGCGACGTCAGAGTGAGCGTGCTGAGTCTTCACCCCTGCGTCGATGAGCGGGACTGCGGCGGCGTGGCGGCTGTGAACTGGCTGATGTGAGGCCAGGACGTGCATCGCGAAGAGGGCAAGCACCACCGCGAGGAGCGTTGCCCGCAGCAACGCTCCTACGTGACGGTCGCGACGGACCTTGCCTGAGATCACGCCTCACGACCATTGGAGGGCTCGGCAGCGGGAAAGCCGGCAGGGGCGTCCCACCCGGACGGGAAGGAAAATAGCACCGGGTGTGGATGCGGCAGTGCGGCGTCCACAACGTGGGCTGTATCGCAGTCGGCGTCGCCCGCAGTGCTCTCCGACTTGCGGGCGTTGATGAGCCTGCTGCCAGGAGCCCTGGTCAGGGCAGCGGGCGCAGGGCGCCGAGTGTGACGGCGACCAGCCGGTCGACCGCGGCCTGGGAGGGGAGGGTGGAGGCGGCGGTCAGGGCGTGCAGGCAGTAGGCGGCGAGTTCGGCGGGCGGTACGTCGTCGCGCAGGTCTGCGGTCTTGGCGCCTTCGGCGATGAGGGCTTCCAGCAGGCGAGTCAGGTGCCGTTCAGCGTGGCTGACGTGTTCGCTTTGATGAAGGAGGGCGGCCAGTTCTCCGCCGTGGCGCTGCCGGGCGAGGTCGGCGTAGGCGGTCGCGACTCCCGTCAGACGCTGGGCGGCGGTGCCGGGGCGGTGCGCGGCTTCGGCGAGCTGGTGGAGGTGCGCGGCGATCTGTCGCTCGTGCCAGGCGCCGAGCACCGCTTCGGCGTCGGGGAAGTACTTGTAGAGGGTGGCCCGCCCGATGCCGGCGCGCTCGGCGAGCTGGGACATGGTCACCGCCCGCAGACCGCCGTCCTCGATCAGTGTGGCGGCCGCATCGAGGATGGCCTCCCGCACGGCCTGGCGGTGCGCATCGATGGTCTCGTTCCACAGCTTCGGCACCCACCCAGGATACGGACGTCCACGGAGGCATACACTCAGTTTTGGATGAAGACAGTGTGTCTTGAAAAAGTGGGAGGCGTCATGGCAGGTTCACCAGATCGTCATGATGACGACGGTGAGGGGGCACCGCGGTGGGTGAAGGTGTCCGCGGCGGTCGCTGTCGTCCTGATCGTGGTGTTCGTGATCGTGCACCTGGCCGGCGGCGGCATGGTGGGGCACGCGCCGTGAGCCCGTTCCCGCCGCGGCTGCGCAAGCTGGCCCACACGCTCCACGTCACCTCCTCGGTCGGCTGGTTGGGCGCGGTCGCGGCGTTCCTTGCCCTCGCGGTTGCAGGTCTGACCAGCGGCGCACCGCAGACGGTGCGGGGCGCATATCTGGCCATGGACGTGGTGGGCTGGTACGTGATCGTTCCGTTCAGCGTCGCCTCGCTGCTGACGGGGGTGGTGCAGTCGTTCGGGACGGTGTGGGGGCTGCTGAGGCACTACTGGGTGATCGCGAAGCTCCTGATCACTGTGGTCGCGACCGTTTTGCTGCTGGTCCATATGCAGCCGGTCGGTCACCTCGCGGACGCGGCCGCCCGGGCGGCGCTCGCGGGCGGCGAGCTTCAGGCCATGCGCATTCAGTTGATCGCGGACGCGGCCGCCGCCCTGCTGGTGCTGCTCACGGCGGCCGCCTTGTCGGTGTTCAAGCCGCGCGGGATGACCCGCTACCGGCGCCGTCGTCAGCGCGAGCAGGTCCCTCAACCGCTCTGAGCCGCTGTAGGGGTGTCTTCGGTCAGCCGAGGGCGCCGAGGAGTTCGTTGCATGCCTGCTCGCAGGAACGGCATGCTTCGGCGCAGATGCGGCAGTGCTCGTGCATGTCTGCGTGCCGTCCGCATTCGTCGGCGCACGACTTGCAGACCATGGCGCACGCCTTGAGGATCGCGGCGGTGATGTTGGCGTCGTAGCCGGTGTGGCGGGAGAGGACAGCGGCGGTGGCGGTGCAGATGTCGGCGCAGTCCATGTCGGTGCGGATGCACTTGGCGAGATCGCCCACCATGCCCTCGGACAGGCAGGCGTCCGCGCATGCCGTACAGGCCTGTGCGCAGGCGATGCATGCCTCGATGCAGGTGGTGAGCTTGGCCTGGTCGATGTCGCCGAGGTCGGCCGGGTAGGTGGCGAGCATGTCCTTGACGGTGCTGGACATCGTCGGTGCCTCCGTTCCCCGCGAGGCCGGCAGAGCCGGGGCGGCCGCCATCGAAGCCCCCCGGTACCTCCAGCTAACGCCCGAAGACGCGAACGCGCCCGGCCGCACCGTCAGGGTGCGTCCGGGCGCGATGGCTTGCGGCTGGGTCAGTGGTAGGCGTGGACGACGGCGTGGCCCTTGCCTCGGCCGATCATCCACTTGTTGACCGGGGTCGTGATCACGAAGGCCACGGCGAAGCCGCCCAGCAGGGCCGTCCAGAACAGTGCGTCCGAAAGGTGGGCGTCCATCGCGCCGGGGGTGAGGGCGATGATGCCGTTGTCGACGAGCTCCATCACCGCGATCGAGACGGTGTCGGCGGCCAGCGCCACCTTGATCGCGCTCTTCCAGTCCAGGCCAGCCCTGCGGACGGCGAACAGGGTGAACGAGTAGCCGAAGAGGAACGCGAGGGTGATCGCCAGGATCATCGTCTGGACGTTGCCCCACATCAGGGCGGTGCCGATGACCATGCCGAGGATCTCGCCGATGGCGCATCCGGTCAGGCAGTGCAGCGTCGCCTTCGCCGCGGCCCCCCACGTCACCGGGCCCATCTGGTGGCGGGCATGCCCCGCATGACCGGCGTGCGCCTGGTGCGCGGCGTGGTCGTGGGCGGTGCTGGCGTGGTGTGCGCTGTGGTCCATGGCCGTCATCCCCAATCCCATTCAGTGTGACCCCGTCCCCGCGGGCTCACACCCACCACTGTATACCCCATGGGGGTATACGCAAGAGGGGTTTCTTGGATCACTGCAGTCCCGGTCTGCGAGGAGCCGCGCTCTCCTGGCCGCGTGAGACCGGCGGACGGGCCGCCCCGTGGCAGGTACGCACGCGGCGCGGGCCTGCGCCGCGCTGCTGCGTTGCCGCCATGGGGAAGGCCCGCCGAGGGGGTCGGCGGGCCTTCCCGCTTTCCTCCCGGTCAGTTGGGGGCGTGCTGCCGCTGTGTGGCCCCCTTGGTGGGGGTGGTTTCGGTGGGCGGGCTCTGCGGCTTGCCGCGCATGAGGGCGAGGGTGGCCAGGGCGCCCGCGGCGGCGATGGCGGCCGCGGCGAGGAATGCCGCGCTGAATCCGTCGGTGAGGGCGGTCAGGTCGCCGAGTGCGCCCGCGCCCTGGGAGGTGGCGAGCGCGGTCAGGGCGGCGAGGCCGAGGGCGGAGCCGACCTGGTAGGTGGTGTTGACGATGCCCGAGGCGAGGCCGGCCTGTTCCTGCGGGGCGGCGGACATGGCCGCCATCAGGGTCGGGATGTAGGCGAGGGCCATGCCGAGGGCTGCCACCAGCGAGGCGGGCAGGACGTCAATGACGAAGGATCCGCTCGGGCGGGCCGCCGACAGCCACACCAGGCCCGCGGCCAGGACCAGCAGGCCGCCGGTGATGAGCGGCTTGGGGCCGAAGCGGCCGAGCAGGCGGGCGCTGGCGGTGGTCATGACGACCATCAGCAGGCCGGTCATCGGCAGCAAGGCGGCGCCCGAGGCGAAGGCGCCGTAGCCGAGGACCTGCTGGAGGTAGAGGTTGAGGAAGTACCACATCGGGATCCAGGCCGCCCCCAGCAGTGCCATCGCCAGGTTGGAGACACCGAGACCGGGGGTGCGCCAGATGCCGAGCGGCATCAGGGGCGAGCGGGCGGAGCGCTGAATGAGGACGAACACGGCCAGCAGGGCGGCCCCTACGAGCAGCTGAAGGACCGTCTGCGCTGTCGCCCAGCCGGTTTCGGGGGCGCGGACCACGGTGAAGACGGTGAGCGCGAGCCCTGCGGTGACAGCTGCCGCGCCCAGGACGTCCACTCCGCCGCCGCGGCGGGCTGCGACGGCCGGCAGCAGGCCGGTGGCGAGCAGGGTGGCGATGCCGATCGGGATGTAGATGATGAACACCCACGGCCAGCTGGCCCACTGGGTGAACACCCCGCCGAGGAAGACCCCGGCGGTGCCGCCGGCCGGAGCGGCCGCCCCGTACAGGGCCAACGCCTTGCCCAGTTCCTTGGGGCTGTGGCCGAAGAGCATCATCAGCAGGGTCATCGAAGCGGGGGCGATCAGGGCCCCGCCGACTCCCTGCACGGCCCGGCCGGCGACCTCCACCCACGCGCTCTGGGCGGCCGCGGCCACGACGGAGCCCGCGATCAGGACGCCCCACCCTGCCACGAACACCTTGCGGGCACCCAGCAGGTCCGACAGGCGACCGCCCAGCAGGAGCAGTCCGCCGAAGGCGATGACGTAGGCGTTGAACACCCACTGGAGGTCTCCTTGGGAGAACCCCAGGTCGCGCTGCATCTCGGGCAGCGCCACTCCGATGATCGACGCGTCCATGATCACCATGAACTGTGCGGCGGCGAGCACCCCTAGGGCCCACCACCGGCGCGGATTGACGGCTTCCATGACCGCTCCCCAAAGACAGAAAAACCATTCATACCCCTGGGGGGTATGACTTCGATTGCGAGAACCTTATACCCTCCGGGGGTATTCCTCAATGGGCAGTCGGCCCACCTCGCCTCGCCCACGGCGAAGTGGGCTGCTTACGATGCGGCTATGGACGGCCAGGTGGTGCGAGCGGTGAAGCCCTTCGGGCTGCGCTCCTGCCTGCTCCTGGTCCTTGCCGTGCTCGCGGGCCTTGTGGCCATGCATGGCCTGGGGCCCGCCCCGCAGCCGGCGGGCGCGCACGCAGCGGTCGCCTCCCACCACGCGCCGGCCGCCGGCCACGGGCAGGCGGCCGACTCCGACGCCGCGGCCTCGCTGGGGTGCGTCCACGCCGACGACCCGGCCGGCAGCGGGCGGGGCGGGCACACCGAGCACGCCGATGCGACCTGCGCGGCCGCTGGCACGGCCGGCGCCCCCGTCCTGCCCGCCCCCGCGGTGCTACCCGGCCACGCCGAGATCCAGGCGGTCCTCGCGCACGGGGTCACCCCCGACGCCGCCGCCTGCGGCCGGGCACCGCCCTCACTGAGCCAACTGCAACTCCGGCGCATATAGGGCGGCCCCGGCATGCCCGGCCCCAGGCCGGCGAGCCCCTCGGCCCCTCCCTACCTCCGCACGCCTCCGCGTGCTCCACAGCAGGAGTTGCACCATGACCAAGCGTTCCCTGATCCGCCGCGCCACCGTCGCGGCCGCCGCCACCACCGCCGCCCTCGTCCTCGCTGCCTGCGGCGGCAACGACAACGACAGCGGCGCCGCCCACAACGGCCACAACGCCACCACGCCGTCCGCCTCCGCCAGCGCACCGGCGCAGCAGGGCGAGCACAACGCCGCCGACGTGACGTTCGCCCAGGGGATGATTCCCCACCACCAGCAGGCCATCGAGATGGCCGACCTCGCCGCGACCCGCGCCGAGTCCGCCGAAGTGAAGAAGCTCGCCGGCGAGATCAAGAAGGCCCAGGACCCGGAGATCAAGACCCTCTCCGGCTGGCTCACCTCGTGGGGCGAGAAGGTCCCGGCCGAGGGCGAGGGCCACGGCGGGCACGACATGTCCGGGATGATGACGGCCGAGGAGATGAAGCAGCTCGAATCCTCCTCGGGCAAGGCGTTCGACACCGCCTTCCTGAAGCTGATGGTCAAGCACCACGAAGGCGCCGTCGCCATGGCCAAGACCGAGCAGTCCGAGGGCGCCTACCAGCCCGCCAAGGACATGGCCGCCGCGATCATCACTTCCCAGAGCGCCGAGATCGCCCGAATGAAGACCCTCCTCGGCACGAGCTGACCTGCCTCACCCCTGGTGTGGGCAGCCGCTGGCGGCTGCCCACACCAGGGGCCGACCCGCTCCCTTCCCTCTCGAGCGTTCTGGACCTCACACATGACCATCCGCTTCCGCATACCCGCACTCGCGGCCGGCGCGGCGGCCGGCGCCCTGCTGCTGACCGCCTGCTCGGCCACCGACACCCAGCCCGCCACGACCAAGGCCGGCGACCCCGACCCCGGAACGGGACATCTCCACGGTCTCGGCGTGGACCCCGCCGACGGCACCCTCTACGCTGCCGGGCACCTCGGTGTCTTCCGAATCGGCCCCACCGGTGCCGTACGTATCGCCGACCGCTACCAGGACACGATGGGCTTCACCGTCACCGGCCCACGCACCTTCCTCGCCAGCGGCCACCCCTCACCCACCGACCCGACGGCCACCTCACCGCATCTGGGCCTGATCCGCAGCACCGACGCCGGACAGACCTGGACCACCGTCTCCGCCGGAGGCGAGGCCGACTTCCACTCGCT
Organism: Streptomyces sp. NPDC059989; assembly: GCF_042736975.1. NCBI lineage: Bacteria > Bacillati > Actinomycetota > Actinomycetes > Kitasatosporales > Streptomycetaceae > Streptomyces > Streptomyces sp. NPDC059989. Next base: position 12,770 of record NZ_JBHWUO010000080.1, read on the forward strand.
CCAGCAGGCCGGCGAAATCGTCTACGGCCTCGACAGCCAGACCTCGCAGATCTGGGCCAGCAAGGACGTCGGCGCCACCTGGGAGCAGCGCGCGAAGATCCCGGGCGGCGATCTCGCCACCCATCCGGCGGTACCGCAGGAAGTGTGGGCGACCACCACCCGCGACGGGCTGCTGCACAGCACCGACGGGGGCACAAGCTTCCAGCCCGTCCCCGGAGCCCCCGCCCTGGCAGCCGTGGAGCGACCCGCCCCCGACCAGCTGATCGCCCTGGCGCCCGACGGCAAGGTCTGGGCCGGCGGCGACGGGACGTCCTGGACCGAACGCGGCCGCCTCCCCGAGGGTGCACGGCCGGCCGTACTGACTGCGGCCAGCCCCACTCACCTGCTGGCCGCCGACACGAACGACGCCGTCCACGAGTCCAAGGACGGCGGCCGCACCTGGACCGTCGTCCATCGCCCGGACCACGGCAACACCGAACACTGACCTGCCCACCGCCGGCATCAACCCCTGCCGGGCCGACACCCGGCAGGGGCCGCCACGGGGCAGGCGCCGACGGCCGGGCCCTGATGCCCGACGGCTACGCCGGCGGCGGCTGCCCGGCGCCGAGCAGGACGGCCAGCAGCCGCCGCGTGGTCATCTCCGTGTCCTGATCCCTGTCCATCGGCCGCGGCAAGGGCCACCAGCGCTGCCACCGCCACCGGCAGGGCGAAGGCGTGCTCGAACGCCAGAAACCCCCACGTCCGCCGCCCAGGCTGGCGGCGTCCTCGTCGACCGCTGCCAGCCCGTGGACGTCGTCGACGACCGGCAGGCACCGGTCGGCTGGACGCCGGCTCGCGTTGGCCCGGTGCACGACCTCGGCCGCCGGACGCACCGGTATTCGCAGCCCGTTGCTCGACTGCACCCAGGTGATCCCCACGGCCCTGGTGTTCGGACGGACCGCCTCGCCGATCGCCGCTGCGATGCCGTCCGCCGTCGCGGTGGCCGGATCGGCTTCTGTAAAGATGTGCGGTGTCAGCGACGGCGCAACCGGTCCAGCCATCCCCGGATGCCCCGATGCCGTGCACCAGGCGACGGCAGCACGGCGGCCGGCTGGTCGAGCCGGGTTGAGGCGGCCAGGCACCCGTTCTCGCTAACTTGCCGCGCATGCCTGGGCGTGTCCGCGATGCGTCCTCAGGCAACGCAGATGCCTGCATAAGCTCCCCGGCATGGACATCGTGATCCCGCTCTTCAGGCTCTTCGAGCCGCTCGACGCCATCGGCCCGTACCAGCTCCTGGCGAACGTCCCCGAAGCCCGGGTGCGCTTCGTCGCGCCCCAACCGGGGCGGATTGCCGACGTGCTGGGCGCCATGCGGGTGGACGTGGCCACCCGGTTCACGGAGGTCGAGTCCTGCGACGTGCTGCTCGTCCCGGGGGGTGCGGGGGCGCGCCTGATGCTGAACAACACGGAGTTCATCGACTGGGTGCGCCGGATTCACGAGACGACCCGCTTCACCACCTCGGTCTGTACCGGGGCGCTCATCCTCGGGGCAGCGGGGCTGCTCCAGGGGCAGACCGCGACCACCCACTGGCTGGCGAAGGACGACCTGGAGACGTTCGGCGCCACCTACACCGCGGAACGCGTCGTCCGGCACGACAAGATCATCACCTCGGCCGGGATCTCCTCCGGTATCGACATGGCGCTGGGGCTGTGCGCGTTGCTGAGCGACGAACTCACCGCCCGGGCCATTCAACTCCTCACCGAGTACGACCCCCAGCCGCCGTACGACAGCGGCTCCCTGGCCACGGCGACGCCCGAGGTCGTGGCCAGGGCCCGGGAGCTCATCAGCGGCGGCTGAGCCCGCTCAGCCCCAGGCGTGCTCGCGGCAGCCCAGTTTGGGCCATCAGCTCCCACCTCGCCGGACCCGCGTGCTGGCCCGTCCACAGGAAGTCCGCATCAGAGTTCGCCGCTGACCGGCGACGGTGGAACAGTGAGGATCCGGACGTCGGCGGCGAGGGCGATGAGCAGGCCGGGCTCGGGCTGCTCCACGGCGACTGCCGCCGGGTGCGCCGGTGACGGGCTGGAAGGTGGCGGCGCCGTCGTCGCTGCGGAGCAGGCCCGTGCCGGTGGCCGCCCACACCTGCTGCGTCTGTGCGGGTGGGCGGCGAGGTCGAGCAGCGTCGCGGGCCTGGCCGCTGCGGGCCATCGCCTTAGCGGCGGCGCAGGCGTGCAGGTCAGCCGCCGAGGAGTACGGCCAGCAGCCGCTGCGTGGTCGCCCCGGTGTCGGCGGTCTGTCCGGGGCTGCGGGTCATCAGCAGGTGGTGGGTCGTGCCGACGAGGGCGAGCGCGATGGCGGCGGTGTCGCTGCCTGCCGGGATCCGGCCGGCGCGCTGTTCCGCCTGGAGGTAGGCGGTGACGGCGTGCTGGATCGCATCGAACGCCGGCGCGCCGGACTGGAAGCCCTCGCGGGTGTGCGACGCGGCCGCGGGGCGGGTCATCGCCAGGCCCACCACCGCAGGTGGCAGGGAGTCCAGCAGAGCCAGGACGACCTCCTGGAGGTTCTCCGCGACCGTGGACCACCCCACTCGGGCCTGCAGGGCCTCGGCCTGGCGGGCGCTGCGCGCGAAGCGGTCCAGGACTAGCTCGGCGACGAACTCGTCCAGCCCGGCGAAGTGCGTGTGCAGGACGCCCTTGGCGCACTCCGCCTCCGCGGTGACCGCGCGGCTGGTCAGGGCCGCGGCTCCACGAGGTGACACAACGGTCACCCCCCTCGGCCGATTGCAAGTATGGGCGTTCGCCCATACTGTTTGGGCACTTGCCCATTCTAGGGCCGGGGCGCCTCGCCGCGCCCCGGCGGGAGGGAGTTCACCCATGGGACAGTTCGCCAACATCGCGCAGGCCGAGGCGTGGAACGGATACGAGGGCGCGCAGTGGGCCCGCAGCCAGGAGCGCTGGGACGCTGTCAACGACGGCTTCAACCAGCCCCTGCTGGACGCCGCGGCCGTCCTCGACTCCGACACCGTCCTGGACGTCGGCTGCGGAGCCGGCCGCACCACCCGCCTCGCCGCCCGGCGCGCCGCACGCGGCCGGGCGCTCGGCCTGGACCTGTCGGGGCCGATGCTGGGCAAGGCCCGGGAGAGCGCCGTACGCGAAGGGGTCGAGAACGTGGCCTTCGTGCAGGGCGACGTCCAGGTCCACCCCCTGGACTCCGAGGCGTTCGATGCGGTCATCAGCCGGTACGGCATGACCTTCTTCGCCGACCCTGTCGCCGCGTTCTCCAACCTGCACCACGCGCTGCGCCCCGGCGGCCGGCTGGCCTTCATCTGCGCGGCCGAGGCCGAGGCCAACGAGTGGCTCGCCGCGCTGGCCTCGCTGAGAGACATCCTGCCGCTCGGCGGTTTCGGGAAGGCTGGCGGTCCGGGCATGTTCTCGCTCACCGATCCCGGCCGCATCCGCGAACTGGTCACCGCGGGCGGATTCTCCGATGTCGACGTTCAGCGCATCGAGGTGCCGGGGAAGTGGGGCGCCGACGCGGAGGACGCCGCGGCGTTCCTGCTGGACTCCGGCCCCGGACGCCACCTGCTCAGCCAGGTCACCCCGCAGCAGCAGGCCCAGGCCCGCCGGAAGCTGACCGACGTCCTCGGCCGTTATGAGTCGGACGGGGCGGTGTGGCTGCGCAGCAGCTCATGGCTGGTCGCCGCCGTACGCGGCGAGGCCGCACCGCGCTGACCATCGCCGGGCAGGTCCGTCGTGGGTCAGGAGCGGACCATGCGGGCGATCGCCTGAGACGCTTCGGCGATCTTGTCCTGCGCCTGGTCGCCGCCCTGCGCGATCGCATCGGCCACGCAGGACTGGAGGTGGTCGTCCATCATCGTCAGGGCGAAGGACTGCAGCGCCTTGGTGGTGGCGCTGACCTGGGTAAGGACGTCGATGCAGTAGGTGTCCTCCTCGACCAGGCGCTGCAGGCCCCGCACCTGGCCTTCGATGCGGCGCAGTCGCTTGAGGACGTCGTCCTTGTTGGCGGTGTAGCCGTGCACGGCGATCCCTTCCTTTCGCTGATTACCCCAGGGGGGTATAGGTATAACGACGGGGTGCGGTGATGTGTTCCGCCTGCTGCGACCTCGGATGTGCCGGTGCCCCGCTCGGTGGCCGGGCGGGGCGTCTGCGGGCAGGGGGCTCAGCTGCCGGCGCGGAAGGAGCGCAGGCGCAGGCTGTTGCCGACGACGAACACCGAGGAGAACGCCATGGCGGCTCCGGCGATCATCGGGTTGAGCAGGCCGGCGGCGGCCAGGGGGAGGGCTGCGACGTTGTAGCCGAAGGCCCAGAAGAGGTTGGACTTGATGGTGCCCAGCGTCTTGCGGGACAGGCGGATCGCGTCGGCGGCCGCCCTGAGGTCGCCGCGGACCAGGGTCAGGTCGCCTGCTTCGATGGCGGCGTCGGTGCCGGTGCCCATCGCCAGGCCGAGGTCGGCCTGGGCGAGGGCGGCCGCGTCGTTGACCCCGTCGCCGACCATGGCGACCGAGCGGCCCTCGGCCTGCAGGCGCTTGACGACGTCGACCTTGTCCTCGGGCATCACCTCGGCGATGACCTGCTCGATGCCGACCTCGGCGGCCACCGCCTCGGCGACGGCCTGATTGTCGCCGGTCAGCAGGATCGGCGTCAGCCCGAGAGCCTTGAGCCGGGTGATCGCTTCGGCGCTGGTGTCCTTGACGGCGTCGGCGACCTCCAGGACCGCGCGGGCTTCCCCGTCCCAGGCCACCGCGATCACCGTCCGCCCGGCCGCCTCGGCCCGGTCCTTGGCCTCCTTCAGGGCGGCGGGCAGGGTGATGGCCCATTCGGCAAGGAACTTCTCGCGTCCGACGAGAACGGCGTGGCCCTCCACGATCCCCTGGACGCCGAGTCCGGGAACGTTGGCGAAATCCTCCACAGCGGGCAGGGAGCCGACCTTGTCGGCGGCACCGGTCGCGACAGCCTGGGCGATGGGGTGCTCGGAAGCATGCTCCAAAGCACCCGCCAGCCGCAGGACCTCGGTCTCGTCCGTGCTCTCGGCGGTGTGGACAGCCAGGAGGGTCATCTTGCCGGTGGTGACGGTGCCGGTCTTGTCCAAGACGATGGTGTCGACCTTGCGGGTGGACTCCAGGACCTCGGGGCCCTTGATGAGGATGCCGAGCTGGGCGCCGCGGCCGGTGCCGACCATCAGCGCGGTCGGCGTGGCCAGTCCCAGGGCGCAGGGGCAGGCGATGATCAGCACGGCGACCGCGGCGGTGAACGCGGCGGTCCACCCGGCGCCGTTGCCCAGCCAGAATCCCAGCGTGCCCAGCGCGAGGGCGATGACGACGGGCACGAACACAGCGGAGATCTTGTCGGCGAGGCGCTGGGCTGCGGCCTTTCCGCTCTGCGCGTCCTCGACCAGCTTCGCCATACGGGCCAGCTGGGTGTCGGCGCCGACGCGGGTCGCTTCGATGACCAGGCGGCCGCCGGCGTTGAGGGTCGCGCCGGTGACCGCGTCGCCGATGCTCACCTCGACGGGGACAGATTCGCCGGTGAGCATGGAGGCGTCCACCGCGGAGGAGCCCTCGATCACGGTGCCGTCGGTGGCGATCTTCTCGCCGGGACGGACCACGAAGTGGTCCCCTACCCGCAGCTCGGCCGTGGGGATGCGCTCCTCGCGGCCGCCGCGCAGGACGGTGACGTCCTTCGCGCCGAGCTCCAGCAGCGCCTTCAGCGCCGCGCCGGCCTTCCGCTTGGAGCGGGCCTCGAAGTAGCGGCCCGCCAGGATGAACGCGGTGACGCCGGCGGCGGCTTCCAGGTAGATGTTCCCGGTGCCGTCGGAGCGGGCGATGGTCAGCTCGAAGGGGTGCGTCATCCCGGGCGTGCCGGCCGTGCCGAAGAACAGCGCCCACACCGACCACAGGAACGCCGCCGACGTCCCGACGGAGATCAGGGTGTCCATAGTGGCGGCGCCGTGCCGGGCATTGGTGAACGCGGCCTTGTGAAACGGCCAGGCCGCGTACGTGACCACGGGCGCTGCCAGGGTCAGGGAGAGCCACTGCCAGTAGTCGAACTGCAGGGCCGGGACCATCGCCATCGCGATCACCGGCACGGACAGCAGGACCGCGGTGATCAGGCGCTGGCGCAGCGGCCGCAGGGCGCCTGCTTCGTCCGCGCCCTCGCCCTCGACGGCACCGCCTGCCGGGGCTGCGGGCGGTTCGGGCTCGCGGGCGGTGTAACCGGTGGCTTCCACCCTGCCTATCAGATCCGCGACCGAGACCGAGGAGTCGTAGGTGACCTTGGCCTTCTCGGTGGCGTAGTTGACCGTCGCGCTCACCCCGTCCATGCGGTTGAGCTTCTTCTCGATCCGGGCCGCGCACGAGGCGCAGGTCATGCCTCCGATGGCGAGCTCGACCTCGGCGGCGCCCGTGGCGGCGACGGTGGTGGTGGCGGTGCTCATGCGTGCTCCTGATGGCGGCGGACGGCCGGGGCCCTGCATGGGCCCCGGCGGCCCGGAACGGAGAAAGAGGGGGGCGGTCAGGCCGTGCGGCCGGTGACCTCGTAGCCGGCGTCGTCCACGGCGGCGGCGATCACCTGGTCGTCGAGATCGGCGGCGCTGACCACGGTGACCTGGCCGGAGGCGAGGTCCACCTCGACACGGCTCACGCCGTCCACGGCGCCGACCGCCTTGGTGATCGCGTCCTTGCAATGACCGCAGGTCATACCCGCCACCGCATACACGGTGCGGACGCCGTCCACGGCCACCGACGACTGCGTGGTGGTGGAGCAGGTGTTGTTCGGGGAGCAGCAAGACGAGGACATGTGGATTCTCCAACCATCAGCGGACTTGATACCCCCTGGGGGTATCGGAGACTGATTCAGATATACCCCCACCCGATATGAAAAGCAAACCCTTCCCGCTCGTTGCATTGATACCCCCCAGGGGTATGCTCGGAATCATCGGGAACGTTCAGCGCGCCGCTTAGGCCCGCGTACGACACGGGAGACCACCATGAACACCGCAGCCAAGATCGGCCTCTACGGCGCAGCCCTCGCTCTCGCCTTCACCGGTGCCTACGGCATCGGAGCGGTGGCCGATCCGCTCACCGGCAACACGCCCACTGCCCCGCACGCCGCACACCAGGAGAGCAACGCGATGAACCACGGCGACCAGCACACCGGAGCGACACCGCCCCTCCCGGGCGGACTGCAGATCTCCCAGAACGGTTACACCCTCGACCTGTTGACCCCGCGCCTCACCGCTGGCCAGGAAGCCCCACTGCGCTTCGCCATCAAGGACGAGGCCGGCAAAGCCGTCACCGACTACGCCATCGCCCACGACAAGGACCTGCACCTCATCGTCGCCTCACGCGACCTGAACACCTTCCGCCATCTACACCCCACCCTGGGGCCGGACGGGACCTGGAGCACCCCCGTCGACCTGCCCGCGGCAGGCGACTACCGCGTCTTCGCCGACTTCACCCCCGCAGGGCAGGGCGCCAAGCCCCTCACCCTGGGCGCAGACCTCGCCGTCGCCGGCCCCTACCAGCCGCGAGAGCTGCCGCCCCAGAACGCCACGGCCGAAGTCGACGGCTACACCGTCACTCTCGAGGGCACGCTCACAGCCGGCAAGATGACCGACCTGACGCTGAACGTGGCGAAAGACGGCAAGCCCGTCACCGATCTCGAGCCCTACCTCGGCGCCTACGGCCACCTCGTCGCCCTGCGCTCCGGCGACCTCGCCTACCTCCACGTCCACCCCGAAGGCACCCCCGCCGACGGCACCACCCAGCCCGGCCCCAGCATCTCCTTCATGGCCACCGCACCCACCAACGGCGCCTACCGCCTCTTCCTCGACTTCAAGCACCAAGGCAGCGTCCGCACCGCCGCATTCACCCTGCACACCACCAACAGCACCACGACCGCCCCCACCGCACAGCACGAAAACCACACCAGCGCCGAACACCACTGACCCGCTGAAAAGCAGCGGGTTCCTCACCGAGGACGACGTCGAGGAACGGGGCCGGGCTCAGCGGGCGAGGTCGGCCAAGGCGTTGAGGGCGGTGTCGATCTCGGCCGGTGTGTTGATCACAGCAGTACCGATCCGGGTGTAGGTCGAGGTGGACAGCCGCACCCGGCGGGTGGCGGCGTGGTCGACGACCTGCTGATGGGTGTACCCGGCCACGCTGAAACAGGTGATGCCCGCGGACAGCTTCGCGTCGGCAGGGGTATGCACGGTATGCGGCCCAGTCCTTGCTTCACCTGCGTCGACAGCTGCGTGATGCGGGCGGCAACGCGTGCCCGGCCCAGCTGCTCATGCAGCGCTACCGCCACCGGCAGGGCGAAGGCATGCTCGAACGCCACAAACCCGCCGGGTGACAAAGGCGCTGCTCCCCCGCCGCTGATGAAGCTCACGAACGTGGGCCGCAGCTGGTCGAGGACGTCCGGCGCCACCCACACCAGCCCCGTTCCCCTTGGGCCGAACAGCCATTTGTGCGTTCCGGCGATCACCACGTCCGCGCCCAGGCCGGCGGCATCCTCGTCGATCGCCGCCAGCCCGTGCACGCCGTCGACAACGAGGAGACACCGGTCGGCAGGGCTGCGGCCTTCGTTGGCCCGCCGCACCACCTCGGCCACCGCACGCACCGGCATCCGAAGCCCCGTGCTCGACTGCACCCAGGTGATCCCCACGACTCTGGTGTTCGGGCGAATCGCCTCACCGACCGCCGCCGCGATGCCGTCCGCCGTCGCGGTGGCCGGATCGGCGAACCACGAGCCCAGCCGCAGCGTGTTGCCGTGCTTGACTGCGGCCAGCCGGCCAGCGGTGCGATGGGCGACATGGTCGTGCTCGGTCAACAGGAACTCCTGCCCCGGACGGGTCACGACACCGTTGTAGAAGACGCCCAGCCCGATGCTCGTACTCGCCGTCACCGCGATGTCCTCGGCCCGGCCTCCCACATAGGCCGCGAGCGCCTGACGTACCCGGGGCCAACCGGTAGGACCATCGGGCAGCGCCAGCCCCATGGGCACCGAGAGAGGATTGGCGTCGACCTGTGCGCTCAGATGATCCACCGCATCCCGCACCACCTTCGGATGCGAGGCCAGATAGAACAACGCAAGGTTCACCCATCCAGGCTCCAGGCGAAACTGCGCCCGCAAGGCGTCCCAGTCCACACGCCCGTCGACCGTAGTGACCGGCCGCTCCCGCGCTGTGTCCACCCCTGCCGCGCCGCAGCCGGGGACGAGGGCGACCGCCACCGCTCCCGCAGACCGCGCCAGCAGACCCCGCCGACTCGTCATCGACATCCAGCACCCCTTTGCACCGCAACCGGCGGAGCGGTAGCGGCATAGCTGTCCGGTGACGAGGTTACGCAAAGTAGCCGGGGGCGCCGACAGCACCATTACCCAAACGACCTCTATCGAGATGCCGCACAGCACAGACCACCCGAAGAGACCAGCGGCCTGAAAGCGGGACTCGGCAGCAGAACGACAGCACTGGAGCGCTTGGGGGAAGGGATCCCCCGTGACGTGGACGTTGCCGGAGCCGATGCTGAGCGTTTCCGTCCCGGCCCCGGATCTGCGGCCTGGCTGGGCCGGGGAGCCGAAATGGGGACGGATTTCGGGCGCTGGTCTCCGTCGACGCGGGCCGGGTGGTGCTGCGTTCAAGGCGCGGCTCTGAGATGGCGCCGGCGTTTCCCGAGATCGTGGCCGGGGCCGCGCAGCTCCCGGACGCGACCGCGCTGGACGGCGAGCTGATCGTCTGGGACGCCGCGGGGCGACTTGCCTTCGAGCGGCTGCAGGACCGGCTCGCCCGGCGCGGGGCCATTGCGGCCCGGGCCGCGGGCGCGTGGCCGGCTCACTTCGTCGCGTTCGATCTGCTGCGGCTGTCCGGGACCGACACGACCATGTGGTCGTATCAGCGGCGCAGGGCGGCGCTGGAGTCCGTGTTCGCCGGGCGGCGGCTGTCCACGCCGTGGGTGCTGTGCCCGTCGACCACCGAGGCGGAGACGGTGCGCGAGTGGCTGACGTGGGCGTCGGTAGGGATGGAAGGCGTGGTCTTCAAGCGGCTGAACGAGCCCTACCGTCCTTCGGTGCGGGGCTGGCAGAAGTACAAGACGCGCGAGACGACGGAGGCGGTCGTCGGCGCCGTCTCCGGCCCCTTGGCCGCTCCTCGGACGCTGCTGCTGGGCAGGTACGACGACGAGGGACGCTTACAGTACGTCGGCCGCACCACCACCCTCGCCCGGGTAGCCGGTACGGCCCTCGCCGGGAAGCTCCATCAGTCCCCGACAGGGCACCCGTGGGCGGGCTGGTCCTTCTCCGCCGGGTGGGGCAGCCACGAGACGCTGAACGTCACGCTTGTGGTGCCCGAGTTGGTGGTGGAAGTCGGCATCGACGTTGCCCGCGACGCTTCTGGCCGTTGGCGACACTCTGCACGCTGGCACCGGGCGCGCCCCGACCTCTCCCCCAGCGATGCCCCCCGGTGGTCGCCGGCGGCGCCTTGACCAAAACGGTGGAGCCCAGATCAGCCTTGGGCTGACTGCGGCACTTGAGACGGACCGGCGGGTGGGCGGTCAAGGAGCGTGGCGAAGAAGCCGGCGAGCAGGGGCTGAGCGCGGTCGCGGTCGCGGAGTTCGTCGTGGCCGAACCGGAACACCTCGTAGCCGCGGAACTTCAGGTCGCGGTCACCGGCCATGGTGGCGGCGTACTTCGCGCTGTCGGGCTCGGTTCCGCCGTTCCGGGTGAAGTGCTGCATGCCGTCGACCTCCAGCACCACCCGCCGGGTGCCCGGGAGCAGCATGAGGAAGTCCATCCGCAGGTTCTGCATGGCGTGCTCGCCGCGTTCGCGAAGGGTCTTGGGATCCCAGTGCAGCCAGATCTCCGGCAAAAGGGCGGGCAGATCGCTCAGGCGGTCCCAGTTGGCGTGGTGGTAGTACCAGAACAGGTTCTTCTGCCCTGGGGATTCTTTGGGCAGGGAGTCCTTCATACGGTTGTAGAGGGCCCGCGCCGCCTGCTCCTGATCAGTGATACCTCGGGCTTCCTGCCACCAGGACAGGAGGTGCCGCCAGAGCAGTCCCTCCTTGCCGACGGGGCGGTCGTAGACCAGCACCTCGTCGGCGCGTTCGGCTACCTCGATGTCGTTGTCGAGGGCGCTGGTGAAGCGGATGTCGGGCTTGCCCAGGGTGGCGAAGATGAGGTTGCGCGGTCGGCGTGCGGTGCCGCGGCCGTGCTCGACGAGCTGGAAGTGGGGGTAGCCGTCTTCTTCTCCGTGCTGGATCAGCTGGGCGCCCGCGGGGTTCAGGTGCCGGTTGGCCAGCTCGACAAAGCGGCGCTGCGCCGGCTCGTCGGGCAGGACTGCGGGGGATGCCAGGCCCTCGAGGAAGTGTCCGAAGCGGGGGTGCGGTGCTTCGAAGGCACCGAGCTGCTCGAAGAAGTGCTCGGTCGTCCAGTCGTCCGGGAACCGGATCACGTGGCGCTCGATCTGGTTGCGCAGGCTGTTGGTCGTGGTGGTCCATCCGCCGAGTGGATCGTTGTCCAGGTGCCACAGTCGGCCCAGCAGCGCCATGAAGCGGTCCGGGTAGCCGAGGTGGTCGGCCAGATCGAAGTCTCTGGCCAGCTCGCGCCTGGTCCGGCTCGGGATCTGCACGTGGTGACGGCCGAGCCACAGAACATCCTGCAGCGCCATCCGTTCGGCCTGGTCCAGCTCCTCCTGCTCAAGAACCGCATCGGCGACATCCGGCAGGCTGTCATCGGGACAGGCTTTCAGGCTCGCCACCAGGCGCTCATGCTTGGTGTCCCCCTCGCTGGGCGCGGGAAGGCCGAGGCGCTCGCACAGCGCCGGCAGTTCCTTCTCGGTATAGCGCCTGTACAGCGTGAGGAGCACGCCGTCGAGCAGCCTCCGCAGCAGCGCCACGTCCATCTGTTCCCCCATCCCCTGATGATGAGCGACGCCCGGACACGATTCCACCCTGCCCGTTCACCTTGTTCCGGCCGCCAAATTCGCAGTGCACTCGCACACCGCGCCTCTACCGTGATGCGCATGTCGGACGAATCGATCCACGAGCACCTGCTGATATCGGCCCGGAAGTGGGCGCGTACGGCTGTCGACGCGTACCTGGAGGAGCCCATCGACCAGGACTTCGCCGTGCACCACATGGCGGTCGCGGTGGAACACGCGTCCAAGGCGTACCTGGCATCCATCGCTCCCGTGCTCCTCGCGTCGGAGAAGCAGCCGAGCGTGGACGACCTCCTGGTCCTGAGCGGGAACGAAGACAAGACGAAG